>JAQYAI010000196.1 GCA_029227655.1 bacterium | reverse complement strand
ACTATTTGCGAACAAGCTTTTAGTATATCGAAGCATTCTCTTACACTAAAAGTTTCTGTAGCCTTTGAAAGCAACTCTTCTGCTGCTTTATATCGATCCATTCCCATCCATGGATGCTTTTCATTATCCCCCTTGAACGGTGAGAAATTTGTAAGTACCACAAATTCTGGTTTCTCATAATATTGATATCCCTGTCCTGGTATAATATGAAGCACATTTCCATTTCTATCAGAAAGTGCCGACATAAAGGTAACTCCCGGTATGCTATAAACGGAACCGTTTTCAGCAATCGTTTTTATCTCTTCAAATGTCTTCTTCTGTAATAATAAGTCTATATCAAGCATCATTGAAATAGGTGCGTCTGCTTTTGGATTGCTCCGCTCGTCATATGGCCAGCAGGTAGGCATTCCCACAAAATCACCTCTGGAATTTGCACCAAACAGTGGAAGCCATCCTTCCTTTTCATCGTATATCTCGATATAAACGCCTTCATCGGCAGCTCGAACTCTATGTATCATATTAAGAATATCCAAATTCCATCCAACCAATGTTTTTCCTTTATTTACTACAAAACTCGTGCACATTATTCCATACCTCCATTGCAAAAATTTCCATAGGGGACGGAGTATAAGCCAAAAAACTCCGTCCCCCTTGGTTTCGTCCCCCTTGGTTTACACAATCAGTCGCACCCTAAATCTTTTTTCTTCCGCAAGATATTGAATCTCACTGTTTGTTTTTCCCACAAAAGCTAACACGCTTCTTGTCCCAATTCCGTGATTGTCCTCGTCGGAAAACGGATGACCATCTTGATTCAGTGGTACCGTGCCTTCACAGGAATTCTCTATTTCAATCAATAGCTGGTTTTTATATTTTGCTGTCAGCTTCAAATAACGTTCTGCTTCCGGAAGTTTCAGGCAGGCATTGATTGCATTTTCCAGCAGATTACTGATGGTGATTGCCAATTCCATTTCATCTACTGGAAGACTGTCCGGAATATTTGCGGAAACAGTCGTCTGAATTCCTTCCTTGTTCGCCCAGGACAGATAATGGCTGATGGCGGCATTCACCGTAGTATTTTCGCAATATTTCTGTATCCCTTTAGGCTCCATAGAAAGCCGCTCTTCCAGATATTTTTTTGCTTCCTCCGATTTTCCATCCTCCAGCAGTTGATACAGCAGAGCCTCAAAATGTCTTCTGTCATGCCGCATGATCCTGTCTTTCTGCATCAGTGTTTCTGCTGACTGCAGTCTTTCTTTCATCGTTTTTGCAGCCATTTCCATGATATCCGCATCGGATTTCCATTTCGCCTTTTCCTGTACAAGCTCTATTTCACGTCTCATTATACCTGTATACTTTTCAAGAATGACAAAAATCGCAATATTCACAATCACCAATAAAATTGCTGTTCGAAGGAACTGTCCCGAGTTGAAATTCTGATACTCTCCCATCCCTAACATAAACATATCAACAACGATCAGCACCACAGAAACCAATGGCATTGCCATAAGTAAAAAAGTCATACGATCTGTATTTTTATCTTTTTCCTTACTTCCAAATCTGCAAATGAAAAGTACCAGTATCATTTCTATAAAATTCATAAGAAGTGCTATCTGTGGCGTGATCAGCTCATACTGCGTGCGAAACCCCATTTCATTGTTCAAATATCCTCCACTGATTCCAAGAATAACCTCCATCACCATGGTTCCTACCATATAAAACCAGAAATTGGTCAGTTCCCGGAAATTTTTCACTTGATAAATTAGAAATAGCGGAATCAGATATGCTGAAATCATCGCCAAGAGATTCAGCGGAGGGATTTCCTGTAGATTTGCCACAAAAAGCATGCACCAGTCTAACAGGTAGATCACTCGCACCAGCAATGGTCTGTCTTTTATCCAGTTTCTTTTTTCACAGAAGGTTCTCTGCATATACCCAAAAAGATAAATGGTCAGAAAATCTCCCGCTCCCAACAGTAGTTCTGTTGCTGATATATATGTTGACATCATTCTTTCTCCCTAATTGTTCTTAATGGAATCTATAAGTCTTAGCAAAATGTTCAAAATGCTTTCTGACTTTATCTAAAACCTCTGCCTCTCTCTCCGGTTGTCTGTCATATATATGGAGCAGAAGGGTGGCTGGTGCTACAAACTCAAGTGCAAGATATTCTGGGTCATCCTGCTTCAATATCCCTTTTTCCATCATATCTGCAAAGATAGTTTTATACAGTTCCTGTAGATTTTCCAAATAGTAACGTGTGGTCAATTCCGCTATCCGTTCACTGCGAAACTGCTCCATCGCCAGGATTCTTCGGGTTTTGTAAATTGCATCATCATGCATTGTGAACTGAATTCTTCTCATGGCATCCTCAATTAACTCATCCATACTTTCTGGAAATCTGCCCTTCGTATTCTTTAACCCAAATCCTTTCGTATAATGGGCTTCAACCATATCTATTAGAGAACGAAAGATGTCCTCTTTCCCTTTATAGTGTCTATAAAGAGAAGGCCCTTTCAGTCCGGCATTCTCTGCAATCAAATCTACCCCTACACCGTCATAACCTTTTTCGGAAAAAAGGTCGAGTGCTGCATATAATATTCTTTCCTTTGTTGGCATATCTTTCATATTCAATCCTCCAATTGCAAACGGTCGTTTTCTATATTATAGCTAACGACCGTTCTCATTGTCAATATACCATTTTTCAACTTACAAAACTTTATTCGGCCATTTGCATATCCCTACTTCCAGGGCTCTCTCTTCTTTTAAATGAAAGTCCGCATATCGGCAATACCAACATCCTTTCAGGCTCTCGATTGCTTCTTCCCTGGGTGTATATGCCGGGCACAGATCCTCCGGCCACACGTTTCCATTTTTATTCGGCACTTCGAAATATTCTCTGTTTCCCATCATATCTCCCATCCTTTAATCCAAACTTACTTTTTTCGGTAAAGCTGTATTCTCATATACAGAAGATATCAAATTTCAGAAAGAAAGGCCGGAATCACACGGATTCCGGCCTGTTTTACACGGCTTTTTTCCTCCGCATTTAGCGGAATCTATAGTTCATATATTTTTCAGCAACCTGTGCATACCGGCTTTTGGCCACTGGAAGAATCTCCTGGTTTCTCACCATAAGATCTGTTTTGGTAAGTTTATCAATGGACTTAATGTTAACAGCAACAGACTCATGACATAATACAATATCATCTTCCTTATGATATTGCACCAAATACTCTGCAAACCCGATACGAAGTGTACTGGTAGAAATCGTTTCTCCCGATAACAGATGATAAGTCACCACATGATTTCGATAATCTAAATACATAATGTCCCCCAGATGAAGGGTGCGATATCCGCCTTTCACTTTAACGGTGACCGTATTTTCTTCCTCCAAATTGATCCATTTCATAGCCAGACGTAGTGTTTCAAACAATTTGTCTCTTTTTACGGGTTTTACTATATAATTAACAGGATTCACATCAAAAGACTCCAGTGCAAAGGATTCTTCCGATGTAGCAAAAACAATCTGTGCATCTGGCTGGTTCCACCTTAGTTCCCTTGCCACCTGTATTCCATTTACCATAGGCATCACAATGTCAAGAATATAAATATGCGGCCTAAATTTCTCACACGCACAGAGCAGGTCATCTGGATGATCAAATACTTTTATTTCAGCCTGCAACATCCCTTCCTGGCAAAACTGCTGTACATACTGATTCATTCTGTCTCTGTCTTCTTTTCTGTCATCACAGATTGCAATTTTCAGCAAACGAATTTCTCCTTTCCATACATCATCACGAAATGTGACGGTTCAGCAAACGCAATGCCTTCCGGTTTATCTGGATGAAGCACTCATTCACGAACAATTGTTTTCTTTATCATAGCTAACGACCGTTCTCATTGTCAATATATCTTTAACAGAAAAGAAAATTTCCATTACTCATTCGGAGAAACAACAAGTGTGACCTTCCTTACCTTCCTGCTCCCACTCGGTTTATTTGACAAATATCTCTGAACCAACTGACCATAGGCAGAAATAAATTCCATCATTTCCTCATCGCTCATCATAAGCGAAGCAGATCCCACAGTCAGCAAATCTCTTTTGGGATCCGGATTCACTCCATTGAAATACCGATGGAATTCCCCCTGTAATCCCATCAGTGCCGACTGGATCAGACTGTTATACTCCTGATTGGTATCTTCATAAGGCATCTTCGTTGCAATGGCATAGGTCTTTTCAATAGAACCACGTTTGGACTCTTCCTTTACGACAACTATGATTTCTGCATCTAACAGCACCTTTATATGGCGATAAAGGCTGGCCCTTGGAATATCTGGCAATTCTTCCCCTATTTCAGCAGATGTCGCCTCTTTTTTTATCATGATAACCTGCATAATCCGCTGACGTGTGGAATTCATGCAAGCATCCATATAATCTTTTTTCATAATGATTCTCCATCCCTCGTTTTCATCTAGTAGCACAGACTAAATCATACACATCAATATCACTTTAGATATGAGATGAATCCCGAAATGGCCCAACATTGCATATTGGATACCATACTTGCGAAACCATCTTCCAAAGAACAATGCAAACACTCCGTTCAACAGGAAACAACGAACAAGAATCAATCCGGTAATTCTTCCAAAAAACATCTGTGTTGCAGGCAAATGTCCTGCGGCAAATACTGCTGCAGCAATTACATTGGCTGTAATGAAAATCCAGGCTGGTATTTCTTCTTTCTTTTTCTTTTTCGCAAATATCATCACAAGAATCAGTGCGATGAGTCCCATGAAAAACCAACGAAGTAATATTTCTTCAATCACTCCACCATAAGTTAATGAAGAAACAAAGTATGCCAGACTAATTCCCTTTTCATAATCTGCAGCCACTTCTGGAATCAGGCGTCCCATCACAAAGTAATCTGCGGCAAATGCAAGTGCAAGAACAAGGATTACGGGCCAGACCTTCCCAAGAACTTCCTTATCAAACCGAAAAGGCTTTATAAGCCCAACCCGATCCACAATAAAATAACCAACAACCCAGCCAAACAATGAATACACCAAAGTCTGAATCATAGTTACTGCAATCAACGCCTGATAACTTCCTAACTGCTCAATGGCCGCTTCTATAACCTCCGGGGTCGAATGCTCAAAGGTATACATTCCGACGGTAATACCACCAATAATTGCAAATGGAAAAATCATCAGATACGTTCGCAATGCCTTTTTTAACGTTAACATCACATATTTTTTCATAGTCAGTTCCTCCTGTTTAAACACGACTGTTTTAACCGTTCTCAAATTTGAGACTATTCTATATTTCATATTAATCTCAAATTTGAGACTTGTCAAGAGAATCCCGATATGATTCCATTTACTTTTCTGTTCTTATATATTTAATTGATTACTCCTGGAATAATTGACCCGGGAGTTTCATTTTTTCCTTAACTGGAAACTCCTTATCGAATGCTTCCACCTCCGCTTCATTCACAAAATACCCCTGTGGCGTTGCATACTCACCTGTAATCCCATCAAGATATCCCGGAATCAATTCCTTACACAAAAAGAAGGAAGCATCTTCGCCTTCCGGCAAACCATGATAGCGAATGCCAACGGTGCTTGCAAGGGCAAATCCACTCTTCCCATAAAAGTCAATGTTTCCTTCGAAACAAAGTGCACCACACCCAAGTTTCTTCGCTTTTTCTATGGAATAATCTAATAAAATCTTTCCATACCCCTTTCTTTTCAGCTCAGGGGTAATGCAGATTGGCCCCATCGTCATGATTGGTATATCTCTGCCATCATCCGCTTTGATATTTGCTTTCATAAACATGTTCTGACCAATCAGTTTGCCGTCCTGTTCCATAACAAAATCAAGCTCCGGAACAAATGCCGGATCATTCCGAAGCTGATGTAAGACATAATGTTCAAAGCATCCTGGACGATATACATTCCAAAAGCTTTCTCTTACCAAATTTTCCACTTCACGATATTCTTCTTTTTTCTCTAAACGTATGATAATATTGTTTGTATTCATTTTTGTCCTCCTAACGATTTTTGACCACTATCTTTTCCGATTCTTTTTATTGATTTTCGAAATATTCTTAAATTTTTGCTTTTTCTCAGCCAGATAGCCTTGTGCATCTTCCATATAGTGGTTCTCATTCATCAGCTTCTGATAGGAACGAAGTCGATCGAGTGACAATTCTCCACGTTCCACTGCCTCTAGTACTGCACACCCTGGTTCCTTTCCTGCATGTGAACAATCACGAAAGCGGCAGCTCTTTGCCAATTTCTCGATATCCGAAAACGTCTGATCAATTCCATCTCCGGCATCCCACATGCCCAGTTCACGCATCCCTGGTGTATCAATCACCATCCCGCCTGACGGCAGAAGAATCAGTTCCCGATGGGTTGTCGTATGTCTCCCCTTATCATCATTTCGAAGTCCATTGGTTTCCAAACGTCCTTCTCCAAGCAGGCAGTTAATCAGCGTCGACTTTCCTACCCCGGAGGAACCGATACATGCGATGGTATTTCCCTCTCCAAGATACGGATAAATCTGCTTATAACCATCTTGACCTACAGCACTTGTTACTAAAATATCTACCCCTGCCGCAACAGAGGATACTTCTTGTAGTTTACTTTCCAGATCGTCACAAAGATCCGCTTTTGTCAGAACAACCACCGGCGTAGCACCACTGTTCCATGCAATGGATACATAGCGTTCTAATCGGCGTAAATTGAAATCATTGTTCAAAGCCATACATAAAAATACGGTATCAATATTTGCAGCAACGACCTGCTCCTCTTTTTTTTCACCGGCTGCTTTACGGATAAAACTGCTTTTTCGAGGTAACACATGGTGAATGACAGCATTTCCACCGCTTTTGTTCCAGTCAGCCATAACGAAATCTCCTACTGCCGGATATTCTGATTTTGCCTGCACCTCATAATGGAATCTGCCCGATATTTCCCCCCATTTTTCACCTTGCGAAGAAAGAAGCCGATAACTTCCCTTCTCCTGCGAAAGAACGCGGGCAATCGTCAGATTTTCATATCTTTCTGCTGTTTTTTCAAATGTTTCTGTCAAACCATATTGCTTCATATCAATCACGTTACTCATATCCTTCTTCCTCTCCTACATCCATCACATATTTCTCCCAAAAGTGTTTCGTATGATTCTTGAGAATTTCCATATACTCCTCAATTTCTCCGGTTTGGTCGAACATATTGATTAGAAGAAAAAGAGGGGCATAGTATTCTACTGCAAGCTGTCTGGGATTTTCTGCTTTCAATACACCTTCTTTTATCAGCTCGCGAAACAAATCTTCCGTATATGCAACCGGACCTGCAACAATACACTGACTGTAGAGCTCTGCCATTTCTGCGTTTCGGTATTGTTCCAAACTCAACATTCTTCGAAACTTCGTTGCAAACGCATCCTCTGTCCAAAATTTTAATTGTTCTATGGTATATGTTTGAATATCTTCCAAAGAGGTATTCTGATACGAATCCGGCATCACTTCATAGGTCTTAGCCGGCATTTGGTAATCATTTGCTCTTTGGGCATCGATCTGAAACATTCTTTCTACGATGCTGTCAAAGATATCTCTCTTGTTTT
Organism: bacterium; assembly: GCA_029227655.1. Taxonomy (GTDB): domain Bacteria; phylum Bacillota; class Clostridia; order Lachnospirales; family Lachnospiraceae; genus Allocoprococcus. The sequence continues at coordinate 47,594 of JAQYAI010000196.1, read as the reverse complement.
TATAATGTCTGTACAACGCACCTTTTGTCATCCCAAGTTCCTCTACAATCGTTCTGACAGATACAGCCTCATAACCATCTCTTGCAAATAACTGCAGTGCCGTCATTAAAATCTTTTCCTTCGTGTCGCCCATATTGCATCTTTCCTTCTTTCAATAAATGGTTCTCTTTAAATGTAAACGGTCGTTTACTCTCATTTTAGTAAACGACCGTTTATTTGTCAATATTGTATTATTCTTTTACATATTGAAGTCAGGTACTCTAACAAATTATTTTAGTCTGAAATAACAGGTGCTTTTTCCTTTTCCTTCTTTTATTAATTCACCGCTTGCAACCAGTTTCCTCAAAGCACCTTCGATAGAACTGTCACTAAGTGTAGGACACAATTCACGAATATCCTGCTTATTGAATCGTCCAATTTTGTTTTGACTTGCTCTGCGTACCATTTCAAATGCAGGAAGCTTTGTTTCGACCAATGCCATCCGTTCTTCAAAATCTTTATAGGCCGCAAGAATCGTTCCGAGAAGGTATTTGATAAACGGCACTACATCTTCCGCTCCTTCATGCCATCCTGTCTGGGATGCAGCAAGAGCTTCGTAATATAAGTCTTTATTCTTTGCAATCTTTGCCTCCAAAGAGACATACTTCCCGACATAGAATCCGCTACGATACAACAGAAGTGTTGTGAGCAGACGACTCATTCTTCCATTTCCATCATTGAATGGATGAATACACAGGAAGTCATGTACGAATACAGGAATGGCAATGAGCGGTTCTAATTCCATGTTTCCTATGACACGATTGTATTCTTCACAAATTCTGTCCAGTGCTTCCGGTGTTTCAAAAGGAGCAAGTGGTGTGAACAGCACGCAGACATGACCGTCTGGGTAGGTGGCACTGATATAATTCTGTACATTCTTTGTTTGACCTGCAATCGGATTGTACATATGACTGTACAACATCTTATGAAGCTGCAGAATGTAATTTCTTGTAATAGGAATAGCATCAAAACTGTCATGTATGATATTCAACACATCACGGTATCCGGCAATTTCCTGCTCATCACGGTTTTTCGGTGTTGTTTTCTCCTCGACAAGCTGGCGAATTCTGGTACTGGTCGTAACAATGCCCTCAATTGCGTTTGATGCCTCAGTACTTTGAACTTTGGCAATCTCCACAAGTTTTTCCAATTCCTCCGGACGCTGTTTCAGATACAACTCTTGCTTTCCTGCTTCCTTGTAAATTGCAGCAATCAATCCCAGAATTTCTGAATCCCACTTCTGATCCTTGATTACGGAATAATTGAAATTTCGCATTTCCTGACTCCTCCTTTCTTTCCCTTAAATAGTATTAAAAAATAAGGGAATATTCAATAGGATAAGCGAATATTCCCTTATTATTTTATACACATTCCAAGTGTATCAATCACATATTTCTCTCGAAAGTATATCGTATTATTCTTTTATGATGTTCTTACTTCCTATATAGGTGGCAAGGAAATATCCCCCATAGACCAGAATCAAGAATACTGCCGTGGCAACCACGGATGGAAGCATCTCTTTTGCCTGGACTTGAACTGAAATTAGCTTTAATGCAAACTGGATTCCAAATACAGAATGGAGGATGGCTAAAAGAAGAGGTGCCATAAAGAAGATTCCAATCTGTCTGAAAAGTGCCTGATGAATCATCTTCTCGTCCATCCCAATCTTCCGGAGAATTGTGTAACGCTGCCTGTTATCTGAGTTCTCTGTCAGTTCTTTCAGTGCAAGAATTGCTGAACTTGCAATCAGGAAGGTGATTCCCAGATATATGGCAATAAAGGTAATAATCGTAGAAACTCCTTTACTGGATTCTATGATGGAAATTTTTGTCAAACCTTGTAGTTCAATCTGGTTTTTCCCAAGGTTATCAATTAATTCTGATTCTCTTTCATTTGCAAATATACCTTCGATTTCTTTTTTTTCATCTTTACTGTCCGCATGATAATTTGCCATTAAATAATGCTGATATTCCTTTATATTTTCCGAAAAAATACTATTATCAGGAACAATGATAACTCCTGTATTGGTATGACTGGCCGAAATGGTAAGATAGCCCTCCTGGCATTTTCTATATTTCGAATGATAACGCTTTCCTCCAAGCGTGACCTCCGTATCATTTTCAAGCGCCCAGTTTCTGAGATTTACCATATTATCAGAATTACACAGTACGATATACTCATCCTCTGCCACTTCATATTCTTCTATTCCATACAGACGTGCAACCTTGTTATAATCGGATACTTGTATCAATTCTTCCGCCAAATCATATCGCAACATCGGAAACTGTTCTTTTGCACTGTCTATAATGCTTTTCAGGGAATCCTCCCAGGTCCAGTCGTCTGTCTGATAAGTCGTCACCTCTACCACATCCGTCAGAAGCTTCATATCCAGCCCATTTTCCTTTAGCGTCTCACTGACCGGCTTTCTTGAATCCTGAATCTGCATCTCTGAATACTCCCCATTATTCGGCAGTTCTGCAGTTTTATACAAATTGATATCTACAGGTGTCATTTTTTCCATATCCTGTGTCAGAAGCCTGTTAAGTGACAACGCTGAAGATAATACTGATATTGTCATAAAGAGAAGCAGACAGATAATGGTCATACTTACGACTGTTGTATTGATTTGGTTATGAATCTGCCTCAAAATAAATAAGTTTGATCCCTTAAGATACATATTCTTATTCATCTGCACCAGCTTCAGCGCCAGTCCTGATACCGACCAGAAAATCAGAAATGTAGATACGACGCCCATTAATATCGGAATTCCAATTTTATCGATTGTGTCAATCTTATGAATTCCAGCCGTTACCAGGTAATATGCGTATCCCAGTGTCACCGCTGCCACCAAGAACACAAGTACACAAATGACCGGATTTTTCATTTTGACTTTTTCATTCTTCTTTGCCGCACTAAGAAGGTCAATCAGTTTATATCTTGAAATGACAAATACATTGAATACCATCACAGCAACATACATCACACCAAAATACAGGCAAGTCTTCACACATGCCGCTTCCGAGAAAACAAACTGATATTCACTCATATCTGCTTCGAACAATTTTGCCACCAGAATGGACATCAGCTGCGAACCAAAGACTCCGATCACCAGTCCGATTCCAAGGGACAACAACCCAATGAGAAATGTCTCGCCAAGCAGAATTCCTGATATCTGCCGTTTCCCCATTCCCAATGTCATGTAAAGGCCAAATTCTTTTTTTCGCCTTTTAATCAGGAAATTATTTGCATACACAATCAAAAAACCCAGAATCAAAGCCACAAAGATGGATACGAATTGAATCATGCTTAACATCAGTTTGATAATTTCCCGTGTGGAGCTGCTCACGACAAGCATCGCTTCCTGGCTATCCAGAGAATTAAAGATATAAAAGATAGCCACTCCCAGGATGAGTGTGAGAAAATAAATGGTATAATCCTTCACACTTTTTCGAATATTTTTTATGGACATTCTAAATAACTTCATTCAGCTCACCTCCCAGAAGTGTGACCACATCTATGATTTTTTCAAAGAATTCTTTTCTGCTTTCCCCGCCTTTCATCAACTCATTAAAGAGCTTTCCATCCTTGATAAATAGAATCCTGTCTGCATAACTGGCGGTAAAGGCATCGTGGGTTACCATCAGAATCGTTGCATTCATTGTCTGATTCAGAACTTCGAAATTTTCCAAAAGCTGTCTCGCTGACCTTGAGTCTAAGGCTCCTGTCGGTTCATCTGCGAGAATCAGTTTCGGATTGGTAACGATTGCTCTTGCGGCAGCAATCCTCTGCTTTTGCCCACCAGATACCTGATACGGATATTTCTGCAGAATGTCTACAATACCAAGCCGCCCTGCAATCTGCTTTACTTGCTTGTCAATCTCTGATGGCTTCACTTTCTGAATCGTCAGTGCCAAAGCCACATTTTCGTATGCAGTAAGGGTATCCAGCAGATTGAAATCCTGAAAAATAAATCCCAGCTCCTCTCTCCGGAACTGATTCAAAGCATTTCCCTTTAACCGGGTGATATCCGTTCCATTGATCATAATATGACCTGCAGTAACCTTATCGATGGTGGAAATACAGTTAAGAAGCGTTGTTTTTCCACTTCCACTGGCTCCCATGATTCCTACGAACTCCCCTTCGTCCACAGAAAAGCTAATATGATCAATGGCTTTGGTAAGACTAGATTTATTTCCGTAATATTTTTCAATTTCCTTTACTTCTAACACATGTTTCATATGATGTATTCCTCCTTTTTTCTATTCCCATCATACGCTTTTTCTTCCTTACCATCCATTGATACAGCTTACGATAAGCTTACATTATTGTAAGCTTTCATCAAAAGAAGGAAGGACAAGAAATTCTTATCCCTCCTCTCAAATTTACGCTCTTAAGGAAAAACTGCCCTTCGGAAAGATGATCCTGACCAGACAACCTTGTCCCTCCTCTGACACAAGCTCGATTCCAAGTCCCAATTTATCACACAGTTTCTTACACAGATACAGCCCAATGCCAGTGGACTTCTTCCCAATCCGTCCATTGCTTCCGGTAAAGCCTTTTTCAAACACCCTGCCGACTTCTTCTTTCTTTATTCCAATCCCATTATCCTGAACGCAGAGAATCATCTGCTCTTTCCCCTCTTCTGCATAAAAACGGATGACAGAATCCTCTGCCTTCTTGTACTTGATACTATTTGCAATGATCTGATTCAAAATAAACTGGCACCATTTCGCGTCCGTGTACACCGTCTGTTCCATTTCTTCAACCTCAATCCGGATTCTCTGTCGGATCAGGCTTTGTCTGTTCTGCTTTATGGCTTCATTTACCATATTTTTCATCACGGATTCCGTCACAAAATAATCTTTATTCGCATGATTACTTCTGGCATAGTAAAGTGCCTGTTCTATATAGTTCTCGATCTCTGTCAGCTCTTCTTCCATACTCTTCGTAATCTCATTTCGATTATTCTCGATGATCATTTTTGAAGTTGCAATAGGAAGCTTAATTTCATGAATCCAAAGTTCAATGTATTCCTTATACTCCTCCTGAATGCGTTTATACTCATTTACCTTTTCGGTCATGGATTTATTCGTATCCCGCAAAATGTCACGAAGCAGTTCCTCCTCCACATATTCTGTCTGTGGAAGCATTTCCATAATCAGATACTTTTCCTCAAGTCCCGCCAGCTTTCCTTCCACCTCTTCGTAAAATGCTCTTTTAGACCGATATTCCAGCCAGACTCCCAGGAGGAACATGACTAAAGTGCTCACTGCCAGATAGATCCGAACAAACCAATGTATCGGATAAACGAGCAGAAAAATTTCACCTGTCACTACGGCAAAGACAAGCAGCAACAGCATTTTCCATCGATCTTTTAAATATCGTCTAAAGTTCATGATATCTTCTCCTCTTTATACAGACAAACTATATCCCTGTCCTCTCTTTGTCACAATGACATCCTCCAGACCGATTTCTTCCAGCTTTTTTCGAATTCTCGTAACATTCACCGTCAAAGTATTATCATCTATGAACGCATCACTATCCCACAATTCATTCATAATTTCCTCTCTGGAGACGATGTTTCCTTTCTTCTTTCCCAGACATTTCATGATCTTCAGCTCATTTGCCGTAAGTTCCACCATGTTCTCCTCTTTCTCAATCCGGCTTTTGGAAAAATTCAGCACAAACCTGCCACAATCCATCCTTTCCTGCATAGCAGAATTGTTTGTCCTTTTCAGAACCGCCCTTATTTTCGCAAGAAGAATCTGCGTATTGAACGGCTTCGTCACATAATGATCCGCACCGTAATGCATAGATAGCAGCTCATCCATCTCGCTGTCCCTGCTGGTAATCATAATTACGGGTATATCGGATATCTTCCGAAATTCTTTGAGGATGTATTCCCCATCCACATTCGGAAGATTAATGTCCAGCAAAATCAAGCTAGCATCCTCCTGTAACATATCATCCAGTGTTCGCTCAAAGTGTTCGAGGCCACATGACTGATAGCCATTCCTGCTCAGGAATATTTCCAATTCATGTCTTAACTTTTCATCATCTTCTACAATTAATATTTTCTGCATATCTTTTCTCCATACTTTTAGGTATATTACATAGAAATTGTCTCGCTCATAGCAAAAGTGCTATGACAAGTATGAGTAAAAAGAGTGGTTGATTTCTCAGCCACCCTAGTGTATAATTTACTCAAAGGTAATCGGATGTGACTCCGATTTGCCCTCAGTATTTGAAACTTAAGAAATAAGTACCCAAAACTTTGAGCCGTGTCGGGTACTTATTTCTTTTTGTTATTATGATTGTCTATGTACGACAGCGCCGCAAAAACAACAAGCAATAAAGTAAGCACTTCCATTGTGTTCATAGGGCATCACCCTCTTTCGTAGGACTAGAGGGCATCTAACAACCGGAAATTCACACCCGAACTTCTTTCAATTACACAATAACATTGTAGCATATATCGAACATTTGTTCAATCTTTAAGTATATAAAATATGGATTTACCATATATTCAAATTCTTTAGAATTCCGCAAAATGCCGAACTATAATCGCCATTCCATTTATTATCTTGACCAATCAATAAAATTATTTGGAACTAATTCATAGTCAACAGATGATTGTAATTCGCCAACTTGATTTGTCCAAGAATTCTCATTTACACGTACTTTTTGAAAACCAAGCAATTCATACACATGTTGAGCTCTACCATTTTTCAAATTCGTATCAAGAACAATTTTGTATAACCCATTGAAAATAGTTTTTTTATGAGCATACTTAATATTACTCTTCCAAGTCCATTTGGAAATCCTGCATGAGCCATTACACCACCATCATTCCACCATTTTGCAAGTTGCGCACAATCATCAACATCTGCATTCCTTATGTATAAATCGTTATTTTCAATCTTCATACATCATTTTCTCTATCATTCTAATTTTTTCAATTCTCCAAGATATTGTTTTTCCAATTTCATAAGCTACAGCTATTTTCAATTTCTTTCTGTTTTTTCTTAGTAAGTCCAGCCAATACCAAATGATAAGACTTATCTATCGATTCCTTTATGATATCAATCGGCACTTTTCCATCCAAATAGATGGAATTCCAATGAACTTTGTTCATATAATGTCCTGGGATAATATCTTCATATTGATTACGAAGGAAATCCCCATCAGATGGTTCCAGTTTAAGCGTAATAATATCACGTGTACCTGCAGCATCCTTACAAACAGCAGCAAACATTTTATCTCCTACTTGGTAACGAATCCATTGCCATTCTTCCTTATAATCCCTGGTAACACCTGGAAAACTACGTAAAAAAGAATCTAACCAGTCGTAGTCATTGCTTAAAATTCCATATCCAGATTCCATTATTTGTCATTCCTCCTCAAATTCAGACCTTTGTTTTATATCATCAAGCCTTGCGGCTGGGATTTACATCGCAAAATTGGGCGTATAATATATAATACTGGCCAATAAGCCCAATTTCCCGCGCTCTGCCTGCTTTTCATGCATTATTATAGGCACTTAACATACATTTCTTGCTAATACGCCCAAAACGTCTTTTTTTCATTATATAGTAGCCAAGTTGTTTCCACAACCGCTTTTTCTGCACGAAAAATGCCCTATATCAGCCACCTGAACTGATATAGGGCATTTGTTTTTACATCATATGCTCAAACTTTTCTCCAAAACCAAGCGTTCTACTCATCCTGCATATTTGCCAGTTTCGCGGCTTGATCTGCTGCGATAAGGCTGTCGATGATTTCATCAATATCTCCATTGAGGATTGTATCTAACTTATGAAGCGTAAGTTTAATTCTGTGATCTGTCACACGTCCCTGTGGGAAGTTGTAAGTACGAATCTTTTCAGAACGGTCACCGGTTCCAATCTGGCTTCTTCTTGCAGCCGCTTCTGCTGACTGCTGTTTTTCCAATTCCAGTTCATACAATTTTGAACGAAGCAGGCGGAACGCTTTTTCTTTATTCTGAAGCTGCGACTTTTCTGTCTGGCTGTAAATTACAATTCCTGTTGGGTAGTGCGTTAAACGTACTGCTGAGTCTGTTGTATTGACACACTGTCCACCATTACCTGATGCACGCATTACGTCAATACGAATATCTTTTTCGTCAATGACTACGTCTACTTCTTCTGCTTCCGGCATAACGGCTACTGTGATCGTAGATGTATGGATACGTCCTCCACTTTCTGTTTCCGGCACACGTTGTACACGGTGTACACCACTTTCATATTTCATACGAGAGTATGCACCCTGTCCTGTAAGCATGAATACAACTTCCTTGAAACCGCCAATTCCATTTTCACTCAGAGAAATAATCTCCGTTTTCCAGCGTCTGCTGTCTGCATAATGTACATACATACGATAAATCTCTGCTGCAAAAAGAGCTGCTTCATCTCCACCTGCACCTGCGCGGATTTCTACGATAACGTTCTTGTCATCGTTAGGATCTTTTGGAAGAAGAAGGATCTTAAGTTCCTGTTCTAATTCTTCCACACGTTTTTTCGAATCACTTAATTCTTCTTTTGCAAGTTCTTTCATTTCCTCGTCAGTTTCTTCTTCTAACATAAGTAAACTGTCTTCGATATTCTGCTTACAATTTTTATATTCTTTATATGCTTCAACGATCGGTGTCAAATCGTTCTGTTCTTTCATTAATTTGCGGAAACGAGCCTGATCATTTACTACATCTGGTTCCTGCAATTCGCCCATGATTTCTTCAAAACGAATGAGCAAATCTTCCAATTTATCAAACATTTTCTTATCCTCCTGCTATCTATCCTTTTCTGATTTATTGTACACGCCACAAACAACACGGTCAAGTCCTGCCAGGTCCTTTTCTGTGCGGATTTCCTCAAATCCTGCCTCTTTAAGAAGTGCTTCTACCGATGCACTCTGATCGTGTCCGATTTCCATATAGATCCTTCCACCGTCTTTCAAAAAGCGTGGACTTTCTTTGGCCAAAATTCTATAAAAATAAAGGCCATCCTCTTTTCCATCTAATGCAGAAAATGGATCATATAATCGCACTTCTTCTTCCAGACTTTCGATTACCTTCGTCGGTATATAAGGTGGATTGGATACGATCATATCAAATGTACCTGTTATATTTGAAAACATATCCGTATGCACAAATACGATTTCTGACTGCATTTTCTCGGCATTTTTCTTTGCCATTTCAAGGGCTTTCTCTGAAATATCTGCCGCTATGCACTGAATTTGCGGATTTCTGGCTTTCAGACTGATGGCAATACAGCCAGATCCTGTACACATGTCCAATACTTCCAGATTTTCACCGGACGAACTTCTAAGCTGTTTTTCTGCTTCCAAAACTAACAGCTCGGTGTCCTGTCTTGGAACCAGCACATGCTCATTTACCATAAATTCAAATCCCATAAATTCCTGCACACCAGTCAGATGTTGAAGCGGAATTCTCCCAGCTCTCTTTTCAATCAGCTGAAAATATCTTTCTTTCTCTTCTGATTTCATCTGGGACATCCCATCTACGAAAAATCTGGTTCTGGACATTCCCGTCACAAATTCCATCAAAAGCCACGCATCAACTGACGCATCTTCGATCTGATGTTCTGTTAAAATAGTTCTTCCCTTCTGATTCGCTTCCTGATACGTCACTTTTTATTCCTCTTCCTGATAATTGTGATATTTATGTAAAAACTCTTTCCAATCAAAAACAGCTTCCACAGATGCAATCGCAACTTCGATCATAGAATCGTCAGGTTCTTTTGTCGTGAGACGCTGAAGCCAAAGTCCTGGTTTACTAAGCACACATACAATCGGATTTGTACTTCTTCCAGCCCATTTGATCAGCTCATAAGATATTCCTGCGATTAAAGGCAGTAATGCAATACGAACAATTACTCTCATTACCATGGATTCTACTCTGACAAAGAACAAAAGTACAATTCCTACAATCATAACAAACAGCATAAAACTGGTTCCACAACGCTTATGCTCCTTGGAACTCTTACGAACATTCTCGACTGTGAGCGGAAGTCCGCTTTCAATACAATTGATGCATTTGTGCTCTGCGCCATGATATTGATACAATCTCTTGATATCTTCCATCAAAGAAATTCCTGCAACGTATCCCACGAAAATAATAATACGAATAATCCCTTCAAAAATCAGTCTGACGGTATAAGATGCAATCCATCTTTTCAACAGATCAGACAGAAAATACGGAAGAATCATAAAAATACCAATCGCAAGAACAAAGGAAAATACCATGGTAATGCCCATAAAAAGATCTTCTTTCTGCTTTGCCTTTCGCGCTTCCTCTTCTGTTCTCACCTGCACCTCTTCTTCATAAAAACTGGAAGACCATGCAAGCGTCTTCATTCCCAGTACAAGCGAATCTATAAAATTAAATACTCCTCTGACAAATGGAATCTGTGTCAGCTTCTTCCATTTTCCCGTGACACTGGTATAAGTGTCCGTCATTGTCTCAATTTCACCATCAGGCTTTCTTACAGAAACAGCGTACTGATCCTGATTCTTCATCATAACGCCTTCCAGAACAGCCTGACCTCCGATGTTGGATGATTTCATATTAATCTCACCTCAAATATAAGAAGAGGCTGAGATTTTCTAATCTCAGCCTGAATCATTCTTAAATAATTACTTAATTCCGTATTTCTTGTTAAACTTGTCAACACGGCCACGAGCCTGAGTAGCTTTCTGCTGTCCTGTGTAGAATGGATGACATTTTGAACAAACTTCTACGTGAATTGATTCATTTGTAGATCCTGTTACGAATGTATTTCCACAGTTACATGTTACAGTTGCCTGATGATATGTTGGATGGATTCCTTCTTTCATGATTTTCACCTCTTCTTATTTTATTCGTTTTACGCGTTTTCACGCGGCTAATGTCTTTAAACAGCTCTGTCATTGTAACATAACTATGACAATATTGCAAGATGAATTCTAAATAAATTTCATTTTTTTCACCATTTGCACAAATTCTGCATTGGTTTTTGTACGGTCAAACATATTCAAAATATTATCTACTGCTTCATCTGCTTTCATTCCATTGACAGCGCGTCTCATGATATCCACTGCCTCTGATTCTTCTTTTGTAAGAAGAAGATCTTCTCTTCTTGTTCCGGATTTTGGAATATCAATTGCAGGGAAGATACGTTTCTCAGACAATTTTCTGTCAAGCACCAGTTCCATATTACCAGTTCCCTTGAATTCTTCGTAAATGACATCATCCATCTTACTTCCTGTATCTACCAATGCTGTTGCAAGGATGGTAAGACTTCCACCTTCACGCATATTTCTCGCCGCACCAAAGAATCGCTTTGGCATGTGAAGGGCGGCTGGATCAAGACCACCTGAAAGTGTTCTTCCACTTGGTGGAACGACCAGGTTATATGCTCTTGCTAGTCTTGTAATACTGTCAAGAAGAATCACAACATCTTTCTTGTGTTCTACCAGACGTTTTGCACGCTCAATCACCATCTCAGATACTCTCTTGTGATGTTCCGGAAGCTCATCAAAGGTAGAATAAATGACTTCTACATTATTTCCTTCAATTGCCTCTTTGATATCTGTTACTTCTTCTGGACGTTCATCAATAAGAAGAATCAATAAATGTACTTCCGGATTATTCTTACGGATGGAAAGAGCTACTTGTTTTAATAAAGTAGTTTTACCAGCTTTAGGTGGTGATACGATCATCCCTCTCTGTCCTTTTCCGATTGGCGAAATAAGATCCATAACACGCATGGCTGTGCTGGTCTTTCCTGCTTCAAGGCTTAGCCTTTCATTAGGGAAAATAGGAGTCATGTCCTCAAAATTTTTACGCTTTGCAATTTCTGCCGGATGAAGTCCATTGATTTTTGTTAAATAGAGTAATGCACTGAACTTTTCCGTCTGTGTCTTTACTCTCGTATTTCCAGTCAGAATATCTCCTGTCTTCAGTCCAAATCGACGAATCTGTGATGGCGAAACATATACGTCATCTTCCCCTGGTAAATAATTTTTAGACCGTATAAATCCAAATCCATCAGACATAACTTCAAGAATACCGGCAACTGTATTCCCACTGTCAAGCTGCTCGATATCTGCTGTTCCTGCCTTCTCATTTTTCACTTCTTCTTTGGCTTCTTTTGTACTATCCTTTTCATCTTCTTTCAGCATTTCATCTATTAAGTCTGATTTCCGCAAAGTTGAGACACCTTTCAGTCCACGGGCTTTTGCCAGTTCTTTTAACGTAGCAAGTGGCAATGATTCATACTTTTCTCTCGTCATTTTCTCCTCCTTGATCATTTTATCATATATTAAATTTATAATTTCCGGGATTCCTTGTCTGACTCGACATACACTTGTTTAGACAAATCAAAGTATACTACATTTCTTAAAAAATGAAAAGCTTTATTTTTATTTGATTTCAAAACTTATTGATGTTATCATATATAGAAGAATGGAAAATAAACAAGGTTTGAATTATGCATTTATTTCATGATCAAAATGTAGCATCTGAGCCAAAGCATTGGGGCGAAAAGCGCTACTATTCATTAGATTATTATTTAAAAGAAATTTACGGAGAAAAGCTATATAAAATTGCCCTGAATGGTGGATGCACCTGTCCGAACCGGGATGGCACCTGCGGGACTCGTGGATGCATTTTCTGCAGTGAAGGTGGTTCCGGAGATTTTGCTGCCGGTCCTTTTTTGTCGATTTCCGAACAGCTCCAAGCGGGCAAAGAACTGGTAAGTAAGAAATATCATGGAAAAGGCTACATTGCCTACTTTCAGGCATTTACCAACACCTATGCACCTATCTCCCATTTAAGAAAGATTTTCACAGAGGCAATCGAAGACCCGGAAGTCAAAATTCTTTCTATTGCAACCAGGCCGGACTGCCTGGGTACGGAAGTCCTTGCTCTTTTGAAGGAACTGAATGAGAAAAAGCCTGTCTGGATCGAGCTGGGACTACAGACGATACACCCTGAGACGGCTTCATTCATCCGTCGGGGATATGATCTTGATGTATTCGAACATGCCGTTCAGAACCTGAACAAGCTTGGCATTACCATCATTACGCATATCATCTTATATCTTCCAGGGGAGACAGCTGATGATATGCTGGCAACAATCAGATATCTGAACAAGCTTCCAATTCATGGAATGAAATTGCAATTACTTCATATATTAGAACATACCGATCTTGCAGATATTTACAAAAAGAAACCATTTTATCTCCCTGACATGGAGACCTATTTTGGGCTTCTTGGTAAATGCATTTGCAATCTCAGACCAGATATCGTCATCCATCGTCTGACTGGTGACGGCCCGAAATCGCTTCTGATTGCACCGCTCTGGACAGGAAATAAACGCCTGGTACTAAACACCATGCAAAAATATTTCCGCGAACATCATATCTGGCAGGGAAAAGAATTTACACCATTATAAGGAGGATTTTATGTCTGAAGCCTTTACTCTCTACAAGCTTATTATTATGTACATGTTGTCTAAAGTAGATTTTCCACTTACCAATGCCCAAATCTCTGAATTTATCTTGGACAAGGGCTATACGACTTATTTTAAACTTCAACAGGCACTTGCAGAACTTTGTGAATCAGAACTGATCCGCGAAGAGACGACTCACAATAGAACACTATATCATCTTACAGAAGACGGCGCCGAATCGATCCAATTCTTTAAGAACAAAATTTCCAAAGCAATTCAGGAGGATATCGATATCTTTTTGAAAGAAAAGAACTATGAACTCAAGAACGAAACTGCAATCAAAGCAGATTATTATAAGAACACAGCTGGCGAATATTCCGTAAGATGCCAGGTATTGGAACAACAGGAACCCCTTATTGACCTGACCCTTTCTGTTCCTTCAAAGGCAGAAGCAGAAAAAATCGCAGCCAACTGGCAGAAAAAAAACCAGATCATTTATGCCTGGCTTATGGCACAATTGCTGGAATAACGTCAAAAAAACTATTTTTATTTGATTTACACTTCGAGGAGTGTTATCATAACAACAGCAAATAAAGCACTCGTTAAGGGAGGATACAATAATGTCAATTTATGAAACTGCATTAAAGATGCACGAAGAATGGAATGGTAAACTAGACGTTGTTTCAAAGGCAAAAGTAGACAGTCGTGAAGCACTGGCAATTGCATATACTCCAGGTGTTGCAGAGCCTTGCAGAGTTATTGCCGAAGATAGAGATGCCGCATACAAATATACAATGAAGTCCAACACTATCGCTGTTGTTTCCGACGGCAGCGCAGTTCTTGGTCTTGGCAATATCGGTCCATATGCAGCGATGCCTGTAATGGAAGGAAAATCAGTTCTTTTCAAAGAATTTGGCGGAGTGAATGCCGTACCAATCTGCCTAGATACACAAGATACAGAAGAAATCATTCAGACGATCGTGAATATTGCCCCTGGCTTTGGCGGTATTAACTTAGAGGACATTTCAGCTCCACGTTGTTTTGAAATTGAAGCACGTTTAAAAGAACTATTAAATATTCCTGTATTTCATGATGATCAGCACGGTACTGCCATCATTGTTCTCGCCGGAATTATCAATGCATTAAAAGTAGTTGGAAAGAAAAAAGAGAACTGTAAAGTTGTTGTAAATGGTGCCGGAAGTGCCGGTATCGCTATTACTAAGCTTCTGCTCAATTATGGTTTCCCTAATGTCACCATGTGTGATATCAGAGGAATCATTTCTCCAGATTATGAAAACTTAAACTGGATGCAAAAAGAAATGACAAAGGTCACAAATCTGGAAGGTGCAACCGGAACTCTTGCCGATGCTCTGAAAGGTGCAGATATCTTCGTTGGTGTCTCTGCTCCAAATATCGTCTCAAAAGAAATGGTTGCTTCCATGAACAAGGATGCCATCCTTTTTGCTATGGCAAACCCTGTGCCTGAAATCATGCCTGACCTTGCCAAAGAAGCTGGCGCAAAAGTTATTGGTACTGGTCGTTCTGATTTCCCTAATCAGGTAAATAATGTGCTTGTTTTCCCTGGTATCTTCAAAGGCGCTTTAGAAGGACGTGCTCCACAGATTACAGAAGAAATGAAACTTGCTGCTGCTACTGCTATCGCAGGACTTGTTTCCGAAGAAGAATTAAATGAAGATTTCATTCTCCCGGAACCATTTGATCCACGCGTATCTCAGGTCGTAAGCGATGCTGTGAGAGCATTAATCTAACACAATACATAAAGTTCAACGTCTCTCACTCCAATCTGTTGGAGCGAGAGACATTATTATGTACCTATCCTTTTTTCCGAAGATAAACGCTTTTCCAGAATTCCATAAGCTTTGTAAAATCTTTTTCCATTTGGTCGATATTCACATCTCCACGCTGCACGGTCTCCCATAAATACCCCTCTGATGCCCAATACATTTCCCGGTACATCATAGGAATATCCAATCCGGGAATGAACTGTTCCGGATCAAAATTCAAACGTGTCTGATCCGCTTTTAAATTAAAATATCTGTGATAACTTTCCTGAATGGCAGCACTGATTTCTTGATCTTTTTCATAGAACGCTTTAATTACAAAATTCCCCATATCCGGATATAAACGGATGATTTCCATCTTCGCCCGCATTCCCCGTTCCATGCTCTCGAATAATTCCTTTTGATTGTAACATTCATATCTTGTCAGAAATTCAATGGTCGTTTCTGCACAATTATCCCACAGAAACAAGTACAATTCCTTTTTATTCCGGAAATAGTAAAACAGCAGCGACTTGCTAATTCCAGCCGCTTCTGCAATTTCACTCATAGGACTATTTTTGTAAGAATTCTGGGAAAACACCCGGTAACCTGCATTGATAATCGCCTGTTGCTTCTCTCCCGGCAAAGCAAAAAAACTGTCTTTCATCTTCATCACCTCCGTTGACCGTTTTTTGGAAGGCTTTTCTTGACATATTATGTAAAAACGCATTACAATCATAAATAGTTTATAGATTTATTGATGGAGGAATTTTTATGCTGAAATATAAAAACATTGTTTTCGATTTTGGAAATGTCATTGCAGCTTTTGATGAAGATTCTATTCTTGATCAATTCTGCAATTCACCTGAGGACCATGCAATTTTAAAAAATGCTGTTTTTCAGTACTGGAGCGAGCTTGATGAAGGCACTTGCGACTATCACACTGCCTTGCAGCACGCACTTACCCTTGTTCCAAAACGTCTACATCCAAATGTCAGTGATTTTTTTCAGAACTGGTACAAATATCTGACCCCAATAGAAGAAAACTGGGCACTGATCAGGCGTCTTAAAGAACTGGGAGCGTCACTCTACATTCTTTCTAACGCTCCAATACAGTTTGCCGAACATGCTGACTATTACAAAATTGTCCATGAATTTGACGGAATCGTATTTTCAGCTCCAATTACTATGGCAAAACCAAAACCTGAAATATATCAATACCTATTTGACACCTATCATCTGAAACCAGCAGAATGCTTCTTTATCGATGATAAATCAGAAAATATTGCTGCCGGAAAAGCACTTGGCATGGATGGATATATTTTCAGTGGAGATACTTCTGCGCTCATACAGATGCTGGGGCTTAAGGATGCAAAGTAAAATTTTACACTAGCTTAAAGTGTTGTTTCCAGATTTATCTCTGTCATGTAATGTTTTAAATGTTCTTTGATACGTAAATGTTCATCCTTTAAAAGTTCCGGGTCTTCTGACAGTATATCATTTGCCGCATCATTTGCTTTGTGAAGCAAATTTGCATCCTGAAAAACATCTCCAATACGAAAATCCATCAGCCCGCTCTGTCTGATACCGAATAAATCGCCAGGTCCGCGAAGTTTCAGGTCTTCATTTGCAATATAAAATCCATCATTGGATTTGTTCAGTATTTCCAGACGTTTTTTCGTCTCTTTCGTCTTAGAACCACTCATAAAAATGCAATAGGACTGTTGTGTTCCTCTCCCCACTCGGCCACGAAGCTGATGAAGCTGGGCAAGACCAAACCGCTCTGCATTTTCCACCATCATGACCGTCGCATTTGGAACATTGATTCCAACTTCGATGACCGTGGTCGATACTAGAACCTGAATTTCATTTCTGGCAAATGCTTCCATGATCTCATCTTTCTGCTTTTGCTTCATTTTTCCATGAAGGGCAGCAACATGAATGGAAGTTCCCAATTCCGCTTGAAGATTCCGGGCATAATCAGTCACATTTTCAGCCTCCATCGCTTCGCTCTCTTCCACCATCGGACAGATAACATAACACTGTCTTCCTTCTGCAATTTGTTTCTGCATGAAACGATAAGCTTTCGGCCGATATCCTGTATCGACAACACAATTCTTAATTGGCAGACGATTTGCCGGAAGCTCATCAATCACAGAAATGTCAAGCTCACCATATATAATAATGGCAAGGGTCCTTGGAATTGGTGTTGCGCTCATGACCAGAATATGCGGAACGGTTCCCTTTTTTGCAAAGCTTTCCCTCTGTCTTACTCCAAAACGATGTTGTTCATCCGTCACAACAATGGCAAGGTTCTGGTAATTTACCTTTTCCTGAATCAGTGCATGCGTCCCAAGTACGATCTGTACTTCGCCATTTTCAATTCTCTCATAAGCAAGACGCTTCTCTTTTACTGTCATAGATCCTGTCAGAAGTTCTGCTTTCAGAGGAATCTGATAGGTATTAAGAAGTGCTGTAACGCTCTCATAGTGTTGTTTTGCCAACACCTCTGTCGGCGCCATCATCGCCCCCTGATAACCATTGAGTCCTGCCAGCATCAGCGCCAGAACTGCAAGAATTGTTTTTCCTGAACCAACGTCCCCCTGAATCAGCCTCGACATCGTATATTTTCCACACATTTCGCTCTGGATTTCCTTCCAGACCTTCTTCTGTGCATTCGTCAGCTCATACGGAAGGCTTTTCAAAAATTGATCGATTTCAGCTTTCTGTACGATGGAAAATCCATTTATCTCTTTTTCATTCTTTTCTTTCGTCTGCCTGAGTGCCAGTATGAAAATCAAAAATTCCTCGAAGACCAGCCTTTCTCTGGCAAAATAGAACTGCTCTTTATTCTCCGGAAAATGAATTCCTCTCACCGCATAATTATATTCTGCAAGATGATATTTCATTCGAATGCGGTTCGGCAGAAAATCCTGTGAAAGATCAAGATATTCCAGTGCCTGTCTCATTGCTTTCACGATTAAATTATTTGTAAGGCCTGCTGTGAGCGGATAAATTGGCTGAAGCGTATCCTGTTTTATCTCGTAAGTTTGTGCCGGAGAAAAGAGTTCCGGATGTTCCATAAACCTCTGCCCTTTTTTCTCGACGACTCTTCCTCTGAGAATAATATCCTGCCCTTTTACCAATGTATTTTTAAGAAATGGCATACGGAACCATACCACTTTCAAAATTCCAGAAGCATCCTTCACACTGATGGTCGTAATCTGCATATTCTTGTTACCGCCCACCTGTGGCTTCGCAGAAATAATTCCAGAAACGGTACTTGTCTTTCCCATCTCAGCCTCTGAAATCGGAACCGGAGCCTCGTACACATCATATCCTCTTGGATAATAGCGCAAAAGATCCCCAATTGTTCTCACTCCTATTTTATGAAAAAGCTGTTCTGTTTTTTCACCAATTCCCTTTAACTCACTTATACTTGATTTCTCATTCATGATCTCATACCTGTTCATTTTGTTTAAAAAAAGAGAGTATCTTTCAACACTCTCTTTTTCTGTCTTTTATTCTACTGCTAAAATATAATAGTAGATTGGCTGTCCCCCGCGGTGAGCATCTACATCCTGATCTGGATAAAGCTCTTCAATTTCCGCGATAAGATGTTCTGCATCTTCATCTGAAACATCTTCTCCATAGTAAATACTGATAAGCTCTGAGTCTTCGTCAACTAACTGTGCAAGCATTTCTTTTGTTGTACTATCAATAGATGTACTAACAGCAAGGATTCCGGTATCGCCGATTCCCATAATATCGCCTTCGTGAATTTCTTTATCGTCAATATGCGTATCACGAACTGCATATGTTACCTGTCCAGTCTTGACATTAGCGATTGCTTCCATCATTACTTCTTCATTTTCCTTTACACCAGCGTCAGCACTGAAATTAATCACTGCTGCGATTCCCTGTGGAACTGTCTTGGAAGGAATGACAATAATCTCTTTATCTTCTGTAAGATCTCTCGCCTGGTTTGCTGCCATAATAATGTTCTTATTGTTTGGCAAAATATAAATATGTTCTGCATTTACTTTCTCGATGGCATTCAGCATATCTTCTGTGCTTGGATTCATCGTCTGTCCGCCTTCGATGATATAGTCAACACCGAGTTCACGGAAGATTTCATTGATTCCTTCACCGACAGAAACTGCGATAAATCCACTTTCTTTGCGTGGCTCTTCTGTTTTTACAGACGCCTGCTGGGCAGCAAGCTTTTCGGCATCCTTGATCAGTTTCTCCTGATGTTCTTCACGCATGTTGTCGATCTTCATCTTAGAAAGCTGTCCAAACGTAAGAGCTTTCTGAATTGCAAGACCCGGATCATTTGTATGAACATGAATCTTAACAATATCATCATCTGCCACACAAACGATGGAATCACCAATCGATTCTAAATATGCCTTAAATTCCACTTCATCCTTCTCTGTGAAATCCTTTTCAAGAAGAATGATAAATTCTGTACAATATCCAAACTTGATATCCGTCGGCTCTTCCGCACTTACTCTTGTAACTGCAGCTGAAGCATCTGGTGTGATAGCTGAATAGTCAACTTCTTTTCCAAGGAATGCATCGTATGCACCTTTGATTACTTCAAGAAGTCCCTGTCCTCCAGAATCAACAACGCCCGCTTCTTTTAATACCGGAAGCATCTCTGGTGTCTGTGCAAGAACGATTTCACCTTCTTCGATCACCTTTGAGATAAATACTTCCATATCATCGGTTTCCTCTGCAAGCTCTACAGCCTTATCAGCCATTCCTCTTGCAACCGTAAGAATGGTACCTTCCTTTGGTCTCATAACAGCTTTGTATGCAGTCTCTTTTGCACGAACTGCCGCTCTTGCCATTGCCGGAACGTCAAGTACCTCTTCTTCTTTAATTGATTTTGTAAATCCACGAAGAAGCTGTGATAAGATAACCCCTGAGTTACCTCTTGCTCCACGTAAAGAACCAGAAGAGATTGCCTTACATACAGAAGCAAGATCCATATCTGCAAGTGCAGTTACTTCCTTTGCCGCTGCCATGATCGTCATTGACATGTTTGTTCCTGTATCTCCGTCCGGAACCGGGAATACATTAAGCTCATTAATGTACTCTTTCTTTGCTTCAATGTTCTGGGCGCCTGCAAGAAACATTTTTGCAAGCAGCTCCACACTAATCGTATTAGTTGCCACTAGTAGTTCCTCCTTAAATTAGTCGATTACTCTGACACCTTCGATAAAGATGTTGATCTTTTCTACTTGCATATCAGAAAATTCTTCTACTCTATATTTTACATTGCTGATCAGATTATCTGTAACAGCAGAAATACTTACACCATAAGCAACGATAACATGGAAATCTAATGTGATCTTATTATCTTCATTAATAGAAACATGAATTCCTTTTGTAATACTTTCTTTTTTAAGAAGCTTTACCAGGCCGTCTTTCATACTGACCGCAGCCATACCAACAATACCGAAACATTCTACAGCTACAGAACCAGCATATTTTGCAATTACATCCGGATCAATTGTGATGATACCTAAATTTGTACTCATACTTCCTTTCATATCCGTACCTCCATTTTCTATAAAAAAATACTGATGATTTTTTCACATATTATCTTTCATTATACTCTAACTTTACAAATTTTACAACAAAAAAACCGAAGTCGCTAAACCTCGGTTCTCTTCATTCCGTTCTAATTAAGCTCTTTCTACAAGTCCAGACTTTAAGCAGCTTGTACATACGTACATTTTCTTTGTTCCGCCATTTTCTGTTTTAACTCTTACAGATTTTACGTTAGATTTCCACATCTTAGATGATTTTCTATTAGAGTGACTTACGTTATTTCCAAAATGAGCACCCTTTTCACAAATAGCACATTTAGCCATGATTGCACCTCCTAACGAACTTAGATGTCTGCGTACACAGACTCACAACACATAGTATTTTAACAGATAAAACTGTCAATTGCAAGTGTTAAATTTATTTTTTTACAATTTACTTGCACAACTCTATGATTGCATCTGCCACTTCTTCGATTGTCATATCCGAACTATCCACCAACACTGCATCTTCTGCCTGTCTAAGCGGCGATGTCTCGCGGTGCATATCACGGTAGTCTCTTTCTTCAATGTCTTTTGCGATTTCTTCCAGGTTACATTCCACGCCTTTTTCCTGAAGTTCCAGATATCTTCTCTTCGCACGGCATTCCACACTGGCTGTCAGATAGACTTTCACATCTGCATTTGGTAGGACTACTGTTCCGATATCACGGCCATCCATTACCACATCCTTCGTTCTTGCCATTGTCTGCTGAAGATCCATGAGTGTGGCACGTACTTTAGGAATTCCTGAAGTTCTTGATGCCATAGTCCCGACATCCTCATTTCGAAGCAATGCAGTGATATTTTCTCCATTCAAATATACCTGCTGCATTCCATTTTCATACCCGATCGTCACATCTGCATCATCACAGGCTGCTTCAATTGCCGCTACATCATCGGCTGAAATTCCCTTTTTCAGAAAATGAATTGCAAGCCCACGGTACATTGCCCCAGTGTCTACATAAATATATCCCTTTTTCTTTGCAACAAGCTTTGCAATTGTACTCTTCCCAGCTCCTGCCGGCCCATCGATTGCTATATTATATCCCATCGTATCTCATCCTTCCCTTTTGTTACCAGATATTGCTTCCTGCTGCATATGCAGTCGACCATGCAATCTGTAAATTAAATCCACCGGTAAGTGCATCAAGATCCAGCACTTCACCTGCAAAATACACACCTTCTACTAATTTTGATTCCATCGTGGATGGATTTATTTCTTTTACCTTAATCCCTCCATTTGTTATGATAGCTTCTTTAAAATCACGTAGTCTTGTGAGTGTCATTTCAAAATTTTTGATCAAATAAACAAAGTTCTGTCGTTCTTTTTTTGAAATGATATTAACTTTTTTCTCTGGATCAATTCCACTAAGTTCGATCATGACTGGAATCAGTTTACTCGGAAAGAGTCCTCCAACCGCATTTTTGAATTGTTTATTGTGATTTTCCTCAAATTCACGAAGCACTCTCGCATCCAGTTGCTCTTCTGATAGTGCAGGTTTCAAATCGATAGATATTTTCAATTCTTTCCCTTTCAAAAGCTTTTTGCCAACATAAGCACTTGCGCTGATGATTAGCGGACCACTTACTCCGTAATGGGTGAAAAGCATTTCTCCAAAATCGTTATACAATTCTTTCTTTCCATCTAAAATTTTAACCTGAACATTTCGAAGGGAAAGTCCCATCAATTCTGGCACAAAAGATTCTTTTGTTTCGATTGGAACTAGTGATGGCTGAAGATCTGTCACCGTATGTCCAAGTGCCTTTGCAAAACGATATCCATCTCCTGTAGATCCGGTTGTCTGGTAAGACATACCACCGGTTGTAATGATACATGCATCTCCATGGATTTTATTTCCATCTGCCAATTCCAAATACCTGAATCTGCCTTCGCTTTCTACAACTTTTTTGACCGTCTGATAAAGATGGATCTTAACTCCCTGGTTCTTCATTTCCCTTTCTAATGCCTTGATGACATCAGACGAATGATCCGAACGAGGAAATACTCTGTTTCCACGCTCCACCTTTAGCGGGAGACCAATAGACTCGAAGAAATCCATAACATCCTGATTGGTATATCCATAAAAACTGCTATATAAAAACTTGCTGTTCGTCACAACACTGGCAAATAAAGTGTCCATATCACAGGCATTTGTCACATTACACCTGCCCTTTCCAGTAATAAATAATTTCTTTCCAAGCTTTTCATTCTTTTCAAACACATGCACTTCGTTGCCATTTTTTGCTGCGAAAATTGAAGCAAACATTCCGGCAGCTCCGCCGCCGACAATCAATACTTTACTCATCTATATTTCCTTTTTCTTCTATTTCTATATTAAGATTATCCTGAACAGGATTAAGTTCATCTCTTGAGTATACCTCATACTCATCCCATATTTCTTCTAATGTTCCCAATGTCTTGATAACTTCATCCTGCTTTTTCATACAAAGTGCTACGACCAGCGCATTAATGACACTTAAAGGTGCGACCAGTGAATCTACAATGGACGCCATATCGCTTCGTGCAATCAAATTGCAGGATGAATATAAGTTAATTGGCGAATGAATGCTGTCCGTGAGTGTGATCACTTTTGCTTTGCGATTACTTGCAAATTCAAGTGCTTTGAGCGTCCTCATAGAGTATCTAGGAAAACTAATTCCTATAATCACATCCTGTTCATTAATGCGAATCAGCTGTTCAAATATTTCTGTCGATCCGTTTGCATTTACACAGATGACCTCATCACAGATCAGGTTGAGATAATATGCCAGAAAATTAGCCAGCGGCGCACAGCTGCGTATTCCGACAATGTAGATTTTCCTCGCATTTACCAATATATCTACTGCTATTTCAAAAGCCTTCTGGTCAATCGTCTCTATCGTCATCTTAATCTTTTCAATGTCAGAGTGAAGCACGTTGGCAAGAATCTCACTTTGCCCGATTCTTCCATAAGTCACTTCCATCCGTTGAATTGAATTCAGCTTCGTACGCACCAGCTCGCCAAGTTCTTTCTGAAACTCCGGATATCCTTTATATCCAAGTTGTGTGGCAAATCTGACTACGGTTGATTCACTGACTCCAACCGCTTCTCCAAGCTTCACCGCTGTAAGAAACGCTGCCTTGTCATAATTCTGGCGGATATAATCCGCAAGGCGTTTCTGCCCTTTACTTAATTTATCATATTTTTCATCTAATCTTGCTAATAGTTCATTCTTTGTACCCAAGGTGGCCTCCAATTTCCAATTTATCTTTGGAATGTTTTAGGCGCGGTGCAAATGAACTTTCTCACCACGCCTAATTTCTTCATGAATTATTTTTTATACTGGATAACTTCCACTTTCTGTATCTGCAATTGTAGCATCTACTTTTTTCTTCTGTGCATCTCGATATTTAAAGAAATCTGTTGCAACCTGTGGGAAAAGTGCATAAGTAAGTACATCCTCATCCTGTTCTTTGTACTGTGCCATTTCTTTTTCCAGGGTTTCTAATTCGTCTGGAATGAGATCTGCCGGGCGACATGTAATGACTTCTGCGTTTTCTCCAAGAACTTTCTTCTTTACATCTTCATTAAATGGTTTTACTGTTGCACCATATTTTCCACTTAATACATCTTTAGTCTCTTTTGTAGCCATCTTGTAACGTTCACCCATGAGTACGTTAAATACAGCCTGTGTACCGACAATCTGTGAAGATGGTGTTACAAGCGGCGGTTCTCCAAGATCTTTTCTTACTCTTGGTACTTCTTCAAGTACTTCATAGAACTTGTCTTCAGCACCCTGCTCTTTAAGCTGTGAAGTAAGGTTCGATAACATACCACCTGGAACCTGATACAGAAGTGTCTTGATATTTACACCAAGGTTCTTTGGATTTAAAAGTCCGCTTTCCAGTGCTTCATCACGGATTGGACGGAAGTAATCAGCAATTTCTGCAAGAAGACTCTGATCAAGTCCTGTATCGTATGGTGTTCCTTTGAATGTTTCGACCATAACTTCTGTTGCAGGCTGTGATGTTCCAAGCGCAAATGGTGACATTGCTGTATCAATGATATCTACACCAGCCTCTACTGCTTTCATATAGGTCATGGAAGCTACCCCTGATGTATAGTGTGTATGAAGCTCGATTGGAAGATCTGTCGCCTCTTTTAACGCACCAACAAGTTCTGTTGCTTTGTATGGAAGTAAAAGACCTGCCATATCTTTAATACAGATAGAATCCGCACCCATGTCTTCAATTTTTTTAGCAGTTTCTACCCAGTACTCTAATGTGTAAGCATCACCAAGTGTATAAGAAAGAGCAACCTGCGCATGTGCTTTTTCTTTATTGGCTGCTTTTACTGCTGTCTGAAGATTTCTAAGGTCATTCAAACAGTCGAAAATACGAATGATATCGATTCCATTTGCAACAGATTTCTGTACAAAATATTCTACAACATCATCGGCGTATGGACGATATCCTAAGATATTCTGTCCACGGAAAAGCATCTGAAGTTTTGTATTTTTGAATCCATCACGGAATTTGCGAAGTCTGTCCCATGGATCTTCTTTCAAAAAACGAAGAGACGCATCGAAAGTTGCTCCACCCCAGCATTCTACCGCATGGTAACCAACTTTATCCATTTTATCAACGATTGGAAGCATCTGTTCCGTTGTCATACGAGTCGCGATAAGTGACTGATGAGCATCACGCAGAATTGTTTCCGTAATTTTTACTGGTTTCTGTTCTATATTTGCCATTTTGGATTTCCCTCCTGAATTAAATCGCTTCCTGTTATTACATGACTCCAAAAATAGCCATAAATGTTCCGGCTGCTACTGCTGTTCCGATTACACCGGCTACGTTTGGTCCCATAGCGTGCATTAATAAGAAGTTTGTTGGATCTGCTTCTGCTCCTACCTTCTGTGATACACGTGCTGCCATTGGTACTGCAGATACACCTGCGGAACCAATCAGTGGATTCACTTTACCTTTCGTTGCCCAGCACATAAGTTTACCGAACATGACTCCGGCCGCTGTGCCGAATGCAAAAGCTACAAGCCCAAGTGCTACAATTTTAAGAGTATCAAGGTTAAGAAATGCTTCTGCACTTGTTGTTGCTCCTACCGATGTACCCAGTAAGATTACAACGATATACATCAATGCATTAGAAGCTGTTTCTGTAAGCTGTCTTACTACACCTGATTCTTTGAAAAGGTTACCAAGCATTAACATACCAACGAGTGGTGCTGTTGTTGGAAGAATCAGACATACTACGATCGTTACAATAATTGGGAACAAGATCTTTTCCAGTTTTGTGACTGGTCTTAACTGCCCCATTTTGATCTTACGTTCTTTTTCTGTTGTAAGCGCCTTCATAATTGGCGGCTGGATAATTGGCACCAAAGACATGTATGAGTATGCCGCCACTGCAATTGGTCCCATGATGCCTGTCTGCTGCAATTTACCAGCAAGGAAGATAGATGTTGGACCATCAGCTCCACCGATGATAGAGATTGCTGCCGCTGCTTTGTCTGAGAATCCTAACGCCATGGCACCTAAGTAAGCGGCAAATATACCGAATTGTGCCGCTGCTCCGAGAAGAAAACTTGCAGGGTTCGCAATCAGTGGTCCGAAATCGGTCATCGCTCCAACCCCCATGAAAATAAGAGAAGGAAGGATTGACCATTCATCTAATAAATAGAAATAATGTAAGAGTCCGCCCACTCCGTTCGCTGCATCTTCTGGGGCCACCATAATATCCGGATAGATATTTACAAGTAACATACCAAATGCGATTGGAACTAACAGAAGTGGTTCAAACTCGTGTCTTATCGCAAGATAAAGGAAAAAACATGCCACAGCGATCATTATAAAGTTACCCCATGTGAGGTTAAAGAACGCTGTCTGATGCACGAGGTTTCCTAAGGTTGTTATAATATAGTCCATTTTAAAACCTCCAGTTTCTTATAAGGATGATTCTCCTTAGTTAAGTGTTGCAAGCACCTGACCTGCTTCAATCATATCTCCAACTGTAACATCAATGCTAGCAACAGTTCCTGCTTCTGGTGCAACAACCGGAATTTCCATTTTCATAGCTTCGATAATAATGACTGTATCACCTTTTTCCACTTTCTGTCCTACACTTACTTCCAGCTTGAATACTTTACCAGCTGCTCCAGCTGCTACTTTAATGTTTCCTGCTCCCTGAGCGGCTGCTTTTACCGGTGCTGCTTTTGGCATAGCCTTTGGTGTGGTCGGTCTTGCTGCTGGTGCTGAAGTAACTGCATCTGCTCCATTTTCTTCTACTAATACGTCATATACGTTACCATTTACTGTGATTGTATAACTTTTCATCTCTATATCCTCCTAATTACGAATTCCATTTATTCGATTTTCTTCTCTTAATTGAACGTACAACAAAACCATCAGTTGTTGTTCCTTCATATGCTGCAATTGCTGCTGCAATTACTGCTACTAACTCTGTTTCATCCATCTCCGGTTCTTCTGAAACATCCACAGTCTGTTCTACAGCCTTCTTCTGTACAGGTTCTTCTTTCTTATCCTTTTTGTTCATGAACATTGGGATATACTTGAAGAGTGAAATCAAAAAGCTCATGAAAATCAATACAGCAAATACAGTTCCCATTCCAAGGAGTGTATTGAGCCCGGCTTTCTGCATGATCTCTCCCTTACTAAAGTTTGCACTTACTGTAAATGATTCCATTTCCATATTTTCATCAAATTTAAATTCTAAATCAGCAGTTCTTTCAGAGAATTCTGCTTCTGTTACCACAGTAAGTCCTGTTGTTTTTGCTTTAAACGTGTAATCTCCGTGTCCAATATATGTTCCACATTCTTCCACAGCTGCTTCCCAGCCCTGAATTGCTGTCACAAAATTGTCTGCTGAAATCTTAATCCCTGTCTGGCCTTCTACCTGTGCCATCAGGTACCCCTGACTCCATTCTGACATTGCATCAACTTCATCTGTAGGGATTCCACCACTACTAATTATAGTAAACATCTGCTCGCATGAATATGTTAATGTTTCTTCATCATATGCAATGACCTGCTTACCGCTACAACCTGCAAGACCAAGCACAAGTGTCAGAACACAGAGAATGTAACTGATTTTCTTTTTCACTATGCTTCACCTCACTAAATTGTTCCATGCTTCTTTGAAGGACGATCTTCTCTCTTTGTAAATAACATTTCAAATGCACCAATCACATATTTTCTTGTATCTGCCGGTTCAATGATTGTATCTACATATCCTCTTCTTGCTGCTGAGAGAGGACTTGACTGTAATTCTTTATATGCTTCTGCTTTTTCTTTTAACACTTCAGAAGCTGCATCAGCATACATGATCTTTGCTGCCATATCAGACTCCATCATTCCGATTTCCGCTGTCGGCCATGCATATACCATATCTGCTCCGATTGCTTTGCTGTTCATGACCACATAAGCACTTCCAAATGCTTTTCCTGTCACAACATTCACTTTTGGAACCGTTGCGTCAGCAAATGCATATGTCAAAGAAGCCATTGCTTTTGCAAGGTTCTTTTCTGAGCACATGGTCGCACGAAGTCCTTTTACGTTTGTGAGTGTGAGAACCGCAATTCCAAACGCATCACAGAATTTTACAAATTCTGCTGCTTTGCGGCATCCTCTTGCTGTGAGACATCCGTCAAATTCTTCTGACACATTTCCTTCTTCATCGTACACGGTTGTTCTGTTAGCCACAGCACCAACTGTCATACCATTTAAACGGATAAATCCGGTTACCATGTCTTTTGCGAAATCTCTCTTTGTTTCAAAGAAAATATTCTCATCTGCAAGAATAGATAATGCAAGCGCCGGGTCTGCTGCTGCGTTTTCTAGATCAACACATACACGATTGAGATCATCTGTACATTCATCGTATGCATCATTATCCTCGTTGTTTGCCGGTAAAAGGCATACCAATGAACGGATTTCTTCGATGACTTCACCTTCTGTTCCGACCATATCAATGATTCCACTTTCTTTACTCTGGAAAGCAGCACTAGATGTATCACATTTTTTGATATCGTTATTTTCGATTGTGTTTGGTGAGTTAACGAAAAGTTTTCCTGTCTGTGCAATAAATGTGAAATCTGTCATTGCAGCTGCGGTTGCAAGCCCGCCACCACAGTTTCCAAAAATTGCTGTAATCTGTGGAATAACGCCTGAAGCCATGACCTGTTTGTAATAAAGACTTCCAAGTGCATGAAGTGCATCTGTAGCTTCCTGGAGACGAAGTCCACAGCAGTCTACCATGCCGATCACCGGTGCACCCATTTTCATTGCCATATCATAAATGTTAGCGATCTTCTTTGCATGCATTTCTCCAATAGATCCTTTTAAAACAGTCAGATCCTGACTGTAAACATAAACAAGATTTCCATCAATCACACCATAACCTGTGATGACTCCATCTGCAGGTGTCTCTTTTTCCTGCATGTTGAAATCTGTTGTTCTTGCAGTTACAGCCCCGCCGATTTCGACGAAACTTCCTGCATCCAGTAAGGCATCAATTCTTACACTTGCCGGATTTGATGTCTTTCTACTACTCATAACCTATCCCTCCATATTCTCTATCTTAGAATCAGCAGATAACTCCGCTACTATCTAATGTCTTTCAAATCTGCCTTCTACATTATACTTATTTTTAACAAAGTGTGCAACACTTTTCACAAAGTATGTGAATTATTTCACAGTTCAGCCATGCGATTCAAAAAAAGAAAGCAACTGGGAGCCTGCTCACAAGTTTGCTTTCTATTTTTGAAGCATATGGCGCTCTGCCAAAGCGAGAAGAAGCTGCGCTGCAGCGGATTCGAGCTTCATGGCTGAACTGTTACGCTTTATGTATTTTATTAAGAAAATCTATTTACTATTTCTGTACTGCACCGGTGTCATTTTGTATGCCTTTTTGAACAGTCTGTTAAAATGTTCTACATTTTGATATCCGACAGAAAGTGCAATACTTTCCACTGTCATATTGGTTCCCTTAAGCAGCGCTCTTGCCTTTTTCATTCGAACACGCTTGACCGTTTCGCCAAATGTCATTCCAGATTTTTCTTTAATATATTTTGATAAGTAAGGTTTTGACAAATAAAATTTTTCCGAAAGATCTTCTAAGGATACATCCAGATAATTTGATTGAATGTAATTAAGAATCTCAATCAGTCTTTCGTCTTTACATTCCTCTGCATTTTTTATCTCTGCAATTTTATTTACTGCTACGGTAAGTGCTTCCACTGATGCATGAATAATATCTTCGTCAATACCAACACCCCAGTATTTCACACCTTTACATGTGACTCCCACATAGGCACAGGCTTTTGAAGAAGACCCCTGTGTCAGAGAATGTTCTTCATAGAAGGAGAGTTCATAACTGATACCGAAGTAACATTTAATTGCATTGCTTACCGCATCAAGGCGACCATTTCCAGAAGCAGTGATCACACGATTCTCATTTGCATGAGATATAGTCGCTGTTGTTACAAATCCTTCGTCTTCACGTTTGAATTCACAATCAACAATCGTAAAGACTCCTTTACATGAAACATAATTTTCTTCGAAAATATGGTAAACCCATTCTGGAGTAAGTTCTTTGTGTGCTTTGTCCGAAACATCTTTGACAAGATAACCAACTTCTTCTTTCATCTTTTCTGGAAGTGAAACACCGTAATTCTGTTTGAGTATGTAGCTTACGCCGCCCTTTCCAGACTGGCTGTTAATACGGATAACGTCTTTATCATAAGTTCTTCCAACGTCCTTCGGATCAATTGGGAGATATGGAACGGTCCATTTATCACAGTTTCTTTCTTCCCTCCAGTTCATACCTTTTGCGATAGCATCCTGATGTGATCCTGAGAATGCGCTGAATACCAGATCACCTGCATACGGAGAACGTTCATATACGTGCATTCTTGTAAGGCGTTCGTAAACTTCACGGATTGCCGGAAGATTCGAAAAATCAAGGCCCGGATCGATACCGTGTGAAAACATGTTCATTGCAAGTGTAACAATGTCAACATTCCCTGTTCTTTCACCATTTCCAAACAATGTTCCTTCGATACGTTCTGCTCCGGCAAGCATACCAAGCTCTGCTGTCGCCACACCACATCCTCTGTCATTATGTGGATGCAGACATAAAATAACTCCATCACGATGGTTCAGGTTTTTATTTACATATTCTACCTGAGATGCAAATACATGAGGCATTGCATTTTCTACAGTAGCTGGAATATTGATGATGAC
This sequence comes from bacterium, assembly GCA_029227655.1. Lineage (GTDB taxonomy): Bacteria > Bacillota > Clostridia > Lachnospirales > Lachnospiraceae > Allocoprococcus. The sequence goes on along the minus strand of JAQYAI010000196.1, from coordinate 16,447 downwards.
TTTATTATCCGGAGTTGGTTTCCAGATATCCAGTACTGCGTTACAGACCTCTACTGCATATTCCACTTCTGTTCCAGAGAAGCTTTCCGGACTATACTGGAAGGTAAAATTGCCTTCTGTCTCCTCTGCAAGCTGTTTTAATAATGCTGCACCATTTATCGCGATCTGCTTAATCTGTTCTTTATCTTTCTTAAATACCTGTTCTCTCTGTGCAACTGAAGTTGAGTTATACACATGAATGACTGCATGCGGGGCACCTTTTACAGCTTCAAATGTCTTCTTAATAATATGTTCTCTTGCCTGTGTAAGTACCTGAACCGTAACATCATCAGGAATCATATTCTTTTCAATCAATGTACGCATAAAACGATATTCTGTTTCAGATGCTGCCGGGAATCCCACTTCGATTTCCTTAAATCCGATATCCACAAGGAGCTGGAAAAATTCCAGTTTTTCTTCCAGACTCATTGGTTCTATCAGCGCCTGGTTCCCATCACGCAAGTCCACACTGCACCAGATCGGAGGTTTTTCCACTGCGTCCTTTTTCACCCAGTCATAGGTGACCCCTTCCGGAATAAAATATTGTTTTTCATACTTATCATAATTCTTCATGTCCGCTCTCCCTTATATTCAAAAGACATTTTTTGTCAATATTATTGTCTTTTTTTACGTTTTAGACAATACTACCATACAAGGAAGACATTTCAAAGTGATATTTTTAACCATAGTCTTGATATTTTTTATCCCATCATGTCAAATATAAGAAATTTTTTTGCAATTTTTACAAAGATATTCCCATATGTTAACTTTGATATATTTTCACTTGTTATAATTGGATATTCTTTAATCATTTCATCATCTATGTAGTAAGTAAGTGTTCCGACTCTCTGCCCCTTTTTCACAGGCGCTTCTAAAACAGTATTTTTTTTAATCTTTGCATGAATTTTCTCCTCTTCTGCCACCAACACACGAAAAGAGGTTTCTGTATTCTCTACTTCAATATTTACCATCACATCTTCAAAAATCCCGCTTTCCGGCCGATTACCTTCCTTTACCTGGATTTTCGGTAATCGGGTAACAATAGGAATTTCTTCATAAAAATAATGTTCCACTGCATAGTTCATTAGTTTCATGGTATCCTCCCATTTGTAATTTTTGTTATTCGGCCAGCCACTTCCAAGAAGTGCAACAACAAAGGTCCTTCCATCCCTCTCCAAAGCTCCCACATAACAGTATCCGGCATCACCTGTATATCCAGTCTTTCCCGACAGCGCTCCACTCATCATGTTCAGGAAGGAATTATGATTCTGACAACTATAAGAAGACTGGCCGCTTACATCTGTGAACGTATAGGTGTTTGTCCTTGTGATTTCAAGAAACTTCTCAGCCTTTGGTGATTCTACGATACAGTAACTCATAACGGTCGCCAGATCCTCAGCTGAAATACTATGTAGTCCATTTTCGTCCTCTTCATCCAGCCCGTTTGGCGTAATAAAATGACTGTTCTCACATCCAAGTTCACGGGCTTTCGCATTCATTTTTTCTGCAAATCCTTCTACACTTCCTCCAATATGCTCTGCAATTGCCACCGCCGTGTCATTGTGCGACTCCAGCATCAGAGAATACAATAAATCTCCTAGATAGAAGGTCTGTCCTTCCCTCATCTGCAAATGTACCGCAGGCTGTGCAGCAGCTCTTGCCGAGACTGTGACCTCCTCTTCCAGATTTCCCTCTTCCAGGGCAAGAATACAAGTCAGAATCTTTGTGGTGCTTGCCATGGGCCGCATCACTTCCCCTTCTTTGGAAAATAATACTCTTCCTGACCGCGCATCCATCAGAACTGCCGAAAGTGCATGTAAATTCTGCAGTTCTTCCGGACTATTTTCCATTGCATTACATTCTCTGCCACTTTCCAAAAAAACTAAAACAAAAAAGAGTATCCAAACCATACATCTGCATACTCTTTTTCTCAAAACTCTCATTCGCCATCTCCTGGACTTTTCTTCTTATTCATCCTATGATAAGTCAGGAAAAACTATGACTATATATCTAATTTAAGCTGTACTTCATCTTCTGCCTCTTCTTTGAATGTTTCCATTCGCTCCGTATCGATGGAAGGCAACTCATCCAGTGACTGCACACTGAATCTGCGTAGAAATTCTTCTGTCGTTCCAAAAAGAAGCGGTCTTCCCGGTGCATCCAGACGCCCCACTTCACAGATCAGATCATATTCGATCAGTTTGTTGATTGCATGATCCGATTTAACTCCTCGAATTTTCTCGATTTCAATTCGGGTAACCGGCTGCTTGTAAGCAACGATTGACAGAGTCTCCAACATGACATCAGTAAGTACATGCCGTTTTGGCTGCTTCGCAATGCGGACCAGATATTCGTACATTTCCGGTTTTGTACACATCTGAAAAGCATCACCAAGCTCAATGATCCGGATTCCTCTGTCCTCTTTCTTATAACGGTCCATCATATTATGAATGATTTTTCTGGTCGTCGAAACATCATGTTCTATCGCACTTGCGATATGACTTACTTCCACAGAATCACCCATTGTAAATAAAATTGCCTCTATAATACTTTCTATACGTTTAATTTCCATTCTGCTCTTCACCCTTTTCTACGGCTGTAATCACAATATCATCAAACAGATTTTCCTGCTCAATTCGAATCTTCCCAACCTTCATCAACTCCAGAATTGCAAGAAACGTTACGATGATCTGTATCTTAGATGCCTGTTTTTTCAGAAGATCTCTGAAGCTAAAATGCGAATGCACTTTTGCATATTCTTCCACATAGCTCAGTTTTTCAGGCAACGTCACTTCTTCCTTCTCAATCTTTCCATATTTACTTCGGATGGGGTCAATCTTCTCTTCCTGCCTCTTTAATACTTCCTGAAAAATTTCATTCAGTTTCGCAAGATTCAAATCTCCCAGAAGCTCATCCAGATTCACAGGCTCTATGTAATCTTCTACTTCTTTTGGAATCGTAGGGTTCTTATACATGATATGTTCACTTTCAAGCTGACGATCCCGAAGCTCATACGACATATATTTGTACATCTTATACTGGAGCAGCTGTTCTACCAATTCTAATCTAGGATCCTCTTCTTCTCCCTCCTCATTCACTTCCACAGGAAGCAGCATACGACATTTCAAATCCAGAAGTGTAGCTGCCATGAGAAGAAATTCACTCATTATATTCAGATCTTCTTTTTCCATAGCTTCAATGTATTCCATATACTGATTCGTAATCTCAACGATTGGAATATCATATATATCAATCTTATTCTTATCGATCAAATGAAGAAGTAAATCCAATGGACCTTCAAACACCTGTAATTTTACTGGAATTCCCATGTTACTTTGCCCCAGCCTTTCCATTTCTATCGCTTCGTATTATACTAAACTCTCTGACCATACTCAAGTTTTTTATTCTCCCTGCAAAGTGAAAACCACCATTTCTGCCGGATTCCAAAGCCTGATCTTAATTGTGTGCATGCCAAGTCCCCTGCTTACAATGATTCCTTTTTCTCCTTCCTTATAATAATCTCCGGAATATCGTGGGAATAAATGGTACTGTGGACTGATTGCCGCTCCTAAAAGTGGAAGTCTCACCACGCCACCATGCAAATGTCCGGAAAGTACCAGGTCTGCTCCCCACCTCCAGTACTGCTTTGCATAACCTGGATGATGCGCCATCAAAATCGTAAATCCTTCCTTTCCTTTTCCAATACGTTCTTCTATTTCTGACAATTCTAATTCTGTATTTTTGAGTTTTCTATAACACTTTTGCGGAAGCTCCATTCCTGAGAGCCGGATTTTTTCTTCACCAAAAAGAATGGTATCATTCATAAGAAATACAACCCCTTCACTCTCCAGCTCTTGTTTATATTTCCAATATAAATCTCCATAAATCTCCGGCTTCTCATGCATTCTTTGCTCATGGTTACCATTTGCATAATAGACAGGTGCGATTTTGGGAAGCTGTTTCACAAAATCCAACGCATTCTCATAAGGAATCTTACTATTCCCTACCAGCATATCTCCTCCAATCAGAATCAGATCCGGCTGCTCTTTTCGAATCGCCTCCACAAGTTTTATCGATTTTTCTCCATAATTCTGATTGTGAAAATCACTAAGAAAAACGATTTTCTTTGCTTTCATTTCTTTTGGGAGCTTCTTTGACTTCACTTCATATCTCGTGATTACAAAATGATGGGTCTCCCAATGGATTTCTATCAAAATGTATAATAAAAAAATGAGGATAATCCCTGTTAATATCTTCATTTTATCTTTTCCTTTCTATGAACTGTTAAATTTTGTTATACCACAAAAAAGGTCCAACGGACTTTTTTCTGACATTTGGCAATTAAAATGTCGCTGCTTTTTCCAGTACCTCGCAGATTGCATCCACAAACGTCTGTCTTTTTACACTTTCTTTTGCCAGCACAGGCACCGTTCCGATCTGCTCGCCCCCAAGTGAGTAAATCACTTTTCCAATCACATCTCCTTTAGCGACTGGCGCTTCTACCTTTTTCATTTCAATATTCTTTTCAATTTCACTGAGATTTCTTCCATCGAAATCCACATATTTAAATTCACCTTCACAGATTCCTTCTACGGTATCTTCTTTACCTTTCACAATTTCAGCAAAGACCTTTTCATCTAATACAGCTTCATCGGTATAAATATTACATTTTCCAAATCCATAATTCAGCATAGCGATTACATCTTTAGTCCTTGTCTTGGAATCTGGTTCTCCCATTACCACTGCAATCATCTGAACGTCATCCTTCTTAGCCGTTCCAGAGAGACAGAATCCTGCACCGCTTGTGGAGCCAGTCTTCAACCCGGTCGCATACTCATACTGCCGGATCAGCTTATTCGTATTTGTCAGACCAAATTCACTGCTTCCCTTTGAGGTCACATGAGTGATATTTTCCATCCAGATCTGGGTATATTGAAAGATCTGCGGATAAGACAAAATCAGTTCTCTGGACATGAGTGCGATGTCTCTTGCGGAGGTTACATGTCCATCTGCATCCAGCCCATTACAATTAACAAAATTTGTATTCTTCATCTCTAATTCCGATGCCCGCTTATTCATCTGTTGTACGAACAGTTCCTCCGTACCGGAAATCTTCTCCGCCATAGCCACACAGGCATCATTCGCACTTGCCACCGCAATACATTTGATCATAGTCTCCACCGTCTGCTTCTCGCCAGGTTCCAAAAAGACCTGTGATCCTCCCATGGATGCCGCATATTCCGAAGTTGTCACCTCATCTTCCAGCGTAATCTTTCCGTCGTTCAAAGCGTCAAAAATAAGAAGCAGGGTCATGACTTTCGTCACACTTGCCGGTGGCAGTGCCTGATCTGCTTCTTTCTCATATAATACTTTCCCGGTCTCTGCTTCCATTATAATAGCCGTTTTTGCCGAAAGTTCCAGTGCGTCTTCTGCCGATACCTCGTACCATGTCTGTGAGAATATGAAAATACCAAGAAAAACCGCCAGATATTTTTTCATATTTTGCCCCATTTATTTCGTTTATACAAATATAAGACAGCACGCCGTAAAATATGTTATGTTACTTATTATATTCTGAACTTTTTTCGTTGAACCAGTCCATTGCCTGACAGATTCCATCATCTGAAAATTCAAAATCCTTTGTCTCCATCTTTTCCGTCGGAGTCACATCATAACAAAATGGTCCTTCCCAGACAGTTCCACGCAAAATCATTTTTTTCTCTTCGCCTTCTTCAATTTCGGTCTTTCCAAGACGGAAACTCATCTTTCCATCACTGCCATTAAATTTTTCCTTCTTATAAAAATTAAGTGGAAATAGCTGTACTCTTTGAATCATCTTTTACCTCTTATACGTCAAATCGAAAAAATGGAGTGTTTATGAAAACACTCCATTACTTGCACTATTAGTTATATTTACGTTTTCTAGCAGCTTCGGATTTCTTTTTGCGTTTTACGCTTGGTTTTTCGTAATGTTCTCTTTTACGAATTTCCTGCTGAATTCCTGCTTTAGCGCAGTTTCTTTTAAATCTGCGTAATGCGCTATCCAAAGTTTCGTTTTCTTTTACGATTACATTTGACATAGTCTCACACCTAACCTCCCCTCCAGCCCTGTATTGTGCATGATACGACTGATCGGGTATATTTATTGCACTAATACATATTATATCATAAATTCGTCTATCGTCAAGAATTTTCTTCAAAAAAATACCATTTTATTTAATCTGTTCTGCAACGACCTCTTTTACTTTTGCAAGTGCATCTGGAATACCAGCCGGGTTCTTTCCACCAGCCTGAGCCATATTTGGACGACCGCCGCCACCGCCGCCAACTAATGCTGCAATTCCTTTGATCAGGTTTCCTGCATGAGCACCTTTCTTCTGTGCCCCGTCTGTAACAGTTGCCATAAGGCTTACTTTTCCATCTGTATTAGAAGCGATTACAACCACACCTTCGCCAATCTTTTCTTTTAACTGGTCACCAAGGTCGCGGAGTCCGTTCATATCAACACCATCTACACTAATAGCGAGAACGTTTACCCCCTTCACTTCTTCTACCTGGCTCATAACATCACCCATTGCATCTTTTGCAAGTTTGCTCTTAAGACTTTCAACTTCACTGTGAAGTTCTTTATTTTCCATCTGAAGATGAACAATCTTTTCACCAAGATTTTCCGGTGTTGCTTTTAAGAGTTTCGCAGCTTCATGCATTTTCTTTTCAAGGTCGCTGTAGTATGTCATAAGTCCCTTTGATGTAAGAGCTTCAATACGACGTACCCCTGCTGCCACGCCTGTTTCTGAAAGAATCTTGAATGCACCGATTTCACTTGTATTTGGAACATGTGTTCCACCACAGAATTCGATCGAATAGTCTCCCATATTTACAACACGTACAATGTCACCATATTTTTCACCGAAAAGAGCCTGTGCCCCAGTCTTTCTCGCTTCTTCGATTGGCATGTTCTTAACAATGACTGGAAGTGATCTTGAAATGCTTTCATTTACTAATTCTTCTACTTTCTGAATCTCTTCTGGTGTCATGGCAGAGAAATGAGAAAAGTCAAAACGAAGTCTGTCTTCATTTACACTGGAACCAGCCTGTTCTACATGTGTTCCGAGAACTGTGCGGAGTGCCTTCTGTAATAAATGAGTTGCACTGTGGTTTCTTGCCGAAAGTGCTCTCTTCTCTCTATTTACAGAAAGTGTTACCGTATCTCCGACCTTCATCATACCATTTCGCATATATCCGATATGTCCGATCTTACCTCCAAGCAATTTCTTCACATCTTCTACCACGAATTCTCCATCTCCACATGTAATCACACCACAGTCAGCTTCCTGACCACCACTTGTTGCATAGAATGGAGTTTCATCTACAAAGATGGTTCCTCTTTCACCATCTGAAAGTGCTTCTACCACTTCATCTTCTGTTGTCAGTACAGAAATCTTTGATTCATATTCAAGATGATCGTATCCAACAAATTTAGAAGTTACACTTGGATCGATGGATTCATATACTGTGACAGCAGCTCCCATGTAATTATGTTCACCGAAAGTACCTTTTGACGTAGCCTTCTGCTGTGCTGCTGCTTTCTGGAATCCTTCTTCATCCATTCCAAAGCCCTTTTCTTCTAAGATTTCCATGGTAAGATCAACTGGGAATCCATACGTATCATAAAGACGGAATGCTTCTTCTCCTGAAAGCACTGTTTCGCCTTTTGCTTCCATATCAGCCATAATTCCAGATAATATAGAAAGCCCCTGATCGATCGTTTTGTTGAACTGTTCTTCTTCTTTTGCAATTACTTTGAAGATGAAATCTTTCTTTTCTTCTAATTCCGGATATCCGTCCTTTGATCCTTCAATAACTGTTGTTGCCAGTGGAACCATAAAGTTTCCTTCGATTCCAAGAAGTCTTCCATGACGGCATGCCCTTCTTAACAGACGGCGAAGAACATATCCTCTTCCGCTATTGGATGGAAGGATACCATCAGAAATCATAAATGTTACAGAGCGGATATGGTCTGTGATAACACGAATCGATACGTCTGACTTATCATCTTTCTGATATTCCACACCAGCCATTTCACAGATATGGTCACGTAACGCTTTTAATCTATCAATATCGAACATGGAATCTACATCCTGAACGATACATGCAAGACGTTCAAGCCCCATACCTGTATCAATATTCTTCTGCTCTAATTCTGTATAATTATTATGTCCGTCATTGTCAAACTGTGTAAATACGTCATTCCAGATTTCCATAAAACGGTCACAGTCACATCCCACTTTACAGTCCGGAGAACCACAGCCATATTTTTCCCCACGGTCATAATAAATCTCTGAACATGGACCGCATGGACCTGAACCGTGTTCCCAGAAATTGTCTTCTTTGCCGAGACGGGTAATGCGTTCTGCCGGAATTCCAATTTCCTTTTCCCAGATTTCAAACGCTTCATCGTCATCTACATATACGGATGGATAAAGACGATTCGGATCAAGGCCTACCACTTCTGTAAGGAATTCCCATGACCAGTGAATCGCTTCTCTCTTGAAATAATCTCCAAACGAGAAGTTTCCGAGCATTTCAAAAAAGGTACCATGACGTGCTGTCTTACCTACATTCTCAATATCACCTGTACGAATACATTTCTGACATGTTGTCACACGACGCTTTGGTGGAATTTCCTGTCCTGTGAAATATGGTTTCAATGGTGCCATACCTGAGTTGATCAGTAATAAACTCTTATCGTTATGTGGCACTAATGAAAAGCTTTTCATTTTTAAATGTTCTTTGCTTTCGAAAAAATCAAGAAACATCTTTCTTAATTCGTTTACTCCGTATGCCTGCATTTTTATCCTCCTCTATTACATCATTTTCCAATATGAAAAATGAGAATTTGCCGATTATTAATTATAATTGCGTTTGTAACATTTGTCAATCTACGAAATCTCATTGTAATATAAAACCAACTAAAAAGGATTGCACCTTTTCGTGCAATCCCCATGTAACCGTCCTGAATTATTCTGCATCTGCTGCTTCTGTCGCTGCTGTCTTTGCATCCTTGTTGTCACGCATTTTCTTTCCAAGCTTTATTCCGCCAAATGCAACAAGTGCAATTACTGCCGCTTTAAGAAGTGTCTGAATTAATGATGCCAAAAATGCCATATATATCTGCCTCCCAATCATAGATTATTCGCTTCTAAACTATACCTATCATATCATAAACTGTCACACATTTCAAACCTATTTTTGATAAATTTTGATAACTGTTACCCAAAATATTCTTGTGCAAAATGGACAGACTGCATGGCATCTTTTCCATAGAAATCAGCCCCGATCATATCAGCATATTCCTGATTCAACACAGCGCCACCTACCATCACTTTGCATTGAAGTCCTGCTTTTTTCAGTTGTCTGATGGTCTCTTCCATACTGACAACTGTAGTCGTCATAAGTGCACTAAGCCCCACCAACTTGATATGCTCCTCTTTTACCCGCTGGACAATCGCCTCCGGCGCAACATCTTTTCCCATATCGATAACTTCAAAACCATAGTTCTCCAAAAGGACTTTCACGATATTCTTTCCAATATCATGAATATCGCCTTTGACCGTCGCAAGAAGAATCTTATTTTTCTTTTCTTCCTGTATATTGGCTTTACTAAGCTGTTCTTTGATCACTGCGAATGCCATTTTCGCTGCATCCGCGCTCATCAGAAGCTGTGGAAGGAAAACACTTCCTTTCTCGAATCCTTCTCCCACCACATTCAGGGCCGGAATCAGTTCTTCCTTAATAATGTCAAGAGAATCTTTTTCTTTCACCAGTTCCCTGGTAATCTTATACGACTCTTCTTTGAGCCCCCTCTCGATTGCATAATGAAGTGTCATCTTCGCAGACTCTTTTTTCACTGGCTGTTCCGTCTGTGCCACAGCATATTTTGTAATATAGGATTGACAGTTCTCATCATATCCCATCAGTGCCACATAAGAATCATAGGCCTGCATCATTTCTGCCGAAGAAGGATTGATAATTCCGGCGCTGAGACCATTTAACATGGCCATGGAGTAAAAATGTCCATTAATGACCGGTCTTCTTGGAAGACCGAAGGAAATGTTGGATACACCAAGAACCGTTCTCACACCATACTGCTCTCGAACCTTACTCAGCGCTTTAAGCGCAACTTTCGCCCCATCCTTTTCTGAACTGATGGTCATTGTGAGCACATCAATCACAATATCCTTTTTGTCGATACCATATTTTTCTGCTTCAGAAATAATTTTTCCAGCAATCTCTACACGTCCATCCGCAGTTTCCGGAATTCCAGTTTCATCCAAAGTAAGCCCGACCACAACACCACCATACTTCTGAACGAGAGGAAATACCGTATCCATGGATTCTTTCTTTCCGCTGACCGAATTCAGCATCGGCTTTCCATTGTAAATACGCATAGCTGCTTCCATAGCAGCTACATCTACCGTATCGATTTGTAATGGCAGGTTAGTGACGCTTTGAATTTGCTGAACCACTTCTTTCATCATGGAAACCTCATCAATATCCGGAAGACCTACGTTTACATCCAGAATATGTGCCCCGGCATCCTGCTGCGTAATCGCTTCTTTTAAAATATAGTCGAAATCTTTTGTCTTTAAGGCCTCTTTCAGACGCTTCTTTCCCGTTGGATTAATACGTTCTCCAATAATCACCGGTTTCTCTCCAAGAAGCACAGCCTGTCCATAGGAAGAAACGATGGTATCATGCTTCTTCTCTAACGGTAAAATACTTTGCCCCCTGCATGACTTCACCATCTCACGGATATGATCTGGTGTTGTCCCACAGCATCCGCCAATAGCAGCAGCACCGGCATTTACAATTTCCAGCATCGTCTCTGCAAATTCTTCCGGTTCTACATCATAATATGTCTCTCCATCCTTCTGTTTTGGAAGTCCTGCATTGGGTTTCACAATGATAGGAAGGGAACTATATTTACGCATAGTCTTTAAGATTGGAAGTGCCTGTTTTGGTCCAAGTCCGCAGTTCATTCCAATGGCATCCACGCGAAGTCCTTCCAGCATTGCCACCACAGATGGAACATCTCCGCCAGTCAGAAGTTTCCCTTTTTCATCGAAAATCATTGTGGCAAAGACTGGAAGGCTGGAATTTTCCTTCGCTGCAAGAACTGCTGCCTTCACTTCATAAGTATCACTCATAGTCTCAATGTGAATCAGGTCTGCTCCATATTTCTCGCCATAGCGGACAGCTTCAGCAAAGACCTCATAAGCTTCTTCAAAAGAAAGATCTCCCAGTGGCTTTAACAGTTTTCCTGTTGGACCCACATCAAGAGCTACAAAGGCTCCCGTCTGTTTCGCATTCTCAATTCCCGCTTTAATTACTTCTTCTAACGAATACTCTGTATCATGGAATTTGCACCGGTTTGCCCCGAACGTATTTGCCAGAACAATATCACTTCCTGCTTCTTTATATCTCTGATGAATCTGGCGCACACGCTCCGGATATTTGATATTCCATGCCTCTGGAAGTTCTCCTGCTTCAAGCCCCTGTGCCTGAAGAAGGGTTCCCATTCCTCCATCTAAAAATAAGAGTTCTTTTCCAAGTCTATCTTTTATGCTCATTCTCCTACTCCTCTAGTTTCTCCGATACTGGCAGTCCAACTGAGTGCAGCTCTCACACCCTGTTTTGTGGCACTGCATTTCTTCTTTACAGATCCCAATCAGCGCAGTAACCGACTTGGTCGGTGTCAGCATATAGCTGTCTGTCATCGATAATCCAATTTTCTTATGTGTATCCAGTATTCTTAAAATATCTTTCTGATGATGAATATCAAAATCTCCATATCCTGGACTGAATCTTGGTCGAATCCACAAATCTTCTTTGGCTTTTTCTTTTTTGATTTTTTCCTGTAGATCATCACATGCTTCTTCTAAAAGAACGGCCGCACATGCCTGCGTGACCACCGCTTTTGCCATATCGGTCACCATATATTTCCGAATCAGAAGGTCTGCGCCAGTTCCCAGCGTAATCCCGAACATTGCTGCTTCCTGACATCCCTTCATATTCTTTGCCAGATTCCTGCTCCTTACTTCCATTGTGCCAATTCTGACTTCCTCTTCCTTCTCCACAATACAAGAAAAGAACTGATACACAGACTTAACTGCAGCCACCTGCTCCAGTTCTTGAAATGACAATGCAATCAGATTTCTTGTCCTGTCATCTACTGCATTTTTTCCATATCCCAGATATCTTACTGCTTCGCTTACTCTTCTATCCATTGCAATCATCCTATTTTACAATTTCAGATAAATTTCTCATAATTGCCGCAGCCACTTCTGGTTTATTCATGGAATACACATGGATGTTATTGATTCCATTTGCAATGAGATCGATAATCTGATCTGTCGCATATGCGATTCCCGCCTGCTGCATCGCTGCCGGATTGTCCCCAAATTTATCCACGATTGCATGAAATCTTGCCGGAAGAACCGTTCCGGACAAAGCACAGCTCCTTGCCACCTGTTTTACGTTGGTGACTGGCATTATTCCAGGAAGTACAGGGACAGTAATCCCCTTTTCCCTGATCCGGTACAAAAAATTATATAAAATACTGTTATCAAAAAACATCTGCGTTGTAAGGAAATCTACACCACAGTCCACTTTCTCTTTCAAATAAAAAATATCCTCTTTCTTACATTCAGCCTCCACATGACCTTCTGGATAACACGCTGCTCCGATACAGAAATCACCTTGTTCTTTAATATCACGAATCAGTTCACAGGCATAATGATATTCATTCGGAAGGTCTTCCGGTGCAATATCTTTTGGTCTGTCACCTCGAAGTGCGAGCACATTCTGAATTCCTTCTATCTTCAGCTGTTCTACTACATTTCTGACTTCTTCTTTGGTCGACGACATACAGGTCAGATGTGCGATGCTTGGCACATGCAGCTCATTTTTAATATGAGAAGCAATCTTCAATGTATTCTTGCTCGTTCCTCCTCCTGCCCCATAAGTCACACTGATAAAGCTTGGGGAAAGTGTGGCAATCTCATCCACAGCACGGATCACTGACTGAATACCTGCGTCTGTCTTTGGTGGAAATACTTCAAATGAAACATGTACTTTGTCTTCCTTTATTCTGTCTATAATTCTCATTAGCTGTACGTTCCTTTCGTATTATATGGGAAAGACAGTTTCTGTACCTCCGGATATCCGGCAACAAAAACTGTCTCCCCTTATATTATTTAATACATAGTTTTATCTTATAATGTTTCGTATAATTCTTCATAAAGCCTTGCTGAATTTGCCCATGAGAAATCCTTCTTCATTGCGTGTTCAACAATCTTATTCCAATCGCGTTTCTTATCGTAAAAAATCTGTTCCGCATAGCGAACGGTATGCATCATTTCGTGTGCATTGTAATTTGCAAAACTGAATCCTGTTCCTGTCTTTTCGTATTCATTGTAAGCTTCTACGGTATCCTTAAGTCCACCTGTTTCACGAACAATTGGAAGTGTTCCATAGCGAAGACTCATAAGCTGGCTAAGTCCACACGGTTCAAACAATGATGGCATTAAGAACGCATCACATGATGCATAAATCTTATGCGACATTGGTTCTGAATAATAAATGAGAGCAGCTACTTTGCCAGAATATTTCCATGCATAGTGCAGGAAGCTGTTTTCGTACTTCTTGTCACCAGTTCCAAGAATTACAATCTGAATATTATCTTGGCAGAGTTCGTCCATAACATGATTTACAAGATCAAATCCCTTCTGATCCGTAAGTCTTGACACGATACCGATCATCATCTTATTCGGATCTACTTCTAATCCTAATTCTTCCTGGAGTGCTTTTTTGTTCTTTTTCTTTTCTTTGCGGAAATTGTCTACATTAAAGTTCTTTACAATATGTGGATCCGTTTCCGGATTAAAATCTGTGTAGTCAATTCCATTCACAATACCGACAAGATCTCCGGCTTTCTGGTTCATGAGCGCCTCAAGACCTTCTCCATAAAACTTTGTTTTGATTTCCTCTGCATAGGTATTACTTACTGTTGTAACTTTATCGGCAAAAACGATTCCTCCCTTTAAGAAGTTCACACAGCCGTATGCTTCTAAATATTGTCCTTCAAAATAATATTCTGGTAAGCTGATAATATCTCTTGCTCTGTTCTTATCAATAATTCCCTGGAATCTTAAATTATGAATCGTAAATACGGTTTTTATTCCCTGATAAAATTCATCATTCTTACGAAAATGATCCAGAAATGCAGGAACAAGCCCCGTCTGCCAGTCATGACAGTGAATCACATCTGGCTTAAAGCCAATCTGCGGGAGCATACAAAGCGATGCTTTAGAGAAATAAACAAACTTTTCTGCATCATTTACAATATCACTGTATGGGGCCGATACATTAAAATAATATTCATTATCAATAAAATAAAATGTCACCCCTTCATATACAGTTTCAAAAATTCCTACATACTGGTTTCTCCAGTTCATGTCCATATAAAAATGTAATTTGTATTTAAGATCTTTCTTAAATGCTTCTTTCATGCATGCATACTTTGGTAACACAACACGCACATCATATTTTTCTTTATCAAAATATTTAGGAAGTGAACCAGCAACATCTGCCAGTCCTCCTGTTTTTACAAATGGCACAACTTCTGACGCTACAAATAAAATCTTTTTCATCATACAAGTCCCCCTATGTTTTCTCATCATGTTCCATTATAACGCAAAAACAGTCTTTTGAAAAGAATTATCTGTTTTTATATTTTAATCGTATTGTATCTGCAACAAGTGCAATAAACTCTGAATTTGTTGGTTTCCCTTTTCCATTACTTACTGTATAGCTGAATAATTCTTCCAGTGTATCTATTTTTCCTCTGCTCCATGCGACTTCTATTGCATGCCTGATTGCTCTCTCAACTCTGCTCGATGTGGTCTGATTCTTCTTTGCTACTGTTGGATACAATACTTTCGTAATCGCATTCAAAACATCCATATCCTCGATTGCCATCATAATCGCATCTCTAAGATAATGGTATCCCTTAATATGTGCGGGGATTCCTATTTCATGAATCATATTTGTAACGCAGGTCTCCAGATCTTCCTGCTTTTCTATGGCTTCCTCAGTCAGTTTTCCTGCCTGATATTGGATTGTTCCCTCTTTTTTCTTTCTCAAATTCTTAATTCTCTGAATGATTACCTCATTGTTAAAAGGTTTTAATATGTAATAAGATGCTCCTTTTTCAAAAGCATCTTCCGTTATTCTTTCTTGGCTGATTCCAGAAATTACGATAAAGCTTGGCCTCTTCTTAACTGTCTTATCTCCATTTACAATTTCCATCAGACTGATTCCGTCCATTTTCGGCATGATCAGATCTAACAAAACTACATCTGGTTCTTTTTCTTTTATGATTTGATAAACATCCTCCCCATTTGTTGCTTTTCCTACCAGATTCAACTCTTTATCACTATTAACAATATCGCTAAGTATTTCCAACATTCTTTCATTATCGTCTGCAATCGCCACGCTTAACTGTTCCATATGACATTCCTCCCTCAATTCTCTCGTATCATGTTTTAACAAGTAGAATCATTATATATTTTAGAATTCACGAATTCCATCGAACTTTGTCGAGACTGTCATACAAAATCTTCTATTTTCCCCTCTTATTCTCCAAATTTCGACACAAGAATGTGACGAGTCTCGATAACCATCTTACCTCATCCTTCCAATAACTTAAAGAAAAAAAGACACATGCCTTCCCAGACATGTGCCCTTCTATTATTTTTTCCATATAATGATTGCTTTGAATAAATCTCCATCCACTTCAATCCTGAATGTTCCATGCTGAAGCTCTACAAAGCTTTTCACGATTGCAAGCCCAAGACCGCTTCCTTCTGTATTTCTGGAAGAATCGCCTCTGACAAATCTGTCTGTCAAATGTTCTACGTTGTAATCCAGCTCTGATGCAGAAATATTTCTAAAAATAATCTCTACCTCTTTTTCCAGATTCTTTACATCCACATAAACTCTGGAGCCCGGCATCGCATACTTCAAAATGTTGTTCAGCAGATTTTCAAAAATACGATACGTTCTCTGTCCGTCCAACGAAAGGATGATCTTTTCTTCCGGGAAATTCCAACGGAAGGTCAGATTACTGTTCATAATCTTATCTTCCATTTCCAGCCGCACCTGTTTCATCAGATTTACTACATCAACGTCCATGAAATTCATTTTCACATTTCCCGAATTCGCTTTGCTGATTTCAAACAGATCCTCAATCAAGACTTTCAGTCTTTGAGATTTCTGATCAAGTGTGTCTATATAGGACGCTCTCTGTTCTTCTGTGATTCCCTCCTGCTTTAAAAGATCCACA
>JAQYAI010000195.1 GCA_029227655.1 bacterium | reverse complement strand
CATCTGTCAAAGTAACGATTGTATTATTGAAAGATGACTGGATATGTGCCTGTCCGCGTTCAACGTTTTTCTTGACACGTTTTTTTGTCACTTTTTTTGTAACTTTTTTAGCCATAATAAAACTAACCTACACTTTCCTATAATCTAATTATTTGTTCCTGCTTATTTCTTCTTGTTTGCTACTGTTCTCTTTGGACCTTTTCTTGTTCTTGCATTAGTCTTTGTCTTCTGACCACGAACTGGAAGTCCTTTACGATGACGGATTCCTCTGGAGCATCCGATTTCCTGAAGTCTCTTGATGTTAAGAGCGATTTCTCTCTTAAGGTCACCTTCTACTACCATAGTTTCATCGATTACTGCACTGATTCTCTTAACTTCGTCGTCTGTAAGATCTCTACAACGAGTATCTGGATTTACTCCTGCTTCTGCAAGAATACGAGTAGCACTTGTTCTACCAATACCGTAGATGTAAGTTAACCCGATTTCTACACGTTTGTCTCTTGGTAAGTCTACGTTTGCAATACGAGCCATTTGTGATTTCCTCCATTTTCTTAAATCTTTTGGTTCTTGTCCTTTCATGAGGCTGCGAGCGCATGTGTTATCTTTTCAGCACCCTACCGAACCCTGTGCACCTTGATTTTGCAAGCTGCGATCCGATATCCCAGCCCAGGTGTGTCGGTATTCACACCCTTTCCGGCACCCGGTCTTCCGGTAAATGACTGCCGGTTTAATAGGCAATATACCTGAAACCACTGCCCGTGGTGCTTCCTGTATATTTAAAATAGCAGATTGTCTGTACACTTGACGATCTACTATCAGCCGCCTAATTCATTCATAAACAACACTCTATTAATTATCCCTGACGCTGTTTATGTTTTGGATTTTCGCAGATAATTCTGACGCTTCCTTTTCTCTTGATAACTTTGCATTTTTCGCAAATTGGTTTTACTGATGATCTAACCTTCACGTCAAATCCTCCTTTCATACCTTGCCTGGTCTGCATTTTCCCACTACTTACAGATTTTTCCCATAAGCAGTTCGCATAATAGTATAGCACTATTATTTCAATAAAGTCAATACTTTTTTCAATTACTTTTCTACTTTATTTTAATATTTTAGAAATGATTTATTTATCTCTCCAAATGATTCTTCCTTTTGACAGATCATATGGTGATAATTCTAATGTAACTTTATCTCCTGGTAAGATTTTGATAAAATTCATACGAAGTTTTCCACTAATGTGAGCTAATACCTGATGTCCATTTTCTAATTCTACCTGAAACATTGCATTTGGTAATTTTTCCACTACTGTTCCTTCAATTTCGATAACGTCTGCTTTTGACATA
The DNA here is from genome assembly GCA_029227655.1 of bacterium. Lineage (GTDB taxonomy): Bacteria > Bacillota > Clostridia > Lachnospirales > Lachnospiraceae > Allocoprococcus. The sequence goes on along the minus strand of JAQYAI010000195.1, from coordinate 6,005 downwards.
TTAAGATTCCTCCATCAATTCTATTGTCTCTGTCTTCTTATAATTATTCAATATGCTTTTGATACTTGCATCATCTATATTTTCGATATTATGTTTCTGACGAATGAGCTGAACATGCTTTTTCTTTTTCTTCTTTAATTTATCAAGAGTTCGCGTCTCTCCGTTAGCAAGATAAACCTGTGTTTCTTCTATATTAATAATCACATATATCCTGCCCTTATCATGTCCCGCAAGTGACTTTGCAAGCATTCCTTTTTCCCATCTGTCCATACAAGTGTGCCTCTTATTTTCTCAGTGTCAATAATATTGGTTCACCATCTGTGATCAACACTGTATTTTCATAATGAGCGGACAATTTCCCATCAGCGGTCACTACCGTCCAGTCATCGTCCAGCCACTTCACTCGCTCCGTTCCCATATTAATCATAGGCTCAATTGCTAATGTCATTCCAGCTTTTAGTTTTGGTCCTTTTCGTAACATTGGATAGTTTGGAATATTTGGATCCTCATGCAAATGTGTTCCAATACCGTGGCCACACAATTCGCGAACAACACCATAACCAAATTTTGCTGCATAACGACCTATTGCACCAGAAATCTCAAATAAATAATTCCCTTCTTTTGCATATTTCAAACCCTCAAAGAAGCTCTGCTGTGTTACTTCAATCAATTTCTTTGCTTCCGCGCTTATTTCTCCCACGGCATGCGTTCTAGCCGCATCAGAGTGATATCCCTTATAAATAACTCCTGCATCCAGACTTACGATATCACCTTCCTGAATCGTACGCTTTTTCGAAGGTATTCCATGCACAACCTCATCGTTGACTGATACACAGATCGATGCCGGATAACCATTATAATTAAGGAAAGAAGGTTCGCAGCCGTAACTGCGAATCACTTCTTCTCCTAAAGCATCAATGTCATGAGTCGTCATTCCCGGCTTTAATGCCTTTTCCATTTCGTCGTGCACGATTTCCAGAATTCTTCCCGCTTCTGTCATCAGTTCTATTTCTCTTGCTGATTTAATCGTAATCGACATGAATTATTCTCCCAAAATAGAAACAATAGCTTCAAAAACATCTTCCATTGCTACTGTACCATCAACTGTCTTTAAGATTCCAGCTTTTGTATAGTAGTCAATCAGTGGCTGTGTCTGTTCATGATAAACACCGAGACGTTTTTCAACTGTTTCTGGTTTGTCATCATCACGAAGGATAAGTTCTGCTCCGCATGTATCGCAGATTCCTTCCTTCTTTGGTGCCGCATATACGAGATGATATGTTGCTCCACATCCTACACATGCACGACGTCCACCCATACGCTGTACAATATTCTGATCAGGAACGTCTACGTCAATTGCATAATCCATTTTCTGTCCCTGAGCTGCAAGAGCCTTATCTAAAGCTTCTGCCTGTGGAATTGTTCTTGGGAAACCATCAAGTACATATCCTCTTGAACAATCTTCCTGATTCACACGATCAACAACAAGGTCTACAACCAATTCGTCTGGTACTAAAAGGCCCTGATCCATATATGTTTTTGCTTTTTTCCCAAGTTCTGTTCCGTTTTTGATATTTGCTCTGAAAATATCTCCTGTTGAAATATGAGGAATTTCATATTTAGCAGCAATTTTTTTAGCCTGAGTACCTTTTCCTGCTCCAGGTGCTCCTAACATAATGATCTTCATATTACGACCTCCCTTTTATGAATTCATTTTCATTTTAAACCATATAAATCTTTTTATATCCAAAAAAGCTCGTTGTTTTTTATCATTTTTATTGGATAAAATACAACGAGCTACTTTTTCTTCTTAAATCCCAAGGAAAACGCTTCTTATAAGAATCCTCTCTTGTTATTTAAATATCCTGAATAATTGTGTACAAGCATCTGTGATTCAATTTGCTTTATTGTCTCTAATACTACTCCGACGACAATAATAAGGGATGTACCACCAAATGATACGCTTGCGCCAAATACTCCATTAAAGAAGAATGGAATAACCTGAACGATAATAAGACCGCACGCTCCAATAAAGATAATATAATTTAAAATCTTTGCTAAGTAATCTGATGTTGGTTTTCCAGGACGGATACCTGGAATAAATCCACCACTCTTTTTCATATTGTTCGCAATTTCCAATGGATTGAATGTAACACTGGTGTAGAAATACGCAAAGAAAATTGTCAATGCAATATATACGATTAAGCCCCATGAATATTTGATATTATCTGGGTTGCACCAGTTCGATGAATTCAAACCTCTGAGAATTTCGCTTCCAATCCCTGTTCCATTTCCTTTTCCAAGGAATGAAGCAATGATGATTGGGAACTGCATGATTGATGAAGCAAAGATAACTGGAATAACACCAGCTGTATTTACTTTCAATGGAATGTTTGTAGACTGCCCGCCTACTGTCTTTCTTCCCTGTATTTTCTGTGAATACTGAACAGGAATTCTTCTTTCCCCATCCTGTAAAATGATTATGAATACAACCACTACAAGAATAATTGCAAGAATAATAATTGTCGCAAGTCCACCTTTTGCGAGTCCTTTTCCTTTAACAAACTGCTCATACAGTGTTGTTAAGTCTGAAGGAATTCGAGATAAAATATTGATAAGCAGGATGATAGAAATACCATTTCCCACTCCCTTTTCTGTGATTCTTTCACCAATCCACATCAGGAATGCTGATCCTGCTGTAAGTGTAAGAACAACAATCGCTGCATTTACAAAATTATATTCTATCAAAAGTCCCTGTCTTCCAAATCCTACAGCCATAGCTGTTGATTCAACAAGAGCAAGTGCAACTGTCACATAACGTGTAATTGTAGCAATCTTCTTTCTTCCGTCTTCTCCATCTTTTTGCATTTCTTCTAATTTCGGAATTGCAATCGTAAGAAGCTGCATAATGATAGAAGATGTAATATACGGTGTGATACTCAATGCAAAGATTGACATTGTCTCAAACGAGCCTCCGGTGAAGGCATTAAAAAAGTTAAATGTTTCACCGGTCTGACTCGCAAAGAACTGCTGAATATAAGTTGGATTCACTCCTGGAGTAGGCAGCTGTGAACCAAGTCTTACTACAAACAACATTGCAAATGTATACAATATTTTCTTCCGTATATCTTCAATTTGAAATGCCTTACGGAATGTTTGCAGCATTAGATCACCTCTGTTTTTCCACCAAGTGCTTCGATTTTCTGAACAGCACCAGCACTAAATGCATTAGCCTGAACTGTAAGTTTTTTAGTTAATTCACCATTTCCGAGAATTTTAACACCATCTCTTGGGTTCTTAACAATACCTGCTTCGATTAAAGATTCGATTGTTACAACTGTATCATTTTCGAATACTTCCAATGCGCTGACATTAATTCCAACGATTTCTTTAGAATTTCTGTTTGTGAAACCTCTTTTTGGAATACGTCTGTATAATGGCATCTGACCACCTTCGAAACCTGGTCTTGTTGCTCCTGAACGAGCTTTCTGACCTTTATGTCCCTTACCAGCAGTTTTACCATTTCCTGAACCGTGTCCACGGCCTCTTCTGAAATTATCGCTGTGTTTTGAACCATCAGCTGGTCTTAAGTTAGATAACTCCATTGTGACACCTCCTAGTTTATAAGATTAAGCTTCTTCTACTTTTACAAGGTGTTTTACCTGTGCAACCATACCTCTGGTTGCATCGTTGTCTGGTAAAACAACTGTTTTGTTAAGCTTTTTCAGTCCTAAAGCTTCAACTGTTTTTTTATGTTTTGGAATTGCTCCAATTGTTGATTTTACTAATGTGACTTTTAACATCTGCAATCTCCTCCTTAGCCTAAAATCTCTTCTACAGATTTTCCGCGAAGTTTAGCTACTTTTTCTGGAGCTTTCAGTTCTTTTAAACCTTCGATTGTAGCAAGTACTACGTTCTGTTTATTGTTTGAACCTAATGATTTTGTACGGATATTTCTGATACCTGCAAGTTCAATAACTGCACGTGCTGGGCCACCAGCGATAACTCCAGTACCTTCTGGAGCTTTCTTAAGAAGTACAGAAGCACTTCCGAAATTTCCTACATAGTCATGTGTAATACTTCCATTTTCATCTAAAGTAACTGAAATAAGTTTCTTCATAGCATCTTCTTTTCCTTTGCGGATAGCTTCTGGAATTTCAGCTGCCTTTCCTAAACCTGCACCAACATGTCCGTTTCCGTCTCCTACAACTACGAGAGCTGTGAATCTCATGTTACGGCCACCTTTAACAACTTTGGTTACACGTTTAATTGATACAACTTTTTCAGTAAGTTCTAACTGATTAGCATCAATACGTTCCTGTCTCATGTGTGCTCCTCCTCCTAGAAATCCAAACCAGCTTCTCTTGCTGCGTCTGCTAATGCTTTAATTTTTCCATGGTATATAAAGCCGCCTCTGTCAAAGACAACAGAAGTGATACCTTTTTCAATTGCTTTCTTAGCAATTACTGTTCCTAAGTATGCTGCTGCATCAACGTTGTTAGTTTTTTCAAGTTCAGCTTTAACGTCTTTCTGAAGAGTTGAAGCAGAAACAAGAGTATTTCCAACTGTATCGTCAATAATTTGAGCATACATATGATTATTACTTCTAAATACAGCTAAACGTGGTCTTTCAGCTGTTCCGCTAAAACGGTTACGTAATCTTCTGTGTTTTTTTACACGAATTTCGTTTTTTGATTTTTTACTAACCATTGTTCACACTCTCCTTACTTATTTCTTACCAGTTTTACCAACTTTACGTCTAATAACTTCATCAGCATATTTAATACCTTTTCCTTTATAAGGTTCAGGTCTTCTCTTTTCTCTGATTTCAGCTGCGTATTGGCCTACTTTTTCTTTATCGATACCTTTAACAGTGATCTTGTTCTGTCCTTCAAGTACTGTTTCAATACCTTCTGGATCTTCCATTTCAACTGGATGAGAGTATCCTAAGTTCAATGTTAATTTCTTTCCAGATTTTGCTGCTCTGTAACCTACACCGTTGATTTCAAGAACTTTCTGGTATCCTTCTGTAACACCGATCACCATGTTGTTGATAAGTGTTCTTGTAAGACCATGTAAAGATTTCATTCTCTTTAAATCATTAGGTCTTGTTACAACGATTGTTCCGTTTTCATTTTTAATTTCCATTTCTGGTGCGAGTTCTCTTGTGAGAGTCCCCTTTGGACCTTTTACAGTCACTACATTGTTTGCTGCGATTTCAACAGTAACACCTGCTGGTACAGCGATTGGAAGTCTTCCGATACGTGACATTTCCATTTCCTCCTACACTTAAATTCTCGGAGCAGGAGCTCAGCCTGCTCTGTTTTCAGTTACATTTGCACATTATGTGCGGTTATCTATGATGCTCAGTGCTTACCATACGAAGCAAAGAACTTCTCCACCTACACCAAGTCTTCTGGCTTCTTTGTCAGTTAAAACGCCCTGGTTTGTAGAGATGATAGCTGTTCCAAGTCCACCAAGTACTTTTGGCAATTCATTGCTTGCAGCATAAACGCGAAGACCTGGTTTAGAAATTCTCTTAAGACCTGAGATAACTTTTTCATTTTTATCTACACCATATTTTAATGTGATGCGGATTGTGCTCCAGCTTCCTTCGTCTACGATTTCGTATTTTGCAATATATCCTTCATTGAAAAGGATTTCAGCAATTGCGATTTTCATTTTAGATGCCGGAACATCAACTGTATCATGTTTTGCAGTGTTTGCATTACGGATTCTTGTAAGCATATCTGCAATTGGATCGCTCATTGTCATTTGGATTTTCCTCCTTGTATGATGATTCATTATTCGAAACGGTAATCTAATTCTTACCAGCTAGCTTTTTTAACTCCTGGAATTTCACCTTTGTATGCCAATTCACGGAAACATACACGGCAGATTCCATATTTTCTTAAATATGCATGTGGACGTCCACAGATTCTGCAACGGTTATATTCTCTTGTAGAGAATTTCTGTTTACGCTGCTGTTTGATTTTCATTGCTGT
>JAQYAI010000194.1 GCA_029227655.1 bacterium | reverse complement strand
GCACGATAAACCGGGAGTTTCATATTTCCCTTTACAAATTCTTTTGGAGATACTTGTAAGGACTCCATCATCTGGACAAGCATATCCATATCGGCATCATTTACGGCAATAAAATCCCCGTTCTTCAAACGATAATACTTTTTCTTCCGATGATAGCTTTGCAGTAACTGGAGCAACTCCTCCTGATTGAGATCTTCACTGGAAACCGAAAGATTCATGATATCGCTTTCGATCGAAACTCCTACTTTCAGTTTCGGTGCTTTTCGGACATTCATATTGCGGAAACGCTCTGTTGTATGTACCTCTCCCAAGGTCATAAGTCTGTCCATCCCACTATCCAGCAGCCTTATCACTGCCTCTTCCGATTCTTCACAAAGTAATTCATCATTCTTTCTATCAATTGCTGGGAAAAATTTTTCTAAATAATATAAAATTTCTTCTTCCTGATTGCGATTACGAAACGTTTCAAATACACTGTCATTGGAATAGCAATCCATAAGAGAAACGGTATTTTCTCCGTAATGAGCTTTCGGACGGCAGGTAATTGTCCCATTTTCTGCATCCAAATAAAACGCAAATACCGCCTCTGGTGGAATATATTCCTGCACGACCTCTGGTTCCACTTCTTCCACATGAACATTGCGCTTTAACATAGGAAGGACCTGAAGATAAAATTCCGATAAGTGTTTCCGCCCTACGGAAAAAGAAATTTCTCCAGATTCTCCCAATTCCATCAGTGGCTGTATTTCACCGGCAATTTCACGATTGATCCGGCAAAAAGCATCTTTCTTGAAATAATACTGATAATCTTTTCCTCTGATAAAATCTGGAACTTTTCCCGTCACCTGCACTCCATGAAAGATCTGTTCCTCATCTATGTCTTTTTCAACTTTCAGACGGATATTTGGCTTTCCCTCTTTCAATTCAACCGTTGTCTTTACCATTTTCCTTCCGGTCTTATCATTACATGCAACAGATCTTCCCTCGTAAAGATCATAAAACTGATCCAGACGCTCCCCATACAATGCGATACGATTCTTAATTTCCTCATTATTATAATAGTAGCGCATAGAGCTTCTCATATGTTCTGTGCGGTTCAGTTCCTCTTTTACGATTTTTGTCACATATTCAAATACATTCTCTGAAACATCACTGACACGATGCTTGGCTGTATCTATTTCCGTTTTGGAACCGAACAATAACGTTGCATTATTTTCATAAGTATTAATAAAATCCGTCAGGTTCTTTACCACATATAATTTGTCCGTTCCAGCCTTAAACGTTACATTTAACTCTTCTCCCTCTCTCTCGAGAACGGGTTCCAATATCAGATCATGTACCTGCTCTGTATTTTTTTCTATCACATCTTTCACATGCTGATTACGAAACCTATGAAATAGAGAAAGACCGGCATCATCCGTCGAATCTCCCGGATTATATTTCTTCAAATATTCATCCAACAAAAGCAGTAATGCCAGCATATGTTTACAAATATTTCTGGCACCATAATAAGATGTCTGATAATAACCACCACATCTCGGCACACTGCAACTCCCCTGAATCAAACTGTCTCTATCGAAGAACAGCGATATCTGTCTCTGATATCTGCCATCATCGAAGCTGCCCCGGGCTTTGCCACAAAGTTCAGATTCATTCATAAAATGGTAATATCCTATCTCCACCTCATGAAGGACTACTTTTTGATGGGAAACCAGACTCTGTGCTTCCTGATATTGCCATTCTGAAATTCAATATCCTTCAAAATTCTTCCCAGATCAAAATATTGATATCTATCCTCAGACACTGCAAACGGCTGGACTTTAAACGCTTCCTTTTGAATTGACATCTTCCTGAGTTCCTCCCCCTTGTCATCGATTGCATACAAGACTGCTGCCATATGTTTACAATATTTTCCGGAAGCAGCGTACGGACAGGAACATTTTGCATAAACCAGCTCATCGTCCCGTATCTTGATCTCCACATGATAAGAAGCATCGCCCACAACTCTTGCCTTATAGACATGATCTTCATAAGACAAATCCTGTACATGTCCATGTTGGTAATAGCCCTTTCCTCTTTCTAATATTATATTTCCAAATCTTCTCTTCCAGTTCATCCTCTTCTCCTCATAAAACAGGTATCACTCTCATCAATATAACCAGATTATATCAGACGAAATAGCAAAAGTACAGAACAAAGCCGAATACTTGTTCTGTACTTTTGATTTTATATTATACTATTGTCCTATCTAGAAAAGACCTGTGATCTTTCCGGTTTCATCTACATCGATACGAACTGCTGCCGGAACTTTTGGAAGACCTGGCATTGTCATGATTTCACCTGTAAGTGCTACGATAAATCCTGCACCTGCTGAAATCTTGAGATTACGTACCGTCACTTCAAAATCTGTTGGCGCACCAAGCTTTGTCTGGTCGTCTGTCAGACTGTACTGTGTCTTAGCTACACAGATCGGGCAGCCTCCAAATCCAAGTGCTTCTAATTCTTTTGCCTGTTTCTGTGCCTGTGCTGTAAGAACCACACGCTTTCCACCATAGATCTTCTGAACGATCTGGTTCAGCTTGTCTTCAATGTTTCCGTCTAATTCATACGAATATGAGAAATCATCATTTGATTCTTCGCAGAGACGAATCACTTCTTCTGCAAGTTTCTGTCCGCCTTCTCCACCTTTTGCCCATACTTCTGAAAGTGCAACATTTACGCCAAGCTCTTTACATTTTGCCTCTACAAGATCAAGTTCTGCCTTTGTATCTGTCGGGAAGGCATTGATTGCAACAACACATGGAAGTTTGTATACATTCTTGATATTGCTTACATGTTTGAGAAGGTTTGGAAGTCCTTTTTCAAGTGCTTCTAAGTTTTCATTATTAAGATCCGCTTTTGCAACTCCGCCATTGTATTTGAGCGCACGAACTGTTGCAACGATTACTACCGCATTTGGTTTGATGCCTGCCATACGACACTTGATATCTAAGAATTTTTCTGCTCCAAGGTCAGCTCCGAATCCTGCTTCTGTGATTGCATAATCCGCTAATTTCATAGCCATTCTTGTTGCTGTCACAGAGTTACATCCGTGAGCAATATTTGCAAATGGACCACCGTGCACGATTGCTGGTACTTTCTCCAGAGTCTGTACAAGATTTGGTTTTAACGCATCTTTCAGAAGTGCTGCCATAGCACCTTCTGCGTGGAGATCCCCAGCTGTTACTGGTTTCTGTTCTGAAGCCTTTCCGTATGTGTATCCGATGATGATATGTGAAAGACGTTCTTTTAAATCCGTAATATCTTTTGCAAGACAGAGAACAGCCATAATTTCTGATGCTACTGTAATATCGTATCCATCTTCACGTGGTGTTCCGTTTGGTTTGCCACCAAGACCATCTACTACGTAACGAAGCTGACGGTCATTCATATCTACACAGCGTTTCCATGTAATTTTTCTTGGGTCAATATTAAGTTCATTTCCCTGGTAAATGTGGTTGTCGATCATAGCTGCAAGGAGGTTGTTAGCCGCTCCGATTGCATGGAAATCACCTGTAAAATGAAGGTTGATATCTTCCATTGGAACTACCTGTGCATATCCGCCGCCTGCTGCTCCGCCTTTTACACCGAATACAGGTCCAAGAGATGGTTCACGAAGTGCAACCATTACATTTTTTCCGAGTTTCTGCATACCGTCAGCAAGACCAATGGTGGTTGTTGTCTTACCTTCTCCTGCCGGAGTTGGGTTGATAGCTGTCACTAAGACCAGCTTTCCATCCGGGTTGTCTTTTACCCTCTCTAATAATTCATCGGAGAATTTTGCCTTATATTTTCCGTATAATTCTAATTCATCCTCTCTAATATCCAGTCTCTTTGCCACCTCTGTAATTGGCTCCATAACAGCTTCCTGTGCGATTTGAATGTCACTTTTCATATTGTCCTCCATCATCTTTAAATCCCTGGTATCTTTCTACCATGTATTAGTTGCTCTATTTGATACCTTTACAGGTATTCTTCCTGATACTGCTCAAACTCCTCCGGTCCCATAATGACCTTTCTTGGTTTTGTCCCCTCTTCCGGCCCTACAATTCCGGCTTCCTCTAACTGGTCCATAATACGTGCCGCCCGGTTAAATCCTATCTTAAAATAACGCTGCAACATTCCTATGGAACCTTTATCCTTATCAATCAAAAGCCTTGCGGCATCTGCAAAATAAGCATCTCTTTCATTGGCATCCGAAACACCTGCTCCACCTCCGGCAGAAGGTGCTGCGGCCTGTATTTTTTCTTCTAACTCTGTATCATAGGAAGTCTCTCCG
>JAQYAI010000193.1 GCA_029227655.1 bacterium | reverse complement strand
AGAGGAACCGCAGATTCCAGAATCAGAATATCCAAAAGATCCGGAAGAAATAAAAGGAAACATTCATATACAGGATGTGGCGTTTTCTTATGATCCGTGTCAGAAACTGATTGAAGATTTTTCACTGGACGTAAAGCCGGGACAGAAAATCGCGATCGTAGGGCCGACAGGCTGCGGAAAGACGACGCTGATCAACCTGCTCATGCGTTTTTATGAAGTAAATTCCGGATCCATCTGTGTGGATGGCGTGGACATCCGTGAAATGACGCGAAGAAGTCTCCGTGCAGGATATGGGATGGTACTTCAGGAGACGTGGCTTAAGACGGGCACGATTCGTGAAAATATTATGATGGGAAGACCGGATGCCACAGAGGAAGAAATGCTTCAGGCATCCAAAGCCTCTTTTGCGGATGCATTTATCCGAAGACTTCCAAATGGATATGATACATTTATTACAGAAGATGGCGGCAGCCTTTCACAGGGACAGAAACAGCTTCTCTGTATTGCGAGAGTCATGCTCTCTAATCCGTCTATGCTGATTCTGGATGAAGCTACATCTTCGATTGATACCAGAACAGAAATGAAGGTTCAGGAAGCATTTGGAAGACTGATGAAGGGAAGAACCAGTTTTATCGTTGCTCACAGGCTTTCAACAATTAAAGAGGCAGATGTGATCCTTGTCATGAAAGACGGAAAAATCATCGAACAAGGAAACCATAAGACTCTGCTGAATAAGGGTGGATTTTATTATCACTTATATCAGAGCCAGTTTTAGAATAATTTTTTCTTTTCATTCATAAATTCTTCTTAGAAAGAAAAGGAGGATAAGTTTATGGAGAGAAAAAGGGAAAGTGAGATCAGAGCCGGATGGATGATCAAATCCTTGCTGGCAGCATATGTGACTAGCTGTGCCATGCTTTTAGGTATTAGTTTTTTGTTATACAAATTTGATTTATCAGAGCAGGCAGTAGAGATAGGAATCGTGATTACCTATATACTGTCTGCTTTTATTGGTGGTTTTCTTGCGGGGAAACAGATGAAGGTCAGACGGTTTCTGTGGGGAGCTATGATTGGAGTTCTCTATTTTGTGTTCCTCGTCCTGATATCGATTGGTGTCTATCGTTCCTCTTTTGCAGGAACAGAAATGGCAATTGCATTTGGTGTCTGCCTTGCCGGAGGAACGGCAGGAGGAATGTTATCTTAAAGAAAAAGTGGTATAATACATAAATTTGTGTTATAATGCCAACGGAATTTATAGAAATACAAAGGAGAGCAACTATGTATAGACAATCGTCAGAAGAATTGTTATCATTTCTTCAGAAGAGTCCATCCGTATTTCATGCAATAAGTAACATAAAAGAAGAACTTGCATCTCATGGATACGAAGAACTTTTGGAAGGAAAGAAATGGAATATTGTTCCTGGTGGAAAATATTTTGTTAACAGAAATCAGTCAAGTATTATTGCTGTGAATGTTGGAACTGATTTAGAGGAATATAGTTTCCATGTGGCAGCGTCGCACTCTGACTGTCCGACATTCAGAGTGAAGGAAAATGCAGAAATTGAAGTCAAAGGGAAATATACACAGTTAAATACAGAGGGGTATGGCGGAATGCTCTGCGCGACCTGGTTCGACAAACCACTTTCTGTGGCTGGGCGTGTCATGGTAAAAGAAGGAAATAAGATCGTAACAAAGCTTTTGAACATCGACAGAGATCTGCTTCTGATTCCTAATGTAGCAATTCACATGAACCGTGCGGTAAATGATGGTTACAAGTATAATAAGCAGGTAGATCTGCTTCCGCTAATTGGAGGTGCAGGTTATAAAAAAGGTGAATTCAAAAAACTGATTGCGAAAGAACTTGGTGTAGATGAAGATGCTGTTTATGGAAGTGACCTTTATTTATACAACCGTATGGCACCAGCCATCTGGGGAGCAAATGAAGAATTTATTTCTTCGCAGCATCTGGATGATCTCCAGTGTGGATTTGCGGCATTAAAAGGTTTTTTAAAGGGAAACAATGCAAAGAATATCAATGTTTATGCATGCTTTGACAATGAAGAAGTAGGGTCTTCGACTAAGCAGGGGGCATGTTCTACATTTTTATATGATGTATTACATCGTGTGAACAGCGCACTTGGTAAGACAGAAGAAGATTATTATCGTGCAATTGCATCCAGCTTCATGCTAAGTGCGGACAATGCACATGCGGTGCATCCGAATCATCCGGAGCTCACAGATGTAACGAATTGTGTATATATGAATGAGGGTGTAGTTGTAAAAATGCATGCAGAGCAGAAGTATACCAGTGATGCCGTCAGCATAGCCGTATTTAGAGAACTTTGTGACAGAGCAGAAATCCCGGTACAGTTCTTTGCAAACCGTTCCGATGCGGCTGGTGGAAGTACCCTTGGAAATATTTCCGCAACAAAGGTTTCCATGAGCGCTGTCGACATCGGACTTCCACAGCTAGCCATGCATTCGTCTTATGAGACGGCCGGACTTAGGGATACCTATTACATGATCAAAGTTATGGAAACCTTTTTTGGCACCCATATTTCAGAAGAAGAAAGCGGTGTGCTTGGCATAGATGCCTGCATGTAAAAAACAAATTTAAAAAGAAAAGAGGAAGAAGAATGAAGAAAAATAAGGGCATATTAAGCCTTATTTTAACAACAGTATTTCTAATCGTACTTGGGATTACCTGTGTGTTTGGAATTGGGCAAAATCAAACAGGTGCGATTAAAAATATCAATCTTGGACTTGATCTTGCCGGTGGTGTAAGTATCACTTATGAAGTAACAAATACGGATCCTACCAGTGAACAGATGGCGGATACCATTTACAAGCTTCAGAAGAGGGTAGAACAGTATAGCACGGAAGCAACTGTATATCAGGAGGGAAGTGACCGGATCAATATCGAGATTCCAGGCGTTTCGGACGCAAATGCGATTCTCGAAGAACTTGGCAAACCTGGCTCTCTGGAATTCAGGGATGAATCAGGCGAAGTCGTATTAAGTGGTACAGATATCAAAACGGCAGAAGCTGCTACACAGAAAAATCAGACGACATCCGCAACAGAGTATGTTGTAATTCTGAATTTGAATGAAGAGGGAACAGAGAAGTTCGCAGAGGCAACAGCGGCAAATGTTGGAAAAACGATTTCCATTGTCTATGATGGAGAAGTCATCAGAGAACCGGTCGTGGAAACTGCTATTACTGGTGGGGAAGCTTACATCAACGGTATGAAAAGCTTTGAAGATGCAGAGAACCTTGCAACAACGATCCGTATTGGAGGACTTCAGTTGGAATTAGAAGAACTTCGCTCGAACGTGGTAGGTGCACAGCTTGGAAATAATGCAATTGAGACAAGCATCAAAGCCGGAATTATCGGTCTTCTCATCGTCTTTGTAATCATGTGTATTGTTTACCGTGTTCCGGGATTTGCAGCAAGTATAGCACTACTTATTTATACAGGTCTTGTACTGGTTCTGATCAATGCGTTTGATATTACACTGACGCTTCCTGGAATTGCAGGTATCATCCTGGGCATCGGTATGGCGGTAGATGCGAACGTTATTATTTTCGCACGTGTCGGGGAAGAAATTGCGGCAGACAGTAGTGTGCGCGGCGCGTTAAAGACTGGATTCCAGAAAGCTTTGTCAGCCATCGTTGATGGAAATATTACAACACTGATCGCAGCCTTGGTGCTTGGACTTAAGGGTTCTGGAAGTGTCAAAGGATTTGCACAGACACTTGCGCTTGGTATCGTGGTATCTATGTTTACTGCACTTGTAATTACCAGAATTTTGGTATTTGCACTTTATGCTGTTGGAATTAAGGACAAGAAGTTCTATGCCAAAGGAAAAGTATTTGGCAAGGTATTTGACTTCGTTGGAAAGAAGAAAATCTGTTTCGCTATATCCATTGGAATCATTCTTCTAGGTTTTGTCACCATGGGATATCAGGCATCGAAGGGAAATGGTGCCTTGAATTACAGTCTGGATTTTAAGGGCGGTACAGCAACAAATGTTGCATTTAACGAGGATTACACCATTGAAGAAATCGATGAACTCATTGTGCCGGTCGTAGAGGATGCAACAGGAGATCATACAGTCCAAACACAGAAAGTAAAAGGTACAAATGAAGTAATCATTAAGACAAAGACACTGGATCTGGAAGAAAGAGAACGTCTGAATCAGGCGCTTGTGGACGAATTTGAGGTAGATGCAAGTCTGATCACAGCAGAAAATATCAGTTCCACTGTAAGTAAGGAAATGCGTCAGGATGCGATTGTTGCAGTGCTTATCGCTACTGCGTGCATGCTCATCTATATCTGGTTCCGTTTTAAGGATGTCCGTTTTGCGGTAAGTGCAGTCATTGCTCTGCTTCACGATGTACTTATTATGCTTGCATTCTATGCAGTGGCAAGAGTATCTGTTGGAAATACATTTATCGCATGTATGCTTACTATCGTAGGATATTCCATCAATGCGACGATCGTTATTTTCGACCGTATCCGTGAAGAACTGAAGACCAAGAAGCGTAATGAAGAACTGGCAGATGTGGTGAACAGAAGTATCACATGTACCCTGTCCAGAAGTATTTACACTTCTATTACAACCGTTGTCATGGTCGTTGTTTTATATATCCTTGGAGTAAGTTCTATCAAAGAATTTGCCAGCCCATTGATCGTTGGATTTATCGGCGGTGCATATTCGTCTGTATGTATCACAGGCTCACTCTGGTATGTATTTAAATCAAAATTCAATAAAGCATCATAACCAATAAAGGTGTTGGAGTATCCAGCACCTTTTTGTGAATCATATGCTTTGGGAGGAAAAATGGAAAACTGGGTACTTTTGAGAAAGGGTGCGGATTTTCAGCGCATAAGTAAAAAATTCCATATTAGCCCACGGATTGCTTCTCTGATCAGGAATCGTGAAGTGATCGGTGATGAGGCGGTCGGCAAATATTTGTATGGAACAATTGCCGATCTTTATGATGGAATGCTGATGAAAGACATGGATAAAGCAGTTTCTATTTTATGTGAAAAAATTACAAACAAAAAAAAAATCAGAATCATCGGGGACTATGATATCGATGGAATCCAGGCAACTTATATTTTAATGGAAGGACTTAAGGCTCTCGAAGCCATCGTTGACAGCGATATCCCGGACCGCATGAAGGATGGTTATGGTCTGAATCAGAATCTGATCGACCGGGCTCTGGAAGCGGATGTTGACACCATTGTGACCTGTGACAACGGGATTGCGGCTAGAAATGAGATTGCCTATGCAAAAAGCCTGTGTATGACGGTCATTGTAACTGACCATCATGAAGTTCCATATGAGGAAAAGGAAAATGAGAAGACATTCCTTCTGCCGCCTGCGGATGCAGTGGTCGATCCCAGACAGGAGGACTGTGCTTATCCATTCAAAGGACTATGTGGCGCTGCAGTTGCATATAAGCTGGTGGAAGCTTTGACAGAAGCTATGGGCAGAGAGGTAGATGAACTGGATTATCTGATGGAAAATGTTGCGATTGCCACGGTCGGTGATGTGATGGAGCTTGTGGATGAGAACAGGATTTTTGTGAAACAAGGCCTGGAAATGCTGAAACATACCAGGAATATCGGGCTTCGTTCGCTGATGGAATGTACAGGTGTAAATGCAGAAAATCTAAATGCTTACCACATTGGATTTGTACTTGGACCATGTATGAATGCGTCAGGGAGGCTGGATACGGCAAAACGTGCTCTTGAACTTCTGAATGCCAGGACAGGGAAAGAGGCGGATGTTCTGGCCGGGGATCTGAAAGCATTAAATGACAGCAGAAAAGACATGACGGCACATGCTGTAGAGCAGGCATTTATTCAAGTGGAAAATACAGAGCTAAAGGAGCAGGACGTGCTTGTGATTTATATGCCGGACTGCCACGAGAGTCTTGCAGGAATTGTTGCTGGAAGAGTTCGGGAAAAATATTACAAACCGGTATTTGTGCTCACAAAAGGAGAAGAAGGCATCAAAGGATCAGGGAGATCGATTGAGACATGGCATATGTATGAGGGGCTGAACAGATGCAGCCATCTTCTGACAAAATTCGGTGGACATAAAATGGCGGCAGGTCTTTCCATGAAAGAAGAGAATCTGGAAGAATTCCGCAGGGAAATTAATGCACGCTCTGGAATTCAGAAAGAGGATCTGGTTGAAAAGATTGCAATCGATATGCAGCTTCCATTTTCCTGCGTGACCGAGTCCTTTATTCGGGAACTTTATGTACTAGAACCATTCGGGAAAGGAAATGAAAAGCCATTATTTGCCCAGCGGCAGGTCGATGTAAAAAGTGCAAGAATTTTAGGAAAAAATCAGAATGTACTGAAACTTCGAGTTGAAGACGCCGGTAGGACTGAAATCGATGCCATGTACTTTGGTGATGTGAAAGGGTTTCAGGAATATGTAAGGGCGAAGTTTGGAGAGAATTCTTATATGCAGCTTTTCCGTGGGCGAGGCAATGGAATTACAATGGCATTTACTTACTATCCGTCTATAAATGAATATCAGGGGATAAAAACACCACAAATTGTGATACAAAATTATAAATAAAATTTTGAAAATTCTAAAATATATGATATACTTAAGGCTAATATATCGTCAGCTTACAGGTTGGGACGCCTAAACTGACATTAGACATTGTGCGTAAAAGAGGATTGGTATTTATGAAAAAACTGGAAGATTATGTAGTTAGTATTCTTGATTATCCACAGGAAGGGATTATTTTCCGTGATGTGACCAGCATTTTGGAAGATGCAGAAGGATTGCATCTGGCAATCGATTCATTAATAGAAGAAGTAAAAGATTTAGATTTTGATATTATCATCGGACCGGAGTCGAGAGGATTTATCTTTGGTATGCCAGTAGCATATGAACTGAACAAAGCTTTTGTTCCTGTTCGTAAAAAGGGAAAACTTCCCTGTGAAACAGCATCTATTTCTTACGAATTAGAATATGGAACAGCAGAGCTTGAGATTCATACACGTTCTATCAAACCGGGAGACAGGGTCGTGATTATTGATGACCTTATGGCGACAGGTGGAACCATGGATGCCATCGTTCAGCTGGTGGAAGGTCCCGGAGCAGAAGTTGTTTCCATCGTTTGTCTGATGGAGCTTATGGGATTAAAAGGAAGAAAAAGATTTGAAGGATATGATGTGCGTTCTGTCATCAAATATCCAGGAAAATAACAGGACATATGCAAGTTATATAAAGGAAGAGACAAAAAGGAGGGGCATTATGGCAGAAGGATTTGAATTCAATCATGACGAGATATTGCGGGCAGCAGACCCCGGATTAAAGATTGTGGATGGACATGCTGTGAAGAATCCGGTAGATTACCAGGATCCGGATGCTTTATACGAATCACTTGTAGAAAAGGTCACAAAATATCATCCGGCCACAGATATTGCAATTCTTGATAAAGCTTTCAATATAGCCAGAAATGCACATAAAGGACAGAAGAGAAAATCCGGAGAAGAATATATTATTCATCCTTTGTGCGTGTGTCATATTCTCGCAGAGCTTGAAATGGACAAGGAGACACTTCTTGCAGGTATGCTTCATGATGTTGTAGAAGATACTGTAATGACGGAGGAAGAGATTCGGAAGGAATTTGGAGATGAGGTAGCGCTTCTTGTAGACGGTGTTACAAAATTAGGACAGTTGTCCTATTCAACAGACAAACTGGATGTGCAGGCAGAGAACCTTCGTAAAATGTTCCTTGCCATGGCGAAGGATATACGCGTTATTATTGTAAAACTAGCCGACAGACTTCATAATATGCGTACGTTGGAATTCATGAAGCCTGAAAAGCAGAAAGAAAAAGCAAAGGAAACAATGGACATCTATGCTCCGATTGCACAGCGTCTTGGTATTTCCAAAATCAAGACAGAGCTGGATGACCTGGCACTTCGGTATTCAGAACCTGAAAAGTTTTTTGATCTTGTAAATCAGGTCAATGCAAGAAAAACAGAGCGGGAAGAATTTATCCAGCAGATTGTAGACGAGGTCTCTGCACATATTGAAAAAGCAGGGATCGAAGCGAAAGTATACGGACGTGTAAAGCATTTCTTCAGTATATATAAAAAGATGGTAAATCAGAACAAAACGGTAGACCAGATTTACGATCTCTTTGCAGTGAGGATTATCGTGGATACCGTCCGAGACTGTTATGCAGCACTTGGTGTGATTCATGAAATGTATACACCGGTTCCAGGAAGATTTAAAGATTTCATTGCTATGCCGAAGCAGAACATGTACCAGTCACTCCACACGACGCTGATGAGTCCTGTGGGACAACCTTTTGAAATCCAGATCCGTACAAAAGAAATGCATAAGACAGCAGAATATGGTATTGCAGCACACTGGAAATATAAAGAATCGGATGACGGAAAGAAGAGTATTGAGGTAAGAGAAGAAGAAAAGCTGAACTGGCTCCGTCAGATACTGGAATGGCAGAATGATTCTTCTGATAACAAAGAATTCATGAACCTCCTCAAAGGAGACTTGGACTTGTTTGCGGAAGATGTTTACTGTTTTACACCAAATGGAGATGTTAAGAGCCTTCCGATGGGATCGACGCCAATCGATTTTGCTTATGCAATTCACACAGCAGTAGGCAATAAGATGGTCGGCGCCCGTGTAAACGGCAAACTGGTAAATATTGATTATAAGATTCAGAATGGTGACAGAATTGAAGTTATCACATCACAGAATTCAAGAGGACCAAGCCGTGACTGGTTAAATATAGTGAAGAGTACACAGGCAAAAAATAAGATCAACAGCTGGTTCAAGAAAGAATTCAAGGAAGACAATATCATCCGTGGAAAAGAACTTCTCGTGGGTTACTGCAAATCAAAGAATATTGTTCTTTCAGATATTCTGAAACCTAAGTATATGCAGGCCGGGCAGGAGAAATATGGATTCCGTGACTGGGATTCTACACTTGCTGCACTGGGACACGGTGGTCTGAAGGAAGGTCAGATCGTGAATCGTCTCGTGGAAGAATATGAAAAGGAACACAAAAAAGAGATTACGGACGAAACGATTCTTGAAAGAGTGGCGGAGGCCAACAAGAATAAAGTTCATGTTGCAAAATCAAAGAGTGGTATCGTTGTAAAAGGAATCGATGACATGGCAGTCCGCTTCTCAAGATGCTGTAGTCCGGTTCCAGGTGATGAAATCGTCGGTTTTATTACAAGAGGCCGTGGAATGTCCATTCACCGCACTGACTGTATCAATATTCTTAATCTTCCGGAACATGAACGTGCAAGGCTTATCCCTGCGGAATGGGGCAAGGCAGAGACTGGCTCAAGCTATATGGCAGAAATCAAGATTTATGCAAACGACCGTCAAGGACTATTAATGGATATGACAAAAGTATATACAGAAATGAATGTGGATGTAAAATCTATGAATGTCAGAACGAGCAAGCAGGGAACTGCTACCATTGAGACAGGATTCATTGTTCACAGCAGAGAAGAATTAAGAAAAATTGTAGATAAGCTCAGAAAATTAACGGGCGTAATTGATATTGAACGATCAGTGGGGTAATTTAGAATGAAAATAGAGGTATTTGTAACAGGAATTATTAGCACGAACTGTTATTTAGTAATCAATGAAGAGACAAAAGAAGCGGTACTTATTGATCCGGCTGGAATGACGAAGAAAATGATCGCATATATCAAAGAGGAAGGAATTACTTTGAAAGCGATACTTTTGACACACGCACATTTTGACCACATTATGGGAATCGATAAGACAATAGAAGAATTTGGCGAAATGCCTGTTTATGTAGAAGAAACAGACCTTCCACTTCTGAACAATGCAAAATTGAATGAATCTACGGTTTACACAAATGGTTACAGTTATCAGGGAGGAACAGTGATTCATGATGGGGATGTCCTCTCGATTGCAGGGATTGATTTTAAAGTGATCCATACACCAGGACATACTGCAGGTGGTGTATCTTATTATATTGAATCAGAGAATGTTCTGTTCAGCGGAGATACGTTATTCCGCGGCTCTGTAGGACGATTTGATTTTGCGACAAGCAGCAAGGAAGCGCTGATCAGTTCAATCAAAGAGAAACTTCTTGTTCTTCCAGATGATACAAGAGTATTGCCGGGACACAGCCATCCGACGACGATTGCATACGAAAAGGCACATAATCCTTTCGTATAAAAATTAAAAGTGTGAAGTAATTTGTGATATTATATAAAAACATTCAAAAAACGAGAGGTTAAGAGAATGATTCAGATCAGGTGTCAGAATGAAAGATTCACATATGATATGTATCATATCGTGAAATCATTCTTTCCCGATGCAGAAATCACTCAGACAGTAGAACCGGAACAAGAATCGCTGATCATGGTTTCCATTGGAAGTGATTCTTGTTTTTGCTGTGAGGAATCAGAACAGTTATTTATTGTTTTACCGGGTGAAATTGCAGGGATCAAAGATAAAAGAGCGCAGAAAAGATATATAAATAAAAAATTATACCAGACATTGGTTTCTATTACCGGAGAGCGTCATGCATGGGGCGATATGACGGGTGTCCGTCCGACGAAGATGATCATGGAGAAAGTAGAAGAAGGACTTTCAGATGATGAAATCATAGAATTCATGCACGATACTTATGTAGTTGAAGAGCCAAAGGCAAGGCTGGGAATTGAGATCGCAAAGCGTGAAAAAGCACAGCTCGACAAGCTGGATTATCAGAACGGATATAGTCTGTATATCGGAATTCCATTCTGTCCTACCACATGCAGTTACTGCTCCTTCACTTCGTATCCCCTTTGCAAATGGGAAAAGAGGCTGGATGAGTATGTGGATACACTTCTAAAGGAATTATCTTATATTGCCAGTGTATCCAAAGATAAGAAACTGAACACGATTTACATGGGCGGCGGAACACCGACTTCCTTAAGTGCAGCGCAGATGGACAGAGTGCTTACTCATTTGGAACAGGAATTCTGTTTTGATGATCTGAAAGAATTCACGGTAGAAGCTGGTCGTCCGGACAGTATCACTCGCGAGAAGCTGGAAGTAATCTACCGGCATAATGTGGGAAGAATTTCCATTAATCCGCAAAGTATGCAGCAGAAGACACTGGACGTAATCGGAAGACGCCACACGGTGAAAGAGACGGTAGAAGCATTTCATACGGCAAGAGCGATAGGTTTTGATAATATCAACATGGATCTGATTGCCGGACTTCCGGGAGAAACACCGGAAGATATGGCAGATACGCTGCGCCAGATTAAGGCGCTTGCGCCGGACAGCCTTACGGTTCATGCACTTGCCATGAAGCATGGCTCACGTCTCAGCCGGGAAAGGAAGGAATCAGAAGAGCGTCCGAATTACGGACAGATGGCGAAAGACCTGGAAGAAATGATCGGTATGGCTGCAGAGTGTGCAAAAGAGATGGATCTGCATCCATATTATCTTTACAGACAGAAAAATATTGCCGGTAATTTTGAAAATGTTGGATATGCGAAGGTTGACAAAGCCGGAATATACAATATACTAATTATGGAAGAAAAGCAGTCCATCGTAGCAGCAGGAGCTGGTTCATCAACCAAAGTGGTACTCCCATACGAAATTGATGCACCGGGCAGCAGGAATGGACGCAAGACCAATTTAATACGAATTGAGAACGTCAGAGATGTGAATGAATACATCACAAGAATCGACGAAATGATAGAACGAAAGGGAGAATGGTTATGGCGTTAAAGAAAAAGCCAGTCACTGGAATGAAAGACATCATGCCAAATGAAATGGAAATCCGCGATTATGTTCTTCAGATGATCAAAGATACTTACAAGACATTTGGATTTATCTCGATTGAGACACCATGCATGGAACACATCGAAAATCTCTGCAGCAAGCAGGGCGGTGATAATGAAAAATTAATTTTCAAGATCTTAAAACGAGGAGAGAAACTGAAAATCGATCAGGCAAAAGAAGAAATCGATCTTGTGGATGGAGGGCTTAGATATGACCTTACCGTACCACTTGCGAGATATTATTCGAACCATGCGAATGAACTTCCATCACCATTCAAAGCAATGCAGATTGGAAATGTATGGAGAGCAGACAGACCACAGAGAGGCCGTTTCCGCCAGTTCGTACAGTGTGACATCGATATTCTTGGAGAACCAGGAAATCTTGCAGAAATCGAGCTGATCCTTGCCACAACAGCAATGCTTGGAAAGATGCATTTCAGTAATTTTACAGTCAATATCAATGATAGAAATATCTTAAAAGCAATGGCTGCTTACAGTGGCTTTAGAGAAGAAGATTATGATGAAGTTTTCATTATTCTTGATAAGATGGACAAGATCGGCAAGGAAGGGGTTGCCGCTGAACTTGCTGAACTTGGCGGTTACACTGCAGAAAATGTAGACAAATACCTTGGACTTTTTGATGAAATCAGTAATGATATTGAAGGAATCCGCTTCTGCAGGGAAAAGCTTGCAGGTTTCCTTGATGAAAAAGTAGCTGATAGTATGGAGATGATCATTTCTACAGTAGAAGCTACGAAAGAAGCAGATTTCCGCGTGAAATTCGACCCGACACTGGTTCGTGGACAGTCTTACTACACAGGAACCATTTTCGAAGTGACCATGGACGAATTCGGAGGTTCTGTTGCCGGCGGTGGACGTTATGACAAGATGATCGGCAAATTTACAGGTCAGGATACACCGGCATGTGGATTTTCCATCGGATTTGAACGTATCGTAATGCTTATGCTGGAAAATGGATACCAGATTCCATCAAAGAAAGAAAAGAAAGCATATTTATTAGAAAAGAACATGCACAAAGAAGGCGTTCTTAAGGTGCTTGAAATGGCGAAAGCGGACAGAGCAGCAGGAAAGCAGGTTCTTATCGCTAATATGAAGAAAAACAAAAAATTCCAAAAGGATCAGATGATTGCTGATGGATATGAAGAAATTATCGATTGCTATAAAGATTCAGTATTAGAACTGTAGGCAGAAACAGGAGGAAAAATCATGGCAGAATCAATGATGGGCCTTAAGCGGACACACCGCTGTGCGGAGCTTTCAGAGGCGAATATCGGTGAAAAAGTAACGATCATGGGATGGGTACAGAAGAACAGGAATAAAGGTGGCCTTGTATTCGTAGACGTACGTGACCGTTCAGGACTTGTACAGGTGGTATTTGAAGAAGAAAGCACAGACAAAGAAATGCTTGAAAAAGCAGCAAAACTCAGAAGTGAATTCGTAGTTGCAGTAGTAGGAACTGTTACAGCACGTTCCGGTGCAGTGAATGAAAATCTTGCAACAGGTGCAATTGAAATCATTCCGGAACAGCTCAGAATCTTATCAGAATCTGAGACACCACCATTCCCAATCGAAGAGAATACGAAGACAAAAGAAGAACTTCGCCTGAAATACCGTTTCCTGGACCTTCGAAGACCTGATATCCAGCGAAATCTTATGATGAGAAGTAAAGTGGCTACACTTACCCGCCAGTTCCTCGCGGAAGAAGGATTTTTGGAAATTGAGACACCGTTCCTTATCAAGAGCACTCCGGAAGGAGCAAGAGACTACCTTGTACCAAGCCGTGTGCATCCGGGAAATTTCTATGCGCTTCCACAGTCACCTCAGATTTTCAAACAGCTTCTGATGTGTTCTGGATATGATCGCTATTTCCAGATTGTGAAATGTTTCCGCGATGAAGACCTTCGTGCGGATCGTCAGCCGGAATTTACACAGATCGATATGGAATTATCATTTGTAGATGTGGATGATGTTATCGATGTAAATGAAAGACTTCTTGCAAAATTATTCAAAGAAGTCCTTGATATAGATGTTCAACTTCCAATCCAGAGAATGACCTGGCAGGAAGCGATGGACCGTTATGGTTCTGATAAACCGGATATCCGTTTCGGAATGGAACTGACAAATGTAACAGAAACAGTAAAAGACTGCGATTTTGTAGTATTTAAAAACGCAATCGAAAATGGTGGAACTGTTCGTGGTATCAATGCCAAGGGACAGGGATCTATGCCAAGAAAGAAAATTGATAAATTAGTAGATTTCGCAAAAGATTACGGCGCAAAAGGACTTGCATATATTGCAATTCAGGAAGATGGAAGTGTAAAATCTTCTTTCGCAAAATTCATGACAGAAGAAGGCATGAAAGCACTCATCGAAGCTATGGGAGGCGAAAATGGCGACTTACTTCTCTTTGCTGCGGATAAGAATCAGGTAGTATGGGCTGTTCTTGGTGCACTTCGTCTGGAACTTGCACGCCAGATGGAAATTCTTGACAAGAACGAATACAAATTCCTCTGGGTCACAGAATTTCCACTTCTTGAGTGGAACGAAGAACAAAACCGTTATACAGCAATGCATCATCCATTTACTATGCCAATGGAAGAAGACCTTCCATACATTGACACAGATCCGGGTCGCGTACGTGCAAAGGCATATGATATCGTGTTGAATGGTAACGAAATTGGTGGTGGAAGTGTTCGAATCTTCAATCAGGAAATTCAGAGCAAGATGTTTGAAGTATTAGGATTTACGCCAGAAGCTGCACAGGAACAGTTCGGATTCCTCCTAAATGCGTTCAAATATGGTGTACCACCTCACGCAGGGCTTGCATATGGTCTTGACCGTCTTGTCATGCTCATGGCAAAAGAAGACAGCATCCGTGACGTAATAGCCTTCCCTAAAGTAAAAGATGCTTCAGACCTGATGACAGAAGCACCGGCTCAGGTAGATGCAGCACAGCTTGAAGAATTAGGTCTTGAACTTGCAAAAATGGAAGAAAAGTAAAAAAAAGATGTTGACATTTTTGATGTCATAATGTATACTATCAACTGTTGATGCGATAAGCACAGCAGTTGATATGCGATAGTAGTACAGTTGGTAGTACGCCACCTTGCCAAGGTGGAGGTCGCGGGTTCGAGTCCCGTCTGTCGCTCTTGACTCCTTGCTTTTGGCAAGGAGTTTTTTGATGCATAAGCCAAATTCCTTCTGTTATAAAGAAATTTACAAGTATTTCTTAAGGTTTTCGAAAGTGCATTGTTTCACTTAAATATTTTCGTTATAGTAAATTTAATAGCATAAAATGATACAAAAGTTAAAGAGGCCGGATATGAGAAAAATGCGAAAGAAAAAAACATGCACCAGAAAACAACAGCGAATACTTGTAAGAAATAGAAGAATAGGAATAGGGGTATTATTTATCCTCTGTCTGATTCTTATTGCCGCAAAAATTTCAGGAGTTTTTTCATCAGATGAATACTGGGAACTTTCTGACGATGAGATTACCGCTGAAAAACCAGATATCACCGTGGATCTTCTGGATTTAAATGAATATTCCAGACCAGGACTTGAAGCGGAACAAATTACAGGAATCGTGATTCACTATACTGCCAACCCAGGATCCACAGCAAAGCAGAACAGGGATTATTTTAATGGTCTTAAGGATACACATATTACCAAAGCGAGTAGTCATTTCATTGTTGGGCTGGAAGGAGAAATCGTACAGTGTGTTCCAACATGGGAAATCGCATATGCATCCAATGGCCGGAATAAAGATACTGTTTCTATTGAATGCTGTCATCCGAATGAAAGCGGAGAATTTACCAGAGAGACTTATCAGTCAATGGTACAGCTCACAGCGTGGCTTTGTGAGAAATTCGGACTGGATGAAAATGATGTGATCAGACACTATGATGTGACTGGCAAAATCTGTCCGAAATATTTCGTGGAGAATGAAGAAGCATGGGAAGAGTTTAAATTGAATGTAAAAAAAGCACTTGATAGTGTAGAATGATTGAGGAATTTTTGCTATAATTAGTTTATCTAATGGGTAACTTGAAAGGAATGGGACAAGATGAATGATTTGGAGCTCTTTCGCGAAGAACTTGCATACTGTGATGAGAAGATCGTAGATGTACTGAACGAAAGATATGAAATTGTAGAAAAGATAATGAAATACAAGGAAGAATATGGGATACCGATTCTTCAGCCATTTCAGGGAGAAAAGAGACATAAACGAATCGCTGATAAGATTGAACATAATCGTTATAAAGAGGAGATATCGGCTGTGTTCCGTCTGATTGAACAGAACAGCCGGATGATTCAGGGCCGGAAGCTATTCGATTATAATATTGCTTTGATTGGATTTATGGGAGCTGGAAAAAGCACAGTTGCCGATTACATGAATTCTATATTCTCTATGGATATTATCGAAATGGATAAGATGATTGAGGAACGCGAATGTATGACAATCTCAGAAATTTTTGCTGAAAAAGGGGAAGAATATTTTCGTAATCTGGAGACTCAGCTCCTGGTGGAAATGCAGTCTAGAAAGAATGCAATCATTTCCTGTGGTGGTGGTGTTGCTATGAGAGAATGTAATATAGAAGCAATCAAGAAGAATGGAAGGATCGTTCTTCTGACTGCATCACCGGAAACCATTTTGAGTCGTGTAAAAGATAACAATGACCGTCCGCTTCTTTGTGGCAATATGAATGTAGAATATATTCAACAGCTGATGGAAACAAGACAACCAAAATATGAAGCAGCTGCGGATGTTATCGTAAACACAGATGACAAGACGGTGCTGCAGATTTGTGAAGAATTAATAGAAAAATTATTAGAAATGGATGAGCAAGATGTTTAGAACATTTTATCCGGATGACTATGTTGCATCCACTTATGTGATCAAATTTGAAGAATTATATCAAAAAGGATACAAAGGTCTTATTTTTGATATTGATAATACCCTGGTGCCGCATGGTTTCCCGGCTGATGAAAGAGCCATTCAGCTTTTTGAAAGACTCCGCCGCATTGGTTTTGACACTTGCCTGATCTCGAACAATCAGGAACCACGAGTAAGACCTTTTGCAGAACAAGTGAACAGTAAGTATGTATTTGATGCACACAAGCCATCAACAAAGAATTATAAAAAGGCAATGCAATTGATGAAGACAGACGAAAAGACAACGATTTTCATTGGTGATCAGTTATTTACAGATGTTTGGGGTGCAAAAAGAACGGGTATAAAGAGTATTTTAGTAAGACCAATTCATCCGAAAGAGGAAATACAGATCGTGCTGAAGCGTTATCTTGAAAGAATCGTCCTTCATTTTTATAGAAAAGAAAAAGAGAAAGGGATGTTGTAATGAAGACAGTAGAAGTGCGTGGAATGAAGATCGGGGAAGGCATTCCTAAGATTTGTGTATCTGTTATGGGAATCGCAAGACCTGATATCAGGCTGAAGACAAAAGAAGTTGTAGATCACCATACGGATATCGTTGAATGGAGAGGCGACTGGTACTGTGACATACTGAAGGAAGAAAAGGTACTATCCGTATTACCTGAGATCCGTGAGATTATCGGGGATAAGCCACTCTTATTTACCTTCCGCAGCGCAGATGAAGGTGGAGAGCAGGTCATTCACATTAAAGATTATGTAGAACTCTGTAATACCATTATTGAGAGTGGTTATGTTGACATCATTGATGTGGAACTTTATACAGGGGACCATCAGGTGCAAGAAATCGTTGAGAAGGCACATGCACATAATGTGAAAGTGATGATTTCAAATCACGATTTCCAGAATACACCAGACAAAGATGAGATTGTAAGAAGACTCTGTAAAATGCAGGAATTAGGCGCAGACCTGGTTAAAATAGCAGTCATGCCAAAGAACAAGCGGGATGTGCTTACACTGCTTGCCGCTGAGGAAGAAATGTTGGCCAATCATGCAAAGTGTCCGATGTGTGCGATTTCCATGGGCAGACTTGGTGCTGTAACCCGTGCCTGTGGAGAGATTTTTGGTTCTGATCTGACTTTTGGATCAGTTGGAAAACTTTCTGCTCCGGGACAGATTAAAATTGAAGAATTAAGAGAAATTATGGAATGTCTACATTCAGTATCAGAATAAATGTAGAAAAAGGCTTGCTTTTCATTGAAATAGTGATATAATAGCATATAGTAGCATAAGTAAATCGGCAGAGGAGTGAACGACAAGTTCACTCCTCTTTTATGGAATTGGAGGAAGAAGATTGTCTAAAAGAGAAGTCTATGAACAAAAAACAGAAGCGATTCTCATTCCAATTATGGAGAAATATGGATTTGATCTCTGGGATGTAGAATATGTGAAAGAAGGAAGCAACTGGTATCTCCGTGCTTATATTGATAAGCCGGGAGGAATCATGGTAGATGACTGCGAGGTTGTCAGCAGAGAACTTTCTGACATTTTAGATGAACAGGATTTTATTGATGAAGCATATATCCTGGAAGTGAGTTCGCCGGGACTTGGAAGACCACTTAAGAAAGAAAAAGATTTTGCAAGAAGCATTGGAGAAGAAATCGAGATTCGCACATACCGGGCAATCGACAGACAGAAAGAATTTATCGGAATTCTGAAAGAGTTTGATAAAGATACAATCACGATTGAATATGAAGATGGTGAGACGAAGAGCTTTGAAAGAAACAATATCGCGTTAGTTCGTCTTGCGTTTGATTTTTAATGATAGGAGGAAGTTACCAAATGAACAACGAATTATTAGAAGCCCTTAATATCCTCGAAAAAGAAAAGGATATCAGTAAAGAGACACTACTTGATGCAATTGAAAATTCACTGATTAATGCATGTAAGAATCATTTTGGCAAAGCAGATAATATTAAAGTGCTTATGGACCGCACAACTTGTGAGTACTCACTTATTCAGGAGAAACGTGTGGTAGAAACAGTAGAAGATCCAGTAGAAGAAATCAGTCTCACAAATGCAAAACTTATGAATCCTGCCAATGAGATCGGTGATATTGTCCAGATTCCTGTGGAATCAAAATCATTTGGAAGAATTGCAACGCAGAATGCAAAGAACTTAATTCTTCAGAAGATTCGTGAAGAAGAAAGAAAAGTAGTATACGATCAGTATTTTGAAAAAGAAAAAGATATCGTGACAGGTGTTGTTCAGCGTTATGTTGGAAAGAATATCAGTATCAATCTCGGGAAAGCAGATGCAATGCTTACAGAAAATGAACAGGTAAAAGGCGAAGTATTTGAACCAACAGAAAGAATTAAACTTTACGTTGTTGAGGTCAAAAACACAACAAAAGGACCAAAGATAGTGGTTTCAAGAACACATCCTGAATTGGTAAAACGTCTTTTTGAAGCAGAAGTCACAGAAGTAAAAGATGGTATTGTAGAGATCAAGAGTATCGCCAGAGAAGCCGGCTCTCGTACAAAGATTGCTGTATGGTCTAACGATCCAGACGTTGATCCAGTTGGAGCATGTGTAGGTATGAACGGTGCAAGAGTCAATGCAATTGTATCAGAACTCCGTGGCGAAAAAATCGATATCATCAATTGGAATGAAAATCCAGCCCTTTTAATTGAAAACGCGCTCAGCCCGGCAAAAGTTATTTCTGTTGCAGCTGATCCGGATGAAAAAACAGCAAGCGTTATTGTTCCAGACTATCAGCTTTCACTTGCAATCGGTAAAGAAGGACAGAACGCTAGACTTGCAGCACGTCTTACCGGATATAAGATTGACATCAAGAGTGAAACACAGGCAATTGAATCTGGAGAACTTCCGGCAAACTACATGGATATGCCTATGGAAGAAATCGTTGATGATACAGAAGAATATAACGAAGAATACACCGCAGATGATTTAGATTTGTATGAAGAATAAATAGGAGTGATTATTTGAGTACAACAAAGAAGATTCCGATGCGAAAATGCGTAGGATGTCAGGAAATGAAAAATAAAAGAGAAATGCTGAGAGTCCTGAAAACATCAGAAAATCAATTCATGCTCGATGCCACAGGTAAAAAAAATGGCCGGGGAGCTTATCTTTGCTTTTCGAAGGAATGTTTTGAAAAAGCAGTGAAATGCAAAGGACTGGAACGCTCTTTCAAACAGTCGATTCCAAAAGAAGTCTACGAAAAATTAGAAAAGGAGCTGGATGAACTTGAAAATGAATAAGACATTGTCGATGATCAGTCTGGCGACGAAAGCTGGTAAGACGCAAAGTGGAGAATTCCTGACAGAAAAAGAAGTGAAAGAAGGAAGAGCATATCTGGTGATCATTGCCGGAGATGCATCAGCGAATACAAAGAAGAAATTTCAGAACATGTGTGACTTTTATAAAGTGCCAATTTATTTTTATGGAGATAAAGAGACCTTAGGGCATGCAATGGGAAAAGAAATCCGTGCATCGCTTGCAATCACGGACGCAGGCTTTGCAAAAAGCATCAGTAAACATATAGACACAGAAGATAATACGATTGCATAGGGAGGTAGTATTGATGTCAAAGTTGAGAGTATATGAACTCGCGAAAGAGCTTGGGAAAAGCAACAAAGAAATGCTTGAAATGTTAAAAGACAAAGGCATTGAAGTTGCAAGTCATATGAGTACTCTTTCAGAAGAACAGATAAATGCAGTAAAACCGAAAGCTGCACCAGCAAAACAAGAAGTAAAGAAGAAAAATATTGTTCAGGTATTCCGTCCACAGAATACACAAAATGGAGCAAGACAGGGAAACAACCGTACACAGAATGGAAACCGTCCGCAGGGAAGCCGTCCGCAAAGTGGAGAGCAGCGCCAGAACCGCCCTCAGGATGGAAACCGTCCGCAGGGAAATCGTCCACAGTATAATAGTGAGCAGCGCCAAGTTCGTCAGCAGGATGGAAATCGTCCGCAGGGAAGCCGTCCTCAAAATGGAGAACAGCGCCAGCTTCGTCAGCAGGATGGAAATCGTACACAGGGAAACCGTTCACAGTATAATGGTGAACAGCGTCAGAATCGTCCTGCAGACACAAAGAGAGATGGAAGCATCCAGAACCGTAGAAATGATGGAATGAGAAACGGTGAACAGCGCCAGAATCGTCCTGCAGATGGAAGAAAAGACGGGTTCCAGGGCGGAAGAGGAAAAGACCGCGATTTTAGCAAGAATCGTGATTTTGGAAAAGACCGTGATTTTGGCAAAGATAAAGATTTTGATAAGGATTATGAGTCAAGAGAAAACCGTCGTGATGACAGAAAGAAATCCGGCCCATCAATCCCTGCTCCTGCAATTGCTGAACAAAAGCCAAGCCGTACAAAGACAAAAGACAATTATAAGAAAAAAGATTATAAAAATGATAACGAAGACGGAATGCCAAAAGGCAAAAAGGGAAAGAATAATGTTCCACAGCCTAAGTTAGAGAAGCCACAGCCAAAGAAAGAAGCTGTGGAAGAACAGATCAAACAGATCACAATTCCGGAAAAACTTACCATTCAGGAATTGGCTGACAAAATGAAGATCCAGCCTTCTGTGATCATCAAAAAACTCTTCATGCAGGGTAAGATCGTTACAGTAAATCATGAAATTGATTTCGAGACAGCGGAAGAAATCGCAATGGAATTTGAGGTATTATGTGAAAAAGAAGTCGTTGTGGATGTCATCGAAGAACTTCTCCGAGAGGAAGAAGAAGATGAAAAGAAACTGAAAAAACGTCCACCTGTTGTATGTGTAATGGGGCATGTTGACCACGGTAAAACATCACTTCTTGATGCTATTCGTAACACACACGTAATTGCTGGCGAAGCTGGAGGTATCACACAGCACATCGGTGCTTCTGTTGTTCAGAAAAATGGAGAAACGATCACTTTCCTTGATACACCAGGACATGAAGCTTTCACAGCAATGCGTATGCGTGGTGCAAGCTCCACAGATATTGCAATCTTAGTTGTAGCTGCTGATGATGGTGTAATGCCTCAGACCGTTGAAGCTATCAACCATGCAAAGGCAGCCGGAATCGAAATAATCGTTGCAGTTAACAAAATCGATAAACCGGCAGCAAATGTAGAACGAGTAAAACAAGAACTTACAGAATATGGCCTTGTTGCAGAAGACTGGGGTGGAAGCACAATCTTCGTTCCTGTTTCAGCGAAAACTGGAGAAGGTATCGATGAGTTACTTGAGATGCTTCTTCTTACTGCAGAAATGCTTGAATTAAAAGCAAAT
Source organism: bacterium (assembly GCA_029227655.1). GTDB lineage: Bacteria > Bacillota > Clostridia > Lachnospirales > Lachnospiraceae > Allocoprococcus. Next base: position 4,554 of record JAQYAI010000193.1, on the reverse strand, counting down.
CCAAACCGTCGTGCAAGAGGTCTTGTCATCGAAGCTGAGCTTGACAAAGGAAAAGGACCAGTAGCAACCGTACTTGTGCAGAAAGGAACACTCCGCGTTGGTGATCCAATCGCAGCCGGTTCTGCTTATGGTAAAGTCCGTGCCATGATGGATGATAAAGGACGCCGTGTAAAAGAAGCCGGTCCGTCTACCCCTGTAGAGATTCTCGGTCTCAGCGATGTTCCAAATGCCGGTGAGGTATTTATGGGATGTGGAAATGAAAAAGAAGCAAGAACAATTGCCGAAACATTTATCAGCCAGAGCAGAATGAAGATGCTGGAAGAAACAAAATCAAAGATGTCTCTTGATGATCTCTTTAACCAGATTCAGGAAGGTAATTTAAAAGAACTTGGCATCGTTGTAAAAGCTGATGTTCAGGGTTCCGTGGAAGCTGTAAAACAGAGTCTTGTAAAACTTTCGAATGACGAAGTCGTTGTGAAAGTTATTCATGGTGGTGTTGGTGCGATCAATGAATCAGACGTCATCCTTGCAGCAGCATCAAATGCGATCATCATCGGATTTAATGTACGTCCGGATGCATCTGCAAAAGAAACAGCAGAACGTGAAGGCGTGGATATCAGATTATACCGTGTCATCTATAATGCGATCGAAGATGTAGAAGCAGCGATGAAAGGTATGCTGGAACCAGTATTTGAAGAAAAAGTTCTCGGTCATGCAGAAGTACGTCAGACATACAAAGCATCCGGTGTCGGTACAATTGCAGGTTCTTACGTACTTGACGGTACAATTGAACGTGACTGCAGTGTACGTATCACTCGTGACGGAATCGTTGTTTATGATGGCAAACTTGCATCATTAAAGCGTTTCAAAGATGACGTAAAAGAAGTAAAAGCAGGATATGAATGTGGTTGTGTATTCGAAAGATTTAACGATGTTAAAGAAGGTGATATCGTTGAATCCTTCAAGATGGTAGAAATTCCTAGATAACGGAGAAGAAAATGAGAAAAAACAGTATTAAGAATACAAGAGTAAATACAGAAGTGCAGCGTGAGCTCAGTAACATCATCCGTGGTGGAATCAAAGACCCACGCGTTGCACCAATGACTTCTGTTGTTGCGGTAGAGGTAGCTCCTGATCTAAAAACATGTAAAGCATATATCAGCGTATTCGGTGATGAACAGGCGCAGGCAGATACTGTAAAAGGATTGCAGAACGCAGAAGGATATATCAGAAGAGAGCTTGCGCATAATCTAAATATGCGCAATACACCTGAAATCAAATTTGTCTTAGACCAGTCCATCGAATATGGTGTTATGATGTCTAAGAAAATTTCAGATGTAACAAAAGATCTTCCTCCGGAAGAAGTACCAGATGAGGAAGAATAATATGTTGAACGAAGCAATCAAAAATGCCGCGTCCATTGCAATCGGTGGTCATGTAAGACCAGATGGCGATTGTGTTGGTTCATGCCTTGGTCTATATAGGTACATGAAAGAACAGTTTCCAGATAAACAGATTGATGTTTATCTGGAATCTATTCCTGCTCCGTTTCTGTTTTTAAAAGGGGCGGATGAGATCAGGCATGAAATTTTAGCTGATCAGATCTATGATCTGTTTATCGCCCTTGACTGTGGAGATAAAGGAAGATTAGGATTTTCAGCTCCATTATTTGAGTCCGCAAAGAAGACCTTTTGCGTGGATCATCATGTGAGCAATCAGGCATTTGCAAATGAAAACCATATTGAACCTGATGCAAGTTCCACCTCAGAACTTGTTTACGATCTGCTGGGTGTGGATAACATTTCCAAAAACACTGCGGAGTGTTTATATCTTGGCATGGTTCATGACACCGGAGTGTTCCGTCACTCATGTACGCATCCGTCTACGATGCGTGCGGCAGCAAGTCTGATGGAAAAAGGAATCGATTTTACAAAGATCATTACCGAAACATTTGATGAAAAGACGTTCGCACAGAATCAGATCCTGGGCTATGCGCTGGTAAACAGCCGCCTTCTTTTGAATGGAAGAGGAGTTGCATCTTCCATCAGCAGACAGACGATGGAAAGCTATGAAGTTCTTCCAAAGCAGCTTGATGGTATCGTAAATCAGTTAAAACTGACCAAAGGTGCTGACATTGCCATTTTCATGTATGAGCTGGAAAACGGCAGCTATAAGGTCAGTCTCCGCTCGACCGAAGCGGTGGATGTGAGCTGTGTTGCAGGTAGATTTGGCGGTGGCGGTCATGCACGGGCGGCCGGAGTAAACATGAGCGGAACAGTGGATGAAATACTTGAAAATCTACTTCCAGTCATTGAAGAACAGTTATAAAAAGGAGCGGTAGTCATGATCCATGGTGTTGTAAATATTTATAAAGAAAAAGGGTTTACTTCCCATGATGTAGTTGCAAAATTACGCGGAATCGTCAAACAGAAAAAAATCGGTCACACAGGGACGCTTGACCCGGATGCACAAGGCGTTCTTCCAGTATGTTTCGGAAAAGCAACAAAGCTTTGTGATATGCTGACCGACAAAGATAAAACTTACGAAACAGTGCTCTTACTTGGAAAATCTACCGATACCCAGGATATTTCCGGAGAAGTACTGAAAGAAGGAAATACACAACAGATCACAGAAGAGATGCTTCAAGATGCGATTCTTTCTTTTGTGGGTGAATACGAACAGATTCCACCCATGTATTCGGCATTGAAAATAAATGGTAAAAAGCTGTATGAACTTGCCAGAGAAGGCAAAGAAGTAGAGCGTAAGGCAAGACGAGTCATGATTTACCATATCAATATCAAAGAAATTCAGATGCCAAGAGTACGAATGGAAGTAAAATGTTCCAAAGGAACCTACATTCGGACTCTCTGTCATGACATCGGAGAAAAACTCGGATGTGGCGGCTGTATGGAAGAACTTCTTCGTACAAAGGTAGAACGCTTTGAAATAAAAGACAGTATTCGTCTGGCAGAAGTAGAAGAACTCTGGAATACAGGTGAACTGATGTCAAAAGTAGTTCCGGTCGATGAAATGTTCGCCAATTACCAAAAGCTGATGCTTACACCAGCAGGAGAACGCGCAGTGTGCTGTGGGAACAATTTCCGTAGGAAGGACATTTCCAATAATACAGAAGTACTTTCTTTTGAAGATGGCGAGCGGGTCCGGGTGTATGGTACAGAGGATAATTTTATCGCTATCTATGAATATCAAAAAGAATTGCACGGTTTTAAGATCGTGAAAATGTTTTTCGACGGAAAAGAGAATTAGTAACACAAAGAGGAAAGAAAATGGACTATATCAAAGAATTTGAGTCCTATGTAAGCGAGGCTCCAAGCGCAATTACACTTGGGAAATTTGACGGCCTACACAGAGGACATCAAAAACTAATTCATAAAATATGTGAATATAAAAAAGAATATGGTGCCACATCGATCGTATTTGCATTTAATATGATTCCATTCTTTGAAAAGCAGGGGATGATCCGCAGGGGAATCATGACGAATGAAGAGCGCAAAGAACGCCTGGAAAATATCGTAGATGTGTTGGTAGAATGTCCGTTTGATGAAAAAGTCAGCCACATCGCCGCAGAAGATTTTATAGAGAAAGTGCTGGTTGGGATTTTTCATGCAAAATATATTGTAGTCGGAACGGATTTCCGTTTCGGTTACCAGAAGCGAGGAGATGTTCATATGCTTGCTGCATTTGCAGAAAAATACGGCTATGAACTTACCATCGTTGAAAAAGAAATGTATGGAGACCGTGAAATCAGCAGTACATACATCAAAGAAGAATTATTAAAAGGCAATATCGAATCCGTTAATGAAATGCTTGGTTATTCCTACATGATCCATGGAACCGTGGAATACGGAAAACAGCTGGGAAGAACACTTGGATTTCCGACCATGAATGTTCATCCATCAGACGAAAAACTACTGCCGCCAAAAGGTGTTTATATGGACAGCGTTCGCCTTGACGGAAGATGGTATCATGGGATTGGAAACATCGGTGTAAAACCAACGGTGACAGAAGAAAAACGTATGCTGGTCGAGACCTATTTGTTCGAATACAGTGGCAATGCCTACGGCAAACAGGTGCAGATTGAACTTCACAAATTCAAGCGGTCGGAGCAGAAATTCGCTTCGGTGGATGAAATGAAAGACCAGGTAGGGCAGGATATTTCCTATGCAAAAGAATACTTTAAAAATTTCTTGACACAGTAAGAACTGTGTGATATTTTATATAGGTATGTGAAACCAGTGTTCGGCAGATGGAATCTCCAACCGCTGCTTAATACTTGGCAATTTTAGTAAATTCAGGAGGTAGTGACAAATGATCACAAAAGAAATGAAAGAAGAAATCATCAAAACTTATGGAAGAACAGAAGGAGATACAGGATCTCCAGAAGTACAGATCGCACTTCTTACAGCAAGAATTAACGACCTTACAGATCACTTCAAAGCAAATCCAAAGGATCACCACTCAAGAAGAGGACTTCTTAAGATGGTAGGACAGAGAAGAGGACTTCTTGCATACTTAAAGAAAAATGATATCGAA
>JAQYAI010000192.1 GCA_029227655.1 bacterium | reverse complement strand
TATCATCAAAGGACCGGATTTCCCTACAGGAGCGTCTATTCTTGGAACAAGAGGAATTGAGGAAGCATACAGAACAGGACGCGGAAAGATTCGCGTGCGTGCTGTTTCTAATATTGAGCCTATGGCAAATGGAAAGAACCGTATCGTTGTTACGGAACTTCCATACATGGTAAATAAAGCGAGATTAATTGAGAAAATTGCTGAACTCGTCAGAGATAAGAAAGTCGATGGAATCACAGATTTAAGTGACCAGTCCAGCCGTGAAGGTATGAGGGTCTGCATTGAACTCCGCAGGGACGTGAACCCGAACATCGTTTTAAATCAACTTTATAAACATACACAGTTGCAGGATACTTTTGGTGTAATTATGCTTGCACTTGTAAATAATGAGCCAAAGGTAATGAACCTTCTTGAAATGCTGAATCATTACCTGAAGCATCAGGAAGAGGTTGTTACAAGACGTACAAGATACGAATTAAACAAGGCAGAAGAACGTGCCCATATTTTGAAAGGGTTACTGATTGCCCTTGATAATATTGATGAAGTCATCAAGATTATTCGTAATTCTGAAAATGTGCAGACGGCAAAGGCTGAATTGATTGCAAGATTCGAACTTAGTGATGCACAGGCACAGGCAATTGTAGATATGCGTCTGCGTGCACTTACCGGTCTGGAAAGAAGCAAACTGGAAGCAGAGTATGCAGAACTGATGAAGAAGATTGCTGAATTAAAATAAATTCTTGCTGACAGAAAAGTACTTCTTAAAGTGATCAAAGATGAGATTCAGATTATCGCTGATAAATACGGGGATGACAGAAGAACTTCGATTGGATTTGACGAATTTGATATGTCAGACGAAGATCTGATTCCAAAAGAAGATGTCGTAATCACAATGACAAAGCTCGGCTATATCAAGAGAATGAGTCATGATACATTCAAGAGCCAAAACCGTGGTGGTAAAGGCATCAAGGGAATGCAGACTCTGGAAGAAGATTATGTAGAAGAACTCTTCATGACAAATACACACTACTACATTATGTTCTTTACAAATAAAGGACGTGTGTACCGCATGAAAGGCTATCAGATTCCAGAAGCCAGCAGAACATCCCGTGGTGTGGCTATCATCAATCTTCTCCAGCTCCAGCCGGATGAAAAGATTACAGCACTCATTCCGATCAAAGAATACGTACATGGCGATTACCTTGTAATGGCTACCAAGAAAGGTCTCGTAAAGAAGACACCGATTGAAGAATATTCCAATGTCAGAAAGACCGGTCTTGCAGCAATTACACTTCGTGAAGACGATGAATTAATAGAAGTTAAGATTACAAATAATGAATTTGATGTATTTATGATTACCAAACAGGGTATGTGTATCAGATTCAATGAAAAAGATGTACGTGCGACCGGAAGAACCTCTATGGGTGTCCGTGGTATGAACCTGGAAGATAATGATGAAGTCGTTGCAATGCAGCTGGATATCCAGGGAAATGAGATGCTCATCGTATCAGAAAAAGGTATGGGTAAACGTACAGACCTTACAGAGTTCACTGCACAGAACCGTGGCGGTAAAGGAGTAAAATGTTATAAGATCACCGAAAAAACTGGTAATGTAGTTGGCGCAAAAGCAGTTACCGAAGATGATGAGATCATGATCATCAATACCGACGGAATCATCATCCGCATGGAATGTAAAGACATTTCCGTATACGGAAGAATCACCTCAGGCGTGAAACTGATCAATCTGAAGGAAAATGAAGAAGTTGCAAGCATTGCAAAAGTCAGAAAGACCGAAGAAGAACAGTGGGGACAAGAACAGGTAGAAGAATAAAGTATAAATTATAAATTATGTAAAGGGCATGCAATATCATTGCAATGCCCTTTTTGATGAACTTATTTAAGGAATAGTTTTAATAGCTTTCGATTCAATTCTCTGTAAGGCTGGTATCTCATCGGAAGGTCGATCCAGGCCTTTTTATCTACCATACTTTTATAGTGAGAGAAAGTGTCAAAGCCAGCCTTTCCATGATAAGAACCCATGCCGCTTTCTCCGAATCCACCAAATCCCATTTGATTTGTTGCCAGATGGATGATGACATCATTAATACATCCGCCGCCAAACTGACATTCAGATGTTACCTGTTTTGCAATTTTTTTATCAGATGTAAAGAGATAAAGAGCAAGTGGATGCTCCATACAGTTGATCTTTGTAATTGCATTTTCTAAAGAATCATAAGTGACAATTGGAAGAATTGGTCCGAAGATTTCTTCCTTCATGACAGCGTCATCAAAAGTAACATTGTCCATAACAGTAGGTTCAATTTTTAATGCAGCTTCATCTGTTTTTCCCCCATGAACAATTTTTTCTGAGTCAATCAGTCTGCAGATTCTGTCAAAATGTTTCTGATTGATGATTTTTCCATAATTTTCATTTGTGAGTGGTGTAGCACCATACTGGAAAAGAATCTGTTTTTTCAATTCTTCTATCAATTCGTCCTTAATTGTATTGTCACAATAAATATAATCAGGTGCTACGCAGGTCTGTCCGCAGTTCAGATATTTTCCAAAAACAATTCTTTTGGCTGCCAGTTTTATATTTGCGCTTTTTTCTACAATGCAAGGACTCTTTCCGCCAAGTTCCAGTGTAACTGGTGTCAGATGTGCGGAAGCCTTTTCCATGACCTGCATTCCTACTTTCTTACTTCCAGTAAAGAAAATATAATCAAATTTCTGTTGTAATAAATAATGATTTTCTTCTCTTCCACCAACAACGACAGAGACATATTCTTCCGAAAAACATTCTTCAATGATTTCTTTAATCACATTGCTTGTGGCAGGTGAATAGGCACTTGGTTTCAGAATCACTGTATTTCCGGCAGCCAGAGCATCAATCAGAGGATCCATGGTCAGAAGAAAAGGATAATTCCACGGACTTACCACCAACACAACTCCATAGGGGGAAGATTTCTGGAAGCTCTTCGAGTGAAACTGCGAAATCGGGGTGTGGACACGTTTATCCTTGGCAAAAGATTTTGTATGTTTGATCATATAAGATAACTCGTCCAGAACCAGTCCCACTTCACACATATAGCTTTCAAAAGAACTTTTTCCTAAATCGTCTTTTAATGCTTCGCAGATTTTATCTTCATATTTAAGAATCGTGATTTTCAGTTTTTGAAGAGCCCGAATTCTGTAATCTACATTAAGAGAAACATTTGAATAAAAAAACTTGCGATGTTTGTCTACGATCGTTTTAATTTCCAGTTCGTTCATAGCATTTCCTTTCTACCAAAAAATGATGTTAACATCATATACATAAGTGTACAGGAAAAAAAGTAACAGGGCAAGAAGATTGCATTAGAAATGAGAATAGAGTAAAATAAGAGGAAAGTATAGACCATAAGATACAAGAGGAGGAATCTCTTATGCGTATAATAAATGTGGAAGAAGTCACAAAGAATATCAAAGAAATGTGTATAGAAGCAAATCATTTTTTATCGAAAGATATGGATATTGCACTTAAAAATGCTGTTCAGACAGAAAAATCTCCTTTAGGAAAACAGATTCTGAATCAGCTTCAGGAAAATCTTCAGATTGCAGGAGATGACATGATTCCAATCTGTCAGGATACTGGAATGGCAGTCGTATTCTTAGAAATCGGACAGGATGTCCATTTCGAAGGCGGATTATTGGAAGAAGCAGTAAATGAAGGAATCAGACAGGGATATACAGAAGGATTTTTAAGAAAATCAGTGGTAAATGATCCTATTATTCGTGAAAATACAAAAGATAATACACCTGGAATCATTCATTACAAAATTGTAGAAGGAGATCAGGTAAAAATAAAAGTTGCTCCAAAAGGATTCGGAAGTGAAAATATGAGCCGTGTATTTATGTTAAAACCAGCCGATGGAATTGAAGGAGTTAAAGAAGCTGTCCTCACAGCAGTGAGAGATGCAGGTCCAAATGCCTGCCCTCCAATGGTAGTAGGTGTGGGAATTGGCGGTACCTTTGAAAAATGTGCAATTATGGCGAAAGAGGCGCTTACACGTGAAGTGGGAAGCCACTCTGACATTCCATATGTGGCAGACCTTGAGAAAGAACTTCTGGAAAAAATCAATAAGTCAGGCATTGGACCAGGTGGCCTCGGAGGAACAACCACAGCACTTGCTGTAAATGTAAATACATATCCGACCCATATTGCGGGGCTTCCAGTTGGCGTAAATATCTGCTGTCACGTAAACAGACACGCAATTAGAATAATTTAAGGTTGGAATAGAAGCATGACTTACAATGTTGATATAGATCAAATTAAAAAAGATGCTGTGGAAATCTTTCAAAAAGGATTTGCATGTTCGGAATCTGTTATATATTCAATAAAAAAGAATTTTGAATTAGAAATGTCAGATGATGCCATAGCGATGTCTTCAGGATTTCCATGGGGACTGGCAGGAGCAGGCTGCATATGCGGAGCATTAGCAGGTGGAACTATGTGTATCGGATATTTTTTTGGAAGACGAACACCAGGTGATAATTCCTCTTATATGAAATGTCAGGAACTTACAAAAGAGCTTCATGATTATTTCAAAAAAACAAATGGCGCTTCATGTTGCAGAATTTTGATAAAAGGAATGAAAAAAGATTCACCAGAACGAAAAGAACAATGTATCAAATTCGTAGAATCAACGGTCGAAAAAGTTGCAGAAATAATTATTAGAGAAAAATTGCAAAAATAAAGCGAGGAAAGAATATGGAAAAACATATTACAACACCTATCACAAAAGAAGTAACGAAAACATTAAAATCAGGTGATTATGTTTATATAAGCGGAGTGATTTACACAGCAAGAGATGCGGCTCATAAGAAAATGAGTGAGACACTTGCAGAAGGAAAGGAGCTTCCATTAGATATTAAGAATCAGATGATTTACTATATGGGACCATCTCCGGCAAGAGAAGGAAGGCCAATTGGATCTGCAGGGCCAACGACTGCCAGTCGTATGGACAAGTATGCCCCTGCGTTGTTGGATTTAGGACTTGGTGCGATGATTGGAAAAGGAAAGAGAACAAAAGCTGTTCAGGATGCAATTGTAAGAAATGATGCCGTTTATTTTGCAGCGGTAGGCGGAGCAGGTGCATTATTATCAAAATGTATCAAAAAAGCAGAAGTGATCGCTTATGATGATTTAGGAACAGAAGCTATCCGGAGACTGGAAGTGGAAGATTTCCCTGTAATCGTTGTCATTGACTGTGAAGGTAATAATTTATACGAAACAGCAATTAAAGAGTACGCAGAGGTATAATGAGGTATAATTATGAAACGAATCATTTTAATGATGTTAAGAAATATCTTGATTTTACCAGTATATTGGATAAAATTATGTTATTACGCATCTCATATTGACAAATATACAGATGAATATATTAATAAATTCCTGAAAAAAATTGTAAAGAGTGCAAATAAAGGTGGAAATGTAGAAATTATTTCTTCAGGGGCAGAGAACATTCCAGAAGAAAATGGATTTATTTTCTATCCAAATCATCAGGGAATGTATGACATGCTGGCAATTATAGATGCCTGCGATAAACCAGTTTCTGCAGTAGCTAAGATTGAAGTATCTAAAGTTCAGGGACTGAAACAGGTCATGGCATGCCTGAAAGGATATTACATGGATAGAGATGATGTTCGTCAGTCCATGAAGGTCATCATGGATGTGACAAAAGAAGTAAAAGAAGGAAGAAATTATATTATTTTTGCAGAAGGAACGAGATCCAAAAAAGGAAATCAGCTTCTAGATTTTAAAGGCGGATCCTTTAAAGCAGCAACAAAGGCAAAATGTCCGATCATTCCGGTTGCAATGCTCGACTCTTTTAAACCATTTGATACTGGAACAATAGATCCTGTAAAAGTTCAGGTTCATTTTCTTGAGCCGCTATTATATGAAGAATATAAAGATATGAATACAAATGAAATTGCAAAAGAAGTCAAATCTCGTATTGAAGAAGCAATAAAAAAATATGAAGAAAAATAAAACTAAAAAAATGGTCGTAAAATACAATTATTTTACGACCATTTTTTTCTAAATATTGTAAATAAAATAAATTAAAAAACAAGATATTGATTTGAATAAAAAAATAAAAAAAATGTAAAAAAAACGTTGACATGATGCCTTGATATATGTATAATAATTAATGCGCTACCAAAAAAGCGCAAAAAAAAATGAAAAAAGAATGAAAATTCTGTCTATGGAGAAATACTCAAGAGGCCGAAGAGGCGCCCCTGCTAAGGGTGTAGGTCGGGTGACCGGCGCGAGGGTTCAAATCCCTCTTTCTCCGTTACTTGTTTGAAAAAAATAATTTAAATAATTGTTGACAAACAAGAAAATATGTGTTAAAGTCAATAAGCTGTCATTAAGACAGAAAAACACATAAAAATAAAATGAAAAAGTTCTTGACAAGCTGAAAAAGATGTGATAAACTAAATGAGCTGTTGAGAAACAGAAAGAACCTTGATAATTGAACAATAGACAACAACCCTGAAAGATTCTTTTGAATAATTCAGAACAAGACATTTATGTCGAACCTAAAAACAGTAAACAGGAACAGAATTGCCAAGCGATTCTGA
>JAQYAI010000191.1 GCA_029227655.1 bacterium | reverse complement strand
CGTACTATATACAGACACTTGGCGATTTGGATATGAATCAATTGAGGTCCGTGGAAACAGTAGGTATTACAGCAGGGGCATCCACGCCCAACAATATAATTGAGGAGGTTCAAAATAATGTCAGAATTAACTTTTGAACAGATGTTAGAAGAGTCATTAAAAACAATTCATAATGGAGAGGTCGTAGATGGTACTGTAATTGATGTAAAACCTGATGAAATCATCTTAAATATTGGATACAAAGCCGACGGTATCATCACAAGAAGTGAGTATACGAACGAAGCAAACGCAGATTTGACAAAGCTTGTTTCAGTTGGTGATACTTTAACAGCTAAAGTTTTAAAAGTCAATGATGGAGAAGGACAGGTACTTCTTACATACAAGAGATTAGCTGCTGAAAAAGGCAATGAAAGATTAAAAGAAGCTTTTGAAAATAAAGAAGTTTTAAAAGCAACTGTAACACAGATTCTTGGTGGTGGATTAAGTGTTGTTGTTGAAGAAGCAAGAGTATTTATTCCGGCAAGTCTTGTTTCTGATACATATGAAAAAGATCTTACAAAATATCAGAATCAGGAAATTGAATTTGTAATCAGTGAATTCAATCCAAGAAGAAATCGCATTATCGGTGACAGAAGACAGCTTTTAGTTGCTGAAAAAGCTGAAAAACAGAAAGAAGTATTTGCAAAACTTCATGTTGGAGATACAGTTGAAGGTACTGTTAAGAATGTAACAGATTTCGGAGCATTCGTTGATCTTGGCGGAGTAGATGGACTTCTTCACATTTCAGAAATGTCATGGGGAAGAGTTGAAAATCCTAAGAAAGTATTCACAGTTGGTGAAACACTTAAAGTTCTTGTTAAAGATATCCGTGACACAAAGATTGCTCTCAGTTTAAAATTCCCTGAAACAAATCCATGGGCAAATGCCACAGAGGCATACGCAGTAGGAACAGAAGTTACAGGTAAAGTTGCAAGAATGACAGAATTCGGAGCATTTGTTGAATTGGCTCCAGGAGTAGATGCTTTACTTCATGTTTCACAGATTTCAAGAGCACACGTTGAAAAGCCATCGGATGTATTATCTGTAGGACAGGAAATTACAGCTAAGGTTGTTGATTTAAATGTTGATGAAAAGAAAATCAGCTTAAGCATGAAAGCTCTTGAAGCACCAGCACAGGCTCCAGTTGAAGAAGCTGTAGAAGAATAGAAATATTATACTAAATATATATTAGAGTAAATATATTATATTAAATAGATAGAGGTGATTCGTTCACCTCTATTTTAGTTTACATGTATTTGATAAAAAAATAACTTATAATAAAATAATAATTGTACTAGCTTTATATAACTATTTTTAGTATAGTAAAGTGAGAACGTAAAAAAGGATGGTGAGAGAATGGGAAAGTTTACATTTAAAGGCGGAGTTCATCCGAATGATGGAAAAGAACTTTCTAAAAATAAACCTATTGTTGAATTGCTTCCAAAAGGTGATCTTGTTTACCCTCTTTCACAGCATATCGGTGCACCTGCAAAACCAATCGTGAAAAAAGGCGATAAGGTTTTAAAGGGACAGAAAATTGCCGAAGCTGGCGGCTTTGTGTCAGCACCACTTTATGCTTCTGTTTCAGGAACTGTGAAAGCAATTGAACCAAGAGTGAGTCCTACAGGGATGAAAGTGGAATCTATCATTATTGAAAATGATGGTTTGTACGAAGAAGTAGAATACCCGGAGGTAAGACCTTTAGAAGAATTAACAAAGGATGAGATTCTGAATATTATCGCAGATGCTGGCGTTGTAGGTATGGGTGGAGCTGGTTTTCCGACCAGAGTGAAATTATCTCCCAAAGAACCGGATAAAATCGAATACGTAATTGCCAACTGTGCAGAATGTGAACCATATATCACAACTGATTATCGAAGAATGATCGAGACTCCAGAACACTTGGTAGAAGGTATGAAGATCATTTTGAAATTATTTGATAATGCAAAGGCTATTTTTGCAATTGAAGATAATAAGATGGACTGTGTGAAAAAGCTGAAAGAATTGACGAAAGATGAGCCACGGATGGAAGTAAAAGAACTTCAGACAAAATATCCGCAGGGCTCAGAAAGACAACTTATTTATGCAACCACAAAGCGTGCAATCAATTCTTCGATGCTTCCGGCTGATGCGGGGTGTGTGGTAGATAATGTGGAAACGATCATACATATTTATAATGCAGTTGTAAAAGGTCTTCCTTCCATGGAAAGTATTGTAACGGTAAGTGGTGACGGTGTAGTAGCACCGGGCAACTTCAAAGTCTATTTTGGAACGAACCAGCGTGAGCTGATTGAAGCAGCAGGTGGACTGGTGGAAGGAACAGAAAAAGTAATCGCAGGTGGACCAATGATGGGATTTGCCATGTATACACTGGATGTTCCTGTCACAAAGATTACATCGGCTATCGTGTGTATGAAGAAGGATGAAGTATCTAAAGTGGAATCCTCAGCATGTATTAACTGTGGACGTTGTGTAGAAGTATGCCCGAGCAGAATCGTGCCTTCACGTCTTGCAGTGCTTGCTGAACGAGGTGAAGAAGAAAAGTTCATTAAACAGAACGGATTAGAATGTATGGAATGTGGTTCCTGCAGTTATGTATGCCCTGCGAAGAGACAGCTGAAACAGGCAATCGGAACCATGAGAAAAACAGCACTTGCAAACAGAAAGAAAAAATAGGAAAAAGAGGTGAGCTTAAGTGGGTGAACAGTTAAAAATTTCATCATCACCACATATTCGTGATAAAGCTACGACCAGCAATATTATGATGTGGGTCATCATTGCACTTCTGCCGGCAACTGTATTTGGAATTTATAATTTCAGAGACACACATGCGTGGTTATTAGTGCTTGTTACAGTTGCGACGGCTGTACTTACAGAATATTTATATCAAAAATTAATGCATAAAAAAGTTACGATCAAAGACTTAAGTGCAGCCGTGACAGGATTGTTACTTGCACTGAACCTGCCTCCAACAGCACCGCTCTGGATGGGAGCACTTGGAAGCGTATTTGCGATTCTGGTCGTAAAACAGTTATTTGGCGGACTGGGACAGAACTTTATGAACCCGGCACTTGGGGCAAGATGTTTTCTGTTAATTTCCTTTACAGGAAGGATGACAACATTTGTTTATGATGGAATCTCAGGAGCAACACCACTTGCAGTAATCAGAGCAAATGTGGAAGCTGGAAATGCAGTATTATCAAATGTAAATACGATGGATATGTTACTTGGTACCACTGGAGGAACGATTGGTGAGACATCGACAATTGCAATTATGATCGGAGCAATGATTCTGATTGCGATGGGAGTGATCGATCTTCGTATTCCGGCAAGTTATCTGCTTACCTTTACAGTGTTTATCGGTATTTGTGGTGGATTTGTAGATGGAATTGGTTTCTTTAATTCGGATTATATGGTGGCACAGCTCTGCGGTGGCGGTCTTATGCTTGGGGCATGGTTCATGGCAACAGATTATGTAACTGCACCAATTACAAAAAATGGACAGATACTCTACGGAATCGTATTAGGACTTTTGACAGGTATTTTCCGTCTTTTTGGTGGCTCAGCAGAAGGAGTTTCTTATGCGATCATCTTTGGTAACCTGCTGGTTCCATTGATTGAAAGAGTGACTCTTCCAAAACCATTTGGTAAAGGAGGAGAAAAATAATGAATAAAATCTTAAAAAATACAATGATTCTTACTGCAATCACATTGATTGCAGGTGTTGCACTTGGCTTTGTTTATGAAATCACAAAAGAACCAATTGCAAATGCACAATTAGAAGCAAAACAGGAAGCCTGCAGACAGGTATTTCCAGAAGCAGAAGAATTTGGTGTAATTGAAATTGAAACAGATAAAATAGACGAGGCGTATGGAGCATTAAAAAGCGGCGAAGAAATTGGATATGTGGTCACTGCAACATGTAAAGAAGGGTACGGAGGAGATATTCAGGTATCTGTCGGAATTTCAAAAGATGGAGAAGTGACAGGAATTGCACTTTTGTCGATCAGTGAGACGGCAGGACTTGGAATGAGAGCAACAGAACCAGAATTCTATAATCAGTATGCAGGAAAACAGACCACACAGTTTTATGTAAGTAAAGATGGCGGTGAAGGTGAGCCGATTGAAGCAATCAGTGGTGCTACAATCACTTCACGCGCTGTGACTAAAGCAGTTAATACTGCACTGGAATTCTATTATGATGAGTTAGGAGGTCGTGTGAATGAATAAGTATGTTGAAAGACTATACAATGGTATCATTAAAGAGAACCCGACCTTTGTAATGATGTTGGGAATGTGTCCTACTCTTGCGGTTACAACATCAGCTATAAATGCAATCGGTATGGGGCTTTCTACAACAGTCGTGCTCATTTTATCGAATATGTTGATTTCCATGCTTCGAAAGATCATTCCTGACTCGGTCAGAATGCCGGCATTTATTGTAGTTGTTGCTTCTTTCGTAACAATGGTACAGTTTTTGTTGCAAGGTTTTATTCCAAGTCTCTATGATTCACTTGGACTTTACATTCCGCTTATTGTTGTAAACTGTATTATTCTCGGCCGTGCAGAAAGTTATGCGTCTAAGAATCCGGTTTTACTTTCTATGTGTGATGGAATCGGAATGGGGCTTGGTTTCACATTTGGTCTGACTTGTATCGGTATTGTTCGTGAATTGATTGGTGCTGGAAAGATCTTTGGTCTTCAGCTGATGCCGTCAGGTTATGAACCAGTGACCATTTTTATTCTTGCACCAGGTGCATTCCTTGTGCTTGCATTTATCGTAGCAGGAAGAAATAAGATTATTAAGACTCTTGAAAAGAAGGGAAAAGAAGTTCCAAAGCAGACGGGTGGATGTGCGGAAGGCGGATGTGCATCATGCAGTGGCTGTGATAAGAAAGTTTTTCCTACAGGTCAGGAAGGATAGGAGGAGTACAGAATGAAAGAATTGTTAATGATCGCCATAGGTTCTGCGCTTGTAAATAATGTCGTACTCAGCCAGTTCCTTGGAATTTGTCCATTTATCGGAGTTTCAAAGAAGATTGATACAGCAGCTGGAATGGGCGGGGCAGTCATTTTCGTAATGACAATCGCTTCCTTCTGTACAAGTCTGATCTACAAGTTTATTCTTGTCCCAACAGGATTTGAGTATTTACAGACAATCGTTTTTATTCTTGTTATTGCAGCGCTCGTTCAGTTCGTTGAAATGTTCCTTAAAAAGGCAATGCCGCCACTCTATCGTGCACTTGGCGTATATCTGCCTCTGATCACAACAAACTGTGCAGTATTAGGTGTGGCACTTACAAATGTACAGAAAGAGTATGGTATTTTAACGAGTGTAGTAAATGGTTTTGCAACGGCAGTCGGATTTACAATTGCGATTGTGATTCTTGCCGGTGTTCGTGAGAAAACAGAATATAATGATATCCCAGAATCGTTTCAGGGAACACCAATCGTACTTTTGACAGCAGCCCTTATGTCGATTGCATTCTTTGGGTTCTCAGGAATCATTTAATAAGGAGGAACTGAAATGAATATTACTGGAATTTTGATCGCGGCACTTATTGTTGGCGGTACCGGTCTTTTTATCGGCGTCTTCCTTGGTGTTGCGGGTAAGAAATTTGCTGTTGAAGTAAATGAAATGGAAGAAGCAATTTTAGGATGTCTTCCTGGGAATAACTGTGGTGGATGTGGATATGCTGGATGTGCAGCTCTTGCGGCAGCAATTGCAAAAGGAGAGGCACCGGCAAATGCCTGTCCAGTCGGTGGACCTGCAGTGATGGCGAAGATTGCCGAATTAAAAGGAGAAGAGGCAGCGGAAAGTATAAGACAAGTTGCATTTGTGAAATGTGCAGGTACTTGTGAAAAAGCAAAGCAGGCATATGAATATACAGGAATTGCAGACTGCGTAATCGCAGGAAATATGCAGAATGGTGGTCCGAAAGGATGTTCTTATGGGTGCCTTGGATTTGGAAACTGTGTAAAAGCATGTCCATTTGATGCAATTCATGTGATAGATGGAATTGCGGTCGTAGACAAAGAAGCATGTAAAGCATGTGGGAAATGTGTTGCAGCATGTTCAAAGCATTTGATTGAACTTATTCCATATGATCAGAAATACATGGTTCACTGCAATTCAAATGACAAGGGAAAAGATGTAATGAGCGTGTGTTCAACAGGATGTATTGGATGTATGTTATGTAAAAAAGCATGTGAATACGATGCTGTTGAAATCAAGAACAACCTTGCCCATATTGATCCTGAAAAATGTCAGAACTGTGGAGCGTGTGCAGAAAAATGTCCAAAGAAAGTAATTTTTCCAAACGTATAAAAAAGGCATTTGAGCTTTTGTGGAAAGACGTCTGGACACTTCGATATGTCATACTTGTTTTTATAGTATATTTTTATATAGGCAGGAACTTTTTGTATAGTATGTGCCCGACCGTAGTCCTCACTGGATTTCCGTGTCCGGGATGTGGGATGACAAGAGCAGTATTTGCTGTTCTGAGAGGGAATTTTGCTTTGGCATGGCAGTTACATCCGTTTGTGTATGTTCTGGGCGGATATGTAGTGGTGTTTGCATTTAGAAGGTATATTATGCAAAAAGAAGTGAAAAGTATGGTAAAATATCTGATCATGATTGCTCTGGCGATGATAGGATATTATATTTACCGGATGGTAATGTATTTTCCTGGAGATGCGCCGATGAGCTATTATTATGGAAGTATTTTGTATCGCATAATAAACAGATAGTGAATTAAAAAGGAATCCCTTAAAGACAATCGTCTTCATGAGGGATTCCTTTATTGCTATTTAGACAATCCATCGGAGTAGATAAGTTCGTAATTGTCAGTAATAAAAATAGCTTCGGTATGATCAAGACTGTTGATTAATTCTAATCCATCTTCCAGACCCATAGCAAAGCAGGTCGTGCTGAGGGCATCCGCTGTTGTAGAGGAGTCGGATATAATCGTAACACTGTAAAGAGAATTATCGTATGGATATCCGGTTCGGGGATTTAAAATATGATGATAAACTTTCCTATCAATTTCAACATAACGCTGATAAATTCCAGAGGTAACGACAGAATCATCCGTTGTTTTTACCGTTGTAATTGGGGTACCTTGTTCATCAAAAGGCTTTTGAATTGCAATATTATATTTGCTTCCATCTGGTTTACCGCCAATAGTAAGGATGTTTCCACCTAAATCGATAAGGGCATGATTAACGCCATTTTCTTTTAGATAAAGCTTCAGCTGATCGGCAATGTAACCTTTTGCAATTGCGCCAAGGTCAATCTGCGTATCAGGATTTGCAATCTGAACGGTATTTCCATTGATACAGATGGCTTGATACCCGACAGATTCCAGACATTTCTGAAGCTGATCTGAATTCGGAAAAGAACCGGTATTATTTTGGAAATCCCACAAATCACTGACAGGCGCCAGCGTAATATCAAATGCACCGTCAGAGAGTTCACAGTAAGATAGCGCCGTTTCGAGTAAAGCGATTGTTTCAGGATGAACTTCTACGGGCGCGCCATCTGCATGATTGATGCGGTAAATATCGCTGCCTTCTACAGTGCGGCTGAAAAGATTTTCATAATATTGGCATTTTTCGATACATCCATCTAAAATGTTAGTGGCATTAGAGTCATAAATCCGGATCTGAATAATGGTATCGAACAAAATAGTCTGTCTTGTGATTGGATTATTATCAGTTGTTTTACATCCACTGAGGATACAGACTGTTAGTAAAAGAATTCCTATGATAGAATATTTTTTCATTTTCTCTCCTTCGTGCAGGTGTTGACCCGTGTCATAAAATAAGATAGGAACATTATAAGAAAAGGACAATAGAAAATCAATCGAACATTTGGTTGTTTTTGACTTTATATTGTGTTAGAATATCGTAAGGAAGGTGAAAAAATGGAAAAGAGAACGATGCGAAAAAATGATATTTTTTTGCTGATGGGAACCATTGTTATTGCAGTAGTCTTTCTGGGAATACAGTTTCTGACGCCTGCTAGTGGAGGAAATCTTATCATTCAAATAAATGGAGAGATGATAGCGTCGTATCCGTTGGGGGAAGATGCAGAATTTGAGATAAATGACGGGACGAACCGTGTGGAAATATCGGATGAAAAGGTGCGGATGGTTCAGGCAGATTGTCCAGATCAGATTTGTGTGCATCATAAAGCAATTTCAAAGAATCATGAGACGATCGTCTGTCTTCCAAATAAAATTGTGCTTACAATAGAAAGTACGAATGAGACAGAAATCGATGCAACGACGAATTAGGAGGTGCTGCTTTGAAAACGAAGACAGCATATTTAGGTATATTTGCTGCACTTGCAATTATTTTTGGATATCTTGAATGTCTGATTCCATTTCATATAAGTATTCCGGGAGTGAAGCTCGGAATTGCGAATATCATCACTGTGGTAATGTTGTATAAAATGGGAACGAAAGAAGCCGGAATCATTACAATGGTGCGAGTGGTCGTGGTCGGTTTTCTGTTTTCTAATGCGTTCAGTATTATTTACAGTCTTGCAGGTTGTTTTATGAGTCTAACGACGATGCATTTGCTGAAAAAGAAGGATTTTTTTAGTATTTATGGAATCAGTATGGCTGGTGGCGTAGCCCATAATGTGGGACAGATCGCAATGGCATCGGTTTTGATGGAGACGGGAAGTATCTGGTATTATTTGCCGGTATTACTGGTTTCTGGCATATTGACCGGACTTGTGATTGGAATCGTGTCAGATGAGATGTTAAAACGAATCAAAGATTTAAAAATATCAGGATAGTGAGGAGAATAAATGATTGCGTTCGTAAGAGGTGAACTCGCCGCGGTGGAGGAAGAAAAGGTCATCATCGATGTGGGAGGAATCGGATATAATGTGTTTGTATCTGCCTCCACATTTTCCAAACTCCCCCCGGAGGGCAGGGAAGTAAAATTATATACATATATGAATGTGAAGGAGGATCTGATGCAGCTTTATGGGTTCATGACCCGGGATGAGCTGCGCGTGTTCAAACTGATTATCGGAGTCAGTGGTATTGGCCCGAAAGGCGGACTTGGGATTCTGTCACAGCTTACCCCGGATGATTTAAGATTTGCAGTTGCATCGAAGGATGTGAAGGCAATTTCGGCTGCACCGGGAATTGGAAAAAAGACAGCAGAAAAGCTGATTCTGGAGTTAAAAGACAAACTGAGCATTGAAGATGTTCTGAATCATCCGTCTGAGGAAGAACATACGTTAAGCAGCTCGCCTGTGAACTTTGAAGTTCAGTCAGAGGCTGTTCAGGCACTTGTGGCGCTTGGATATGGAAATACAGAAGCACTAAAAGCGGTAAAACAAGTAGAGATAGATGAAAATACTTCGGTAGAAGAGGTACTTAAGAAGGCACTTAAATTTTTAATGTAAGAGGTCTATTATGGCAAAGAGAATTATTACGACAGAGAATCTTGAAGAAGATTATAAAATTGAAAATAATTTAAGACCACAGCTTCTGGAAGATTATATTGGACAGACGAAGGCTAAAGAAACGCTGAAGATTTACATAGAAGCTGCAAAATCAAGAGGCGAATCTCTGGATCATGTGCTCTTTTATGGACCTCCGGGGCTTGGAAAGACAACTCTTGCGGGGATCATTGCAAATGAGATGGGGGTAAATATGAAAATTACTTCTGGTCCGGCAATCGAGAAACCGGGAGAAATGGCAGCGATCTTAAATAATCTTCAGGAGGGGGATGTGCTGTTCCTGGATGAGATTCACCGTCTGAATCGCCAGGTGGAGGAAGTGCTCTATCCTGCAATGGAAGATTATGCAATAGATATCATGATTGGCAAAGGTTCTTCGGCAAGATCCATTCGTCTGGATCTTCCAAAATTCACACTGGTAGGTGCAACAACGAGGGCCGGAATGCTGACAGCACCACTCCGTGATCGTTTTGGTGTAGTGAATCGTCTTGAGTTTTACACAGAGGAAGAACTTAAGACTATCATTTTACGTTCAGCGAAAGTTCTTGATGTTGAAATTGATGAAAAAGGTGCTTTAGAAATGGCAAAGAGGTCCCGTGGAACGCCGAGACTTGCGAACCGTCTTTTGAAACGTGTGCGTGATTTCGCACAGGTCAAATATGATGGAGTGATCACAGAAGAAGTGGCTGCATATGCGTTGGATCTTTTGGATGTGGACCGAAAAGGACTGGATCATGTGGACCGGAATATTCTTCTGACAATGATAGATAAGTTCGGCGGAGGTCCGGTGGGACTTGATACGTTAGCTGCATCTATCGGAGAAGACGCAGGGACAATCGAAGATGTATATGAACCATATTTACTGAAAAATGGATTTATTCAGAGAACACCGAGAGGAAGAGTGGTTACAGAGGCTGCATATCAGCATCTGGGAATCCCTTTTATTGTGAAATCATAGACAGATGTGACATATTTGTTGTGAGAAATGTAGAAAAGAGTTGGTTTTTAAAACAATATGAGTTATAATCAATCTATACTATGGGATTGGAGCAGGAGGTTCTTTATGGCATCGTCAAAAAATTATACAGAAGTTCTTATCGGTGGAAAGGTTTTTACTTTGAGCGGATTTGAAAGTGAAGACTATTTACAAAAAGTTTCCACATATTTGAATCATAAAATTGAAGAATGTACAAGTAGCGATGGATATCGTAAACAGAGTGCTGAGACCAGAAGTGTTCTTCTTGCTTTGAATATTGCAGATGATTATTTTAAAGCGAAAAAACAAGGTGGAGCTTTAGAAAGTGATATTGAAGCGAAAGACAAAGAAATGTATGATTTGAAGCATGAATTAATTTCTGTCCAGATTAAATATGAAAATGCAGAGAAAGCATTGGATAAATTAAAGGAAGAGAACAAAGAATTGCAGATGAAGATCGTTCAGTTAGAAACTGAGATGAAAAATCACCGTAAGTAATAGATAGACTGTCTTAGGACAGTCTATTTATTTTAAAACAGGAGTAAAGTTTGATGAAAAGAGAAATTGAAATCCTTGCACCAGCAGGATCTATGGAATGTCTGAAAGCTGCGGTAGCTGCGGGAGCAGATGCAGTATATGTTGGAGGCAGTATGTTCGGGGCAAGGGCCTATGCAAATAATTTTACAGAGGAAGAATTGCTTCAGGCAATCGATTATGTACACCTTCATGGAAGAAAGCTGTTCCTGACAGTCAACACACTTTTAAAGGATCAGGAATTAGAAGAAAAATTATATAACTATTTGAGACCATATTATTTAAATGGACTGGATGCAGTCATCATTCAGGATGTAGGAGTCCTGAAGTTCGTGAAAAAACATTTTCCAGGGCTTCCGATTCATGCCAGCACACAGATGACGATTACCGGTGTAGACGGGGCGAGGTTTCTAGAGGCTCAGGGCGTAGACCGTATTGTCACAGCCAGAGAACTAAGCATGAAGGAAGTTACTAAGATTGCAGAAGCAACTAATGTAGAAATTGAGAGCTTTGTGCATGGAGCCCTTTGTTATTGTTATTCGGGACAGTGTCTGTTCAGCAGCTTTCTTGGTGGAAGAAGCGGGAACAGGGGACAGTGTGCACAGCCATGCAGACTTTTGTATCAGGCAGAAGGAGAGAAGAAAAGTCAGTATCTCTTAAGTTTAAAGGATATTTGTACGTTAGAATTGATTCCAGAAATGGCGGAGGCAGGGATCTATTCCTTTAAAATAGAAGGACGCATGAAGAAGCCGGAATATGTTGCCGGCGTGGTTTCCATGTATCGAAAATATACAGATTTGTATTTGTCAGGAAAAAAAACATACGTTGTGGATGAAAAGGATAAAGAAATGCTGATGGACCTTTACAATCGTGGAGGATTCCATACAGGTTATTACCATACACAAAACGGCAGGGATATGGTTTCTTTAGACCGTCCCAATCATGCAGGAGTGCCAGCGGTGAAATGCCTGAGAAAACAGGGACGAAGCGTGGTCGGTAAAGCGCTTGTTGATCTGCATCCGCAGGATATCATTGAGCTTCCGATTCGAAAGGGTCAGGAGAAGGCGGATGTGTATACATGCAAAGATTATGTGCCAAAAGGAAAAGAATTTTCGATTCCAGTATTTACAGATACTCCATTTCAGAAAGGAATGATCTGGAATCGTACCAAGAACACCCGGCTGATAGAAAAACTGCATAAAAATTATCTCGACACAAAAATAAAAGAAAAAATTAATGGAAAATTAATCCTTTCTAAAGATGAATCTGCTAAACTGACGGTAGTGTATGATCATATTTGTGTAAATGTATCAGGTGATACAGTCCAGGAAGCACTTAATCAGCCGATGGATGCAGAACGTATCGAAAAGCAGATGAGAAAGACTGGTAATACAGAATTCGAATTTGACAGGCTTGATATAGAAATCAATGGAAATATTTTTATTCCGATGCAGAGCCTGAACGAACTACGAAGAATGGCGCTTAGCAGACTGGAAGAAGAAATATATGCGACTTACAGACGGAAAGAAGTTGCTATAGTAAGTGAAGAGAAGACCAAGGAGAACAAACATAAGGATCTGACAGTGAAAATTACGGCTTCTGCACAGACGATTTCACAGGTAAATGTCCTCATACAGGCCGAACAAGTTAGTAGAATTTACGTGGACTGCGTCGCATTTCCACAGATCTGGAAGGAAGATAGTTACAGTTCACTTATCGAGACAGCACACAGTAATGAGAAAGAAATTTTCCTTATTATGCCATATATTTTCCGCGAGAATGCAAAAGTGAAATATGAGCAGGAATATCAGAAAATTTTTGGTGCCGGCTGGGATGGAGTTCTTATAAGGAATTATGAAAGCTATGGATTTTTAAAAGAACATGGCTATGAAGGAAAGATTGTTACAGATTATAATCTGTATCAGTTCAATTCATCAGGAAAAGCTTTCTGGAAAAAAGAAAAGATCTGTGGATTCACGGCTCCGTTGGAATTGACAGCGAAAGAGCTTAAGCGTCTGAATATCGAAGATGGCGAATTGATCATTTATGGACATATTCCGATGATGGTATCAGCAGGATGTGTGAATAAGACGGTCGGGCAGTGTAGAAAAAAATCCGGACAGATGACAATTACTGACAGATATCGTAAGACATTTGTGGTAAAAAATGAATGTGATTACTGTTATAATGTGATTTATAATCATGTACCACTTTATCTTGGCGACAGGATGCAGGAAGTATACGATATCAATCCGGGAAGTCTTCGCCTGATGTTCACGCTAGAAGAACCCGAGAAGGTAAAACAGATCATCAGATCGTATGAAGAGGAAAGAACATTTGCAGAGGGCGAGTTCACGCGCGGCCACTGGAAAAATGGAATAAAGTAGGTGAGAGTTTGGTAAATGTAGTAGTTGAATTGTCAAAATATGTGATGATTCTTGCGATAGCAATTTATGTTTTTGATTGTTTTGCAATTTTTGGATATGAGGATGAATATACCAAAAAGAGCATATTGATGAGACAGAACGTATTGATGTTTCTGATTCATTTTGTGGCATTTCTGGTCATGTTCCTTCAGACGGAAGAGAAAAAGATGATTGGATTCTATGGGATGCAGGTGCTTTTGTTTCTGGCAATACTTCTTTTGTACAGGCTGATTTATCCTAAGGTATCTAGACTGATTGTCAATAATATGTGTATGCTGTTATGTATAGGATTTATTATCATAACAAGGTTATCTTATTCTCTGGCTGTAAAGCAGTTCATTATTGCGACCGGAGCACTGATGTTAAGTCTTCTGGTGCCTGTGATCATCCGGAAAATAAAGGTTCTTTCTGAATGGAAAAAGTTTTATGCAATAACAGGTGTGATACTGCTTGCCATTGTTGTAGTAGGTGGACAAGTGACAGGAGGGGCGCTCCTTGCAATCAAAATCGGTGGTATTGCACTTCAGCCTTCAGAGCTTGTGAAAATTATTTTTGTTTTCTTTGTTGCGTCCAGTCTGAAAGAAGATAAAAGTTTCAGGAATATTGTGATTACAACGGTCATTGCAGCTGCACATGTGCTGATTCTTGTGGTATCCAAAGACCTGGGAGCTGCACTTATCATTTTTGCTGTTTATCTTGTCATGCTTTATGTGGCATCCGGACAGGCTAGATGGGTATTTTGGGGACTTGGAGCTGGAAGCGTTGCCGCGGTGGTTGCATATAAGTTATTTAATCATGTACGTGTGCGTGTGCTTGCATGGCAAGATCCATTTGCCATTTATCAATCAGGTGGACAGCAGTTGGCCCAGTCACTTATGGCAATCGGAACAGGAAGCTGGTTTGGCATGGGTCTTTTGGAGGGAGCAGCGGACAAGATTCCAGTTTCAGAATCTGATTATATCTTTTCTGCTATAGCAGAAGAAATGGGACTGATTTTTGCAATCTGTGTGATTCTGATCTGTGTGAGTGTGTATATTATGTTTTTGAATATTTCGATGCAGCTACGGGATAATTTTTACAAGCTGGTCGCACTTGGGCTTGGAACTTGCTACATTTTCCAGGTATTTCTTAATATCGGTGGTGTAACAAAATTCATCCCGTCGACAGGTGTGACGCTTCCACTGGTAAGCTATGGAGGAAGTTCTGTATTAAGTACGGTCATTATGTTTGCAATTATTCAGGGATTATATATATTAAGGGAAGATGAGGAAGAAGATATTGAAAGAAAGAAAGCAGAACAAGCGAGGGCAAGACGATCTGGATCTCATATTAGGCAATCTTCCGGACGAGAAGGAACAGGAAAGAGAAAGACGTCAGATGCTCAGGGAGCTGGAAGAAGAAGAACTTCTGATGGCAGAAGAACGCCGCAGAGCAAAAGATATTAAGAAAAGTCAGAAAATCGAAGACGAACCGGTAAAGCGAAAGAAGAATAAAGGTAGAAAGAAATCGAAACGCCTGACAAATAAAGAGATTACAAGAGTTACGTATATGTTTGTGACATTGTTTATCATCATGGCAGGATATCTGGTCTATTTTAATGTGTTCGAGAGCAAAGACGTTGTAAACAGTGTATATAACGTTCGTCAGGATCTGCTGGCGGAGCGTGTGGTCCGCGGAAAGATTCTTGACAGAAACGGAAATGTTCTTGCACAGACTGTTACTGCGGAAGATGGAACGGAGACGAGAGAATATCCCTATGGAAGTCTGTTCTCACATGTGGTCGGTTATTCGGTAAAAGGAAAAGCTGGTATAGAATCAATTCAGAATTTTAATTTACTGACATCCAATGCTTTTT
The DNA here is from genome assembly GCA_029227655.1 of bacterium. Lineage (GTDB taxonomy): Bacteria > Bacillota > Clostridia > Lachnospirales > Lachnospiraceae > Allocoprococcus. The sequence goes on along the minus strand of JAQYAI010000191.1, from coordinate 5,007 downwards.
TTGTAGAAAAGCTGATAAATGAATTTCAGGATCAAAAGAATATTGGCGATAATATAGTTACGACACTGGATGCGAATCTTCAGACGGCGGCATCCAATGCACTTGGTGATAATAAAGGAGCTGCGGTAGTCCTGGAAGCAAGTACAGGTAAAATTCTTGCGATGGTATCCAAACCATCTTATAATCCAAATACAGTTGCCGAAAACTGGGAAACACTGATTAATGACTCGGATAGTGCACTGTATAACAGGGCAACACAGGGGCAGTATACGCCTGGATCGGTATTTAAGATTGTAACAACTCTTGCATATATGAGACAAAATCCTGATTATGTGGCATATTTGCATGATTGTTCTGGAGAAATTACAGAAGAAGGAACAACGATTCACTGTTACAACAATACTGCACATGGACAGGAGACACTGGGTGATGCGGTTGCTAATTCATGTAATACGGCATTTTCTGAAATCGGATTGTATCTGGATATTGGAAAGTGGCAGGATACAGCGGAAGATTTGCTGTTCAATAAAGAGTTGAAATGCGATCTGACAAGCAAGCGGAGCAGCTTTTCGCTGGAAAAAGATGCTGGCGCAGCAGAAATAATGATGACTGCAATGGGGCAGGGCGAGACGATGGTCAGTCCATACCATATGGCACTGATTACATCTGCGATTGCGAATGGGGGAACACTTATGAAACCATACCTGGTCGATGAGATTACCAATTATAAAGGTACGATCGTGAAAGAGTATATGCCGGAAAAATATACGACATTGATGACCTCAGAAGAAGCTTCCATTCTGAAAGACTATATGGAAGGAGTTATTTCCTATGGTACAGGTACATCCTTAAATGGACAAGGTTATACTGTTGCGGGTAAGACTGGTACGGCGGAAGTAAGTATGGATAAAAATACAGTTCATTCATGGTTCATGGGATTTTCAAATGTTGATAATCCGGATATTGTCGTAAGTGTTGTTGTAGAAAATGCAGATACCTCAAGTATAACAGGAACAAGTGTTGCAAAACAGATATTTAATGCGTATTATAATTAGTAGAGTTTAAATTAGAAACGGATTGAGATATATGAAATTTTATAAAAATCTGTATGTCAGTGACGGATATAAAAAGAAAAAAGAAAAGCTGGTACAGAAGATGAAAGATGGGAAATATCCACTTTCGGCATTTGTACTTGTTCTGATTGAGAATGGGCCAAATCAGATGGAATTTTATCCAACTGCCATGTTATATCAAGGCTATCTCAAGGCGGATAATCTATATGTAGTGGGTCTTGCAGAAAGTTATATGGATGCAGTCTATATGGTAGAGGAAATCACCAGAGAAGTGTATGAGAGTACCGGCACAGCGGATATTCGCTCATACATGAAATCACAGGAAAAGCAAACAACAGGGACAGATATTTAAGAGGTGTAGGACATGCTTCATATCATTGTATTGATATTAAAAATACTTGGAATCATTTTGGCTGTGCTCTTGGGAATCATAGTCTTATTGTTGTGCATTGTTCTTTTTGTTCCGGTCCGATATGAAATAAGTGCAGAATTTCCCGGAAAACTGGAGAATACGACTGCGAAAGTCAGGTTTTCATGGTTCTTACATCTGATTGCCGGAGAAGCCGGATATACAGAAAAAGATTTTTACTGGAAGGTGCGGGCAGCATGGTTTAAATTTGACGGTGATGAAGAGAAATCGGTAGAAACTGTAACTGCGGAAGTTAAAGAAGAAATCAAAGAGACAACTGACACAGTAATTGAAAAAACCGAGAAAGCAATAGAAGACACACCGGCCTCGGAAAAGGAAATCGAAAGAGAAGAAACTGTTGAGAAAGAGAATCAAACTGTAGAAAAGAAAAAAATAGAAGCCCCTAAGCAGGAACGGATTTCAATTTTTCAGAAAATCAAGAATAAGATTAAGGTTGTCTGGGAGAAGATAAAATATACTTTTCTGAAGATTTGTGATAAAATGAAGAATATCTCAGAGATAAAAGAGCATATAACAGACTTTCTGACAGATGAGACACATACAAAAGCTTTTCTGAAAGTAAAAAAGGAAGTAAAAAGGCTCATCTGGTTCTTCAGACCGAGAAAATTTAAGATGAATCTGCATTATGGTTTTGATGATCCATACCGGACTGGACAGGTCCTTGCAGGTTTAAGCATGATTTACCCGTTTGTTGGAGATAATATGAGCGTCCAACCTGATTTTGAACACCAGATTATAGAGGGGGATCTGTATATAAAGGGGAATCTAAGAATGATTTATCCGACCATTTCATTGGTCAGATCAGTGTTGGATAAAAATGTCAGACAGACATTTATTGACGGAAAGAATTTCAAATTATAATAAAACATATCAGGAGGAAGATGTATGGCAACAGATAGACATTTTAAAGAAACCGTGGATGCTTTATTTTCAGGAATTAACGGAGTTGTTTCATCAAAAACGGTTGTGGGAGATCCTATCCATATCGGTGACACCATTATTTTACCGCTTGTAGATGTTTCTTTTGCCGTTGGAGCCGGTTCTTTTAGTGGAGACCAGAAGGAAAAAGGAGCAGGTGGACTTGGTGGAAAGATGACACCATCGGCAGTGCTTGTCATTCAGAACGGAACTACAAGATTAGTAAATATCAAGAATCAGGATGCGGTTACAAAGATTCTGGATATGATTCCGGATGCGATCGACCGCATCAAAGGACCAAAGGAGAAAAAACTTACAGAAGAGGATGTTGTTGATATTCTGAACGAAGCAGAAACGGACGATAACGCGTAATAGCGGGACAGACATTTTTTTGACAAAATAGCATATATATAAACCAAGAGCAAAATCAGGTGAAAAGCATATGCGACGAGTGATTGGATTTGCAGCATTTTTTGTGGCAGTGGGAATAGTCATAGGAATATTTTTGCCGAGTAGTTTTGCGAGAATCATGAGTATTATTATATGTCTGATCATTGGGTATCAATTTTTCTGTTGTTAAAAACTATATTTTTTGAAGATAAAAGCCTTGCACATGCAGGGCTTTTGTGCTATCATTCAAATGTTGCAATAAAACACGTATGCGCTATGAATGTTGGTGCCAGTAAAGCTGGTGAAAGAGAAGCATACGGAAGTATAAACCAAATGGAGGAAAAAAACATGAGCGTTATTTCAATGAAACAGCTTTTAGAAGCAGGTGTTCATTTTGGACATCAGACAAGAAGATGGAACCCTAAGATGGCAGAATACATCTACACAGAAAGAAATGGTATTTATATCATTGACTTACAGAAATCTGTAGGTAAAGTAGATGAAGCTTACAAAGCAATTGCTGACATCGCTGCTGAAGGCGGACAGATCCTTTTCGTAGGAACAAAGAAACAGGCACAGGATGCTATCAAAACAGAAGCAGAACGTTGCGGAATGTTCTATGTAAACGAAAGATGGTTAGGTGGAATGCTCACTAACTTCAAAACAATCCAGAGCAGAATCAATCGCTTAAAAGAAATTGAAACAATGGCAGAAGACGGAACTTTCGATGTATTACCAAAGAAAGAAGTTATCGCTATTAAGAAAGAATGGGAAAAACTTGAAAAGAACCTTGGCGGAATTAAAGAAATGAAGAAGATTCCAGATGCTATTTTCGTAGTAGATCCTAAGAAAGAAAGAATTTGTATCCAGGAAGCTCACACACTTGGAATTCCATTGATCGGTATCGCTGATACAAACTGTGACCCAGAAGAACTTGATTACGTTATCCCAGGAAATGATGACGCTATCAGAGCTGTTAAACTTATCGTTTCTAAAATGGCAGACGCAGTTATCGAAGCTAATCAGGGTGAAGCAGCTGATGTAGAAATCGCTGAAGAAGTTGAAGAAGCAGTAGAAGCATAATTATATCAGATGGGAGATGACTCCCGCCTCTTTAGGCAGTGAGCCAGTAATTTGTATCAGTGGCGGGTGTCAATCCCCATCAGATATACGCTCCGCGAGGATGCGCAGGGATTCGGATTAGTAGTATGTCTGCTTTGCAGACCCGAATCCCGCGCCAAGACTCGCGGGCGAGTCTTGAACAGGATAAATTCGATTTAATCAAACGGAGGAATAGATTATGGCAATTACAGCAAGCATGGTAAAAGAATTAAGAGAAAAAACAGGCGCTGGAATGATGGACTGTAAAAAAGCTCTTAATGAAACAAACGGAGATATGGATGCAGCTGTTGAAGTATTAAAGAAAAGCGGAGCAGCAAAAATGGAAAAGAAAGCTTCTCGTATTGCGGCTGAAGGTATCACACGTGTTGCAGCTAGCAACAATGAAGTAGTAGTTGTAGAAGTGAACTCTGAAACAGATTTTGTTGCAAAGAATGAATTATTCCAGAATTTTGTACAATTAGTAGCTGACAATGCACTTGTTTCCGGCTTAAATGGTGGTAAGAATGGTGAAGATGTAGAAGCTCTTCTTGAAATGAATGGTCTTAAGGACGAATTAATCGATAAAACAGCTACAATCGGAGAAAAATTATCTGTACGTAGATTTGCTAAAGTTTCTGGTGATTGTGTAGCCAGCTACCTTCATGCAGGTGGTAAGATTGGTGTAATCGTAGCAGCAGAAGGTGCAACAGGTGTTGAAGAAGCACTTACAAACATTGCTATGCAGGTTGCAGCTATGAGTCCGGAATACATCAGCAGAGCAGATATTGCTCAGGCAGAAGTAGATAAAATGAGAGAAATCATTGTTGATTCTTCATTAAACGATCCGGCTTCTCTCCCAAAACCAATTTTAAATGCTTTAATCAACAAAGCATGTACAGAAAAAGTTTGGAGCGATGAAGACATTGCTATCTACGAAGAAAAGAAGAGCAATATGAACTTCTTATTCAACTTCCTTTCTAAAGAAGCAGCAGCTGCACTTGCAGCTTTAGCTATGGCTGACAAAGCAAACATCATGGAAAACAAGATTTTCAATGGTGCAATCGAAGGTCGTGTTTCTAAACAGTTAAAAGACAT
>JAQYAI010000190.1 GCA_029227655.1 bacterium | reverse complement strand
GCGAATTCGAGCTGCATGGCTGAACTGTTACATTCTCTTTACATACAACTCATGAAGTGCTCTTGTGGCACAAATATATAAAAACTGACGATAAAATGGATGGGATGGATCTTTCCCCACAACAAATACCTGATCAAATTCCAGCCCTTTCGCCATATAGTAGGTCGTCACTGTAATTCCTTTGTGAAAATTCGTGCTGTCTCTGTCAATATAGAAAACCTTTTCCCGCCTTTCTTTTAAAACGGTATATATTTCCTTTGCCTCTTTTTCTGTCATGGTAAGAATGGCGGCTGTTTCATACCCCTCTGGCCCGAGATCTGCCTGCATCAGAATTTCTTCCAGTGCAGCTTCCATCGTTTCAAATTCTGTTTCTTCTACTTCTTTTCCATGACGCTCCAAATATTTAATACCCGAAACCCCTGACACTTTTTCTGCAAATTTTGCAATTTCCAGCGTATTGCGATAACTGTCTTTCATTTCAATAATACGAAGTGGATTTTTCTTCCCGAAAATTTTCGGTAAAAACTTAAGTACATCATGAATTTCTGAATCAATCGTCTGCGCCCGATCACCCAGAATCGTCATTTTACACGAAAACATATCTGCAAGAATCACATACTGCAAATAAGAATAATCCTGCATTTCATCGATGACCAGATGACGGATGTCTTTGTGCTTTTTACCACGGCATAACCGCTGTTTCAGGTAAAGCAGCGGATATACATCCTCGTAAGCAAGCACACGTTCTTCCACCGAAACATCCGGCAGAGTAGCAAGACCATTTTCTTCCAAAATCCAGTTATATATTTCATATACATCTCTGGTCTCATACATACTCATAAATTTCTCACGCAAAAACTCCAATTCTTCGTCACTCAAATCACGTCCACACAGAGTCTCGTATTCATCGATACAATACTCCATGACCGCTTCCATTCGCTCCAGCACCGGAATATCTGTAAATTTATTAAAATATAGCGCCAACAGCTCCTCAGCTGATTTGTATAAACCCTTATACTCAATATCTTTAAAATCGATCAACCGGTCTTCCAGAAGCACCAGAAATCCTTCCACAGCTCCTATAAAATCTTCAGACTGCTTCCATCGATACCGGTCTTCATTTACCAGACCTTTCATAGAATTCTCAATGTGATGATACCGGTCTTCTATGTCCCCTACGATTCCTTTCAGTTCCCGATAGGCAAAAAGGTCAAAACTCATTTCCCGGATATTCTCTTCCCCAAGCTCCGGCAAAATATGAGAGATATAGTCCGAAAATACACTGTTCGGCGAAAGAATCAACACATTCGATGATTTCAAATATTTCCTGTCATGATAAAGCAGATACGCAATTCGGTGAAGCGCCACTGAAGTCTTTCCACTTCCTGCAGCGCCCTGGATTACCAGAATCTTGTCTTTCGTATTCCTTATGATCGCATTCTGTTCTTTTTGTATGGTACGGACGATATTTTTCAGCTGGACATCGCTGTTGCTTCCCAACTCCTGTTTTAAAATATCATCATCAATCTTCATATCACTCTCAAATTCATAGACCATACGGCCATCACGGATTTTATACTGCCATTTGGAAGTAATTTCTCCTTCCATCAGACCACCTGGTGCTTCATAAGAAGCCTCACCTTTGTCATAATCATAGAACAGACTGCTGACCGGTGCACGCCAGTCATAGATCAACGGAACACTACCTGATTTTTCCGCAAAATTCGAGATTCCTACATAGAAGGAATTTACTTCTTCTTCCTCTTCATAGATAAAATCAACACTTCCAAAAAAAGGCGAATCCAGCATCTTCTTAAGTTTCATCAGTTCTTTTGCGTGTTCCTGCTTCGCATTCACCTGCGCTAAAAGTGCCTGCTGATTATCAAAATTCTCATATCCATACTCGTCCATCTCGGTATAATTTTCCCAGTAATAGGCATGCATTCCTTCAATATCCTTCTGGACTTCCTGTATGGTCGTTCCGAGTTCTTCTATTTTCTTCTCTATTTTTTCCGTCACAATAGACAGGTATTTCTTTCCTCTGGACATAATTTTCTCCTTAATCATCCTCAAAGAATTTATGCTCACACTCTAAAATACCATACCCTGAAATTGGTTTCAATGAAAATGAATATATCTCTTTAATTGAAAAAAGGAGCTTTCCAGCTCCTTCTTTCTTCCATTATTATTCTTCTTTTTTTTCATTTCTTGTGCCTTCGCGAAAAAAAGGAACCCAATTTTTGGATTCCTCTCAACTACGGAAAAGGGACTTGAACCCCTACTAACAGAGTCAGAGTCTGCTGTGCTGCCAATTACACCATTCCGCATTATTAAATTAACTTTTATATCACTCGGAGTGACGTGATTCGAACACGCGACCTCTACGTCCCGAACGTAGCGCTCTACCAAGCTGAGCCACACTCCGGTAAAAAAGGGAACTACGGAAAAGGGACTTGAACCCCTACTAACAGAGTCAGAGTCTGCTGTGCTGCCAATTACACCATTCCGCATTATGTGTTCTTTTGCTCTCAGCGAACATATATTATTATACTCAATTTTTTCTAGTTGTCAACAATTTTTTTAACAAATTATGTGACAAGTAACAGTTCAGCCAATTCAAGTTAAATGGCTGAACTGTTACTATAAATTAAAGTTTTTCAATTCTCTTGATTGCTTCCAGTGTATTCTCATAGCTTCCAAATGCGGTCAGACGGAAGTATCCTTCTCCGCTTGGTCCAAATCCGCTTCCCGGTGTTCCCACGACATTTGCCTTTTCTAATAAATAATCAAAGAATTCCCATGAGGTCATTCCTTTTGGCGTTTCCAGCCAGATATATGGAGAGTTCACTGCGCCTGATACGTTGTATCCGGCATTTTTGAGTCCTTCAAAAATGGTCTTTGCATTCTTCTGATAATAAGCGATCTGCTGTTTGATCTGCGCCTGGCCGGCTTCGGAATAGACCGCTTCCCCTGCTCTCTGAACGATGTACGGTGCACCATTGTACTTTGTTCCATGACGTCTTGCCCAAAGAGAGTGAAGCATTACATCTCCACACTTAAGATCCTTTGGAATCACAGTTGCACCGAGACGTACTCCTGTAAATCCTGCATTCTTTGAAAAGCTGCGAAGTTCGATCGCACAGGTTCTTGCCCCTTCACACTCGAAAATCGTATGTGGAACATTTTCCTCTGTGATATATGCCTCATAAGCAGCATCGTAAATGATGACTGCACCAACTTTATTTGCATAATCTACCCACTTCTGAAGTTCATCCTTTGTAACAGCCGAACCGGTCGGGTTATTTGGGAAGCATAAGTAAATCAAATCTGGTGTCTCTGTTGGAAGCTCCGGCGCAAAATTCGTCTCTTTTGTACATGGCATGTAAATCACATTGCTCCATGTTTCTGTTTCTTCCTGATAGACACCGGCACGGCCTGCCATAACATTCGTGTCAACATATACCGGATAAACAGGATCACACACAGCAACTTTACAGTCTGGTCCGAAAATCTCCTGGATATTTCCCGAATCACTTTTTGCACCGTCAGAGATAAAGATTTCATCTGCTGAAATCTCACATCCACGAGCCTGATAATCATTCTTGGCCATTGCGCTTCTCAAGAATTCATAACCAAGATCTGGTGCGTATCCGCGGAATGTCTCTGCACATGCCATTTCATCTAC
>JAQYAI010000189.1 GCA_029227655.1 bacterium | reverse complement strand
TGAACTGCTTCCGGCAGCTGAGAAACTTGCTTCCAAGATTGCAAAGAACGCTCCTATTGCTGTTCGTGCCTGCAAGAAAGCCATCAATGAAGGTCTTGATCTTCCTATGGACGAAGCTATCGTTCTCGAAGAGAAACTGTTTGGCAGCTGCTTCAAGACACATGACCAGATTGAAGGTATGGATGCATTCCTTACAAAGCGTAAAGAGAAAAACTTCATTAACGCTTAATTCGTAAAAGTTTGGAAACGGCCGGGAGGCCATAAAGTATAATATCATTTTATCAATAGGAGGAGTTTTACAATGAAAGTAGGAGTAATTGGCGCAGGTACAATGGGTTCCGGTATTGCACAGGTATTCGCTCAGACAGAAGGTTATGAGGTTTGCTTATGTGATATTACAGAAGAATTTGCTGCAAACGGCAAAAAGAAAATCGAAAAAGGTTTATCCAAGAAGGTAGCAAGAGGCAAAATGGCTCAGGAAGATGCTGACAAGATTCTTGCTAAGATTACAACCGGTCTTAAAGATATCTGTACAGATTGTGATCTGATCGTTGAAGCTGCTATCGAGAACATGGAAATCAAGAAACAGACTTTCAAAGAATTACAGGCTATCTGCAAACCAGAAGCAATTTTTGCTACAAATACATCTTCTCTGTCTATCACAGAGATCGGTGCTGGCTTAGACAGACCTATGATCGGTATGCATTTCTTCAATCCGGCTCCTTCCATGAAGCTGATCGAAGTTATTGCTGGTCTGAATACACCTGTTGAAGTTGTTGATAAGATCAAAGCTATTTCTGTTGAAATCGGTAAAGAGCCTGTTCAGGTTGAAGAAGCTGCTGGTTTCGTTGTTAACAGAATCCTCATTCCGATGATTAATGAAGCTGCCGGCGTTCTTGCAGACGGTGTTGCAGATGCAGCAGGTATTGATACAGCTATGAAGCTGGGTGCTAACCATCCGATGGGCCCTCTTGCATTAGGCGATTTGATCGGTCTGGATGTTTGCCTCGCAATCATGAACGTTCTTTACACAGAGACAGGTGATCCTAAGTATCGTCCACATCCACTGTTAAAGAAGATGGTTCGTGGCGGTAAGCTTGGTCAGAAGACAGGCGAAGGCTTCTTCAAATATTAATTATCTATAATGGAAGGCTATAATCGAATTGATACATAGGTGATATCATTTCAGCTGATAGTATAATTAAATATTAATATTATTGACTGCTGTACGATTACTTATTAATGGTAAACGTACAGCAGTTTTTTGTTTATTTTTAAAGAAAAAAGTTACTTTTTGTAAATAGACTATTGAAATGCCTCCTCAGATTTGATAACATTGAATAAAAAGTGAAATTCAAATGATGACAGAATAAATGGTAATTTCTGTCAATAATGTTGTACCAATAGCGGGAATACAAAGATATTCCTGAATATGATAGATTAGACGGTGGAGGTCATTATAAATGCATGAACATAGAGAGGCACTGGATGAAGAAATAGAAAAGATAAAGAGGATATTGAGCGGTAATATTAAGCATTATCGAAAGATTAAGCGGATATCCCAGCAATCACTGGCCAATATCTGCGGACTTCACAGAACGTACATATCCGATTTGGAAAATGCAAAGTGTAATCCCACTTTAAGTGTTTTGATGGTGATTGCAGATTGTCTGGATGTCAGTCTGGAAGATTTGTTAAAAGAGGGATAAAATACGAATCTGGTATTTACTTTTGATGGAATATAGCATAAAATAATAGAGTATTGTCGACAGATTTACAGAGACAAAATACATGGTATTACAGCATGTAAAAACATATAAGGAGCTGAGTTTATGGTTAGAGCGATCGTTGGAGCGAACTGGGGAGATGAAGGAAAAGGCAAGATTACGGATATGCTGGCCGAAGAATCAGATATTATTATCCGATTTCAGGGAGGAAGCAATGCCGGTCATACAATTATCAATGATTATGGCAAGTTTGCTTTGCACCTTCTGCCATCAGGTGTTTTTTATGATCATACAACAAGTATTATCGGCAATGGCGTTGCCCTTAATATTCCGTATCTGGTGAAAGAATTGGATGCATTGACATCCAGAGGGGTTCCGAAACCAAAGATTCTTGTATCTGATCGTGCACAGATTCTGATGCCGTATCATATTTTATTTGATGCTTATGAGGAAGAAAGACTGGGAGGTAAGTCTTTCGGTTCGACCAAGTCGGGTATTGCGCCATTTTATTCTGATAAATATGCCAAGATTGGTTTCCAGGTCAGTGAGCTTTTCGATGAAGAGGGACTTAAGGAAAAGGTTTACCGTGTGATTGAAATGAAGAATGTGCTTATTGAACACTTGTACCACAAGGAAAAGCTTGATCCGGAGGATGTTTATAAGACAATGCTTGAGTACAGAGATATGGTGGCACCATATGTTTGTGATGTGTCTGCATATCTGCATCAGGCTCTTAAAGAGAATAAGCGCATTCTGCTGGAAGGTCAGTTGGGATCACTGAAGGATCCTGATTTCGGTATTTATCCGATGGTTACTTCTTCCTCTACTTTGGCTTCTTATGGTGCCATCGGTGC
>JAQYAI010000188.1 GCA_029227655.1 bacterium | reverse complement strand
CTCTACCTTAATCCAGAAATCCCCGATATTCATCAAATATATTAAACAGCATATCCCCCGAACATACTGGAAGTTCTGCTGTTGACTTTCCAAGCGGAACGTATGTATATAAATCTGTTGCTCTTGTCAAAACAAGCACCGGAATCACGTCATAATCTGGTCCGAATAACACTTCTTGATAAGAAGTGTATTTTGCCGCCTGCTCCACTTCTTCTGGTTCGATCTTATCTTTCATCTTGAATTCGAAAGAAAATACTTGCGCATCGGTTATCACCAGAACATCTGCATAAATCCGGATCGAGCGGGAACGTTTAATTCGAAGCTCAAATACGATTTCCCAATGTTCGAAATCCACATTTCCCTTCAGATCTTCGAATAAATTTACCATGGTCTCTCTGGCATCGCGAAAGGAGTGAAAAAGTCCTCTCGTATCATTTAAGTTTCGGCCGATTCGCTTGCATCCTTCCTTCAGCTGCGCGAACCACTCTTCCTCTGTATATTCCAGAAACTCTGGCACAGTCGAATAATAACCACTGTACGCTTCCAGTCCTGTATGCGGACGGGTCTGGCGAATGTATCCATGCCAGTTATAATCCGCATCCTGATAGCAAAGATCATGGATAAATGGATAGCAGTACAGCAGACGATTCACCGTCGTCCGATCCATATTTAATTGCTTTGCGATCTCTCGCGCCTTAATCCCGTCCGATTGGCAAATCAGAGCGTACATGCGACTGGAAAGCCGACTCTCATTCATAACGCCACTCCTTCTCCGCATCTTATCCACACAATATTTACTCCTCTTTATCACTTAATATCCAAATCTGTTTCAGAGGAATCTCCGCCTTTATTGCTGGACTGAGCTTTTCATAATTCTCAAATATTTCTCTGATCACATCGGCAGAATCCCACAAACGGATTTTGAAGAACTGATTTCCTTCTGCTCTGGCAACACTGTCCTTAAATCCATTCCATGACACCAACAGACCATACTCTGCATGCACATTATTCATAACTCCGCCCAATTGATCTAATGTAGGCCGGTCAATCGGCGCATCCTGTGTTTTTACTTGCACACAGATTTTTGGCGAACCAAAGCCCATTTCCCCGCCGGATGCCAAAAGGTCCTTCCCGCCATCCGCTCCTTGTTTGCTGTGATACACGGTAAATCCTTTTGCTTTTAATATCTCTTCTATCAGAATTTCCATTTTATATCCTTTGAATTTCTGAATAATGTACTTGGATATTGCATCCTGGATTGCCTCTTCCAAATCTGTGCCGGAGCCCGCTGTCGTATCATCTGCATCGTGAAACATTGTATTGGATACCCCCGGTACTTTCCAGCCATTTTCAGCCATTGCTTTGATTCTTTTTTCTGCATCATTCCGAGTAATTTTACATACTGTCATAAATGCACCAAAGGAATATAAAATATCCTGATCAAAATTATTTCTCGGAATATCTTTGGCGAACCAGTCTACGTTTCTATAGTGATGATATGGATCTTCATTATTTTCGTTGTATGTATAGTCACCAAGTATCTGACCAATATGAATCGTACTTGTCCTTTTACTAGGTAATACGACCCAATCGCCAATATTCATTCGATGAGCAATTGGATAAATCTGTGTTTCCCAGTTTTTGATCGTATTCAGCTTTTCTGTGGGATATAATTCCTGCAATTTCTGCAAATGCAGGCTCCTGTCTTTATAATTTTTCAAGTTTATATTCAGATTCTGCCAGGTCAAATATATTCTGTTGTCCGTCAAAAACTTCTCTTCGTATTCACCGTTCTTGCCAGCTCTAAATAACCAAATGCTCATTTCGCACCTCCTCTTGTTTTCATCAAAAATCGCAAATTCCTATACATTCCTGTTCTAACTTAACATTATGCTCCAGCATATAGGCAATCAACTCCTGTAAATCTTCCTGCCCCTGCATTGCTTCTAACCGTTTTCTGTCATGATCTGTCAGGGGTTTCCCATATTTTTCATATTTTCGCAAAATATCCAGATTCATGTAATACATTTGAAAAGGAATTCCAGTCTTCTCGCACAAATCCCGATAGATTTCAAAGCCACCAGCATCTATATCGCCAAAATGATAGTAGCTTGCCTCTGGGAACGCAGCGTAAACTTTCTTTAGCAGATTTCTTCGAATTGCATTGTGGTAGCCACCCAGATAGATCATCAGACTGTCTGGTTCGTTCCAGTGAAAATAGGTTGTCAGGTTTTCTATGGTCACAACTTTTTCTATCTGCGCGGTTTTAATGATTTCTATTTCATCGATATCCGCTCCGGAAACTCCCAGACCTTGTTTAAAAGCAGATAAACTCATTTCTTCCTCTCGGATTCGTATGCCGGCCTCTCCTTTCAAATACACAAAGTTCGGTGTCTGATAAATATTGTGCTCCGAAAGCCATTCTGCCAGATCCTTGCTTTTTTGTCCGTTATCAAAGCGGCAAAAAATACGATGTACTTTTCCAACCATCTGCTCAAATATTTTGCTGTCCTGAAAGGTCACAATTGAAAATTCTCTCAGATACAATTGTTTTTTATTATTCTCTACAGCCTGCACTGCCAACAATAATTTCCGGGTTTCTTCCAGGTCGTCTAATTGTATAAACTCTTTCACTGGCTTATTGGTCCGCAAACGTGCAAGCAGATATTCTATAAAAGTTTTGCACACAGGTGTGTCCGTTTGTTTCCGCATTCCCTCCAGCATTGCAATATTGTCTGTGACGCGATCCGCTTTGGGTACCCTTTTTACATAAGCATAAGCTCTGTCTACTTCTTCCACATTTAACCGTACTTTTAAGATCACATGTCCTTTTTTGTTATCTTTCCAAAGGATCTGAATCAGTTTTCGGTCTTCTAACTGCTGCATCATGAGATGAATTTTCTCGTATTCTCCAGAACTTTCGTCAAAATATGCTGGCAGGAATGCCTTTGTAAAGCGCACTTCAATATGAATTGTTCTCTCGTTTTCTCCTCTTGAAAGCGAGCTTGATTCATAGGTGTCTAATAATTTATTTACTATCACTCT
>JAQYAI010000187.1 GCA_029227655.1 bacterium | reverse complement strand
CAATGATGTTCCATATGTAAATATTTTTCTCTGGTAGCTAATCCACCTCGAATATGCCGCTCAGACTTGTTCGTGTCCAACACCTTCCTCGTCTCTGTGGCAAGAGATGGGTTAATCTGTTGCAAACGTTCTGTTACGTCTTTATGTACCGTACTCTTGCTTATCCCAAATTTCTTCGCCGTCTGTCTCACCGTCGCATTCGTGGTAATGATATAATTTGCAATCTCAACCGCACGCTGTTCGATATAATCTTTCAAATAAAATTCCCTCGAAGACACTGTTTTTACAATGTATGCGAGGGGGGGTTATTATATTCTTTTGCAAATCATGTTGGGGTCAAAAGCTTTTTTCTTAGTTTATCCCTGGTTATCCCTTGATATTCCCAACTTTCCATAAGATTTCTTATTTGCCTTATCTATCTGCTTGTATTATTCTTTAGCACTCAACAAATATTTCCTTGCTTTTCGTTCTCCTTCAATAATTAAAATATTTTCCTCTACCATTTCTTTTAAAATTCTCTTCGTCGTTGAATCAGAAAGCCCTAACAATTCCCTTGCTTCTTTGTTACTTATAGTTCCGTGATTTTTCACATACTCTACTATTTTTTCTTGTCTATCGGTTTTTATCGGCTTTTTATCGGCTTTTATCGGCTTTTTATCGGCTTTTAAATCATCTTCTCCCAAAGACCGATAAAAGCAAACAACGAATCCCGTCTTTTTCTTTTGGAATTCATATCGCACCCCAGCACTTTCACAAGCATCCGCAATACGTTTTAGCCCTGTTCCAAAACTCTCAATATCTTTTGAGTAATACAAAATTCTGGCTATTTTCGGATTCCTTCGAACCGGACGTTCCACTCGTTCAATATAATCCCGCGGTTCTAATCTCTCCGGGAATGTTCCTGGATTATATATTTCAACACGGTCTTTATAAATTGCCACTTCGTTACTTTCTCCAGAAGAGTAGTCCTTGTGACAAAATGAATTTAATAATGCTTCACGAATTGCATCAACCGGAATCTCAGGTATTTCTGTTCGCTGTAGTTCCCCAGTAAATTCCACTCTCCAATGAATATTACTCTTAATATAATTTTCCGCAATATCCACAAGTTTCAATACCGGTCCGTGATAACGTTGAATATCATTAAATGTCAGTCGTTCGCTTGTAGCAAATATCGCCATCTGAACATCTTGAAGCAGATCATCACTAAAAAGCACCTTTCCGGCATTTAACAGCTTGTCCCCTTCTGTTAATTCCAGTTGATTCAAAACTGTGCTCTTATCCGTATAAGAAATTACAATTCTACCAGCATCATGTGCATGAACCATATGTTTACAATAATTTCCATCTTCTGCATACGGACAATCACAGGACAGCTGTCCATTAAAACGTACAGTTAAAGAAAAGGCCGGAATTTCTCCGACCTTTCCATTCACACTTTAGTTTATCCCCTAAAAGGAAAACAACCTTAAAATTTATATTTTCTTCATCTCAACAACCGAATTATCGAACAAATCCGAAGCAAGCATTCCGTAAATGTAATAATCGCACCATGTATTAACCATCTTGCCTTGCCTGATTAGCCCTTCTCTTGTATAACTACATTTTTCAAGCATTCTTTGTGAAGAAATATTACGAACATCGACTTTTGTCCACAGTCTTTTTAGTTCTGTTTTTTCAAAGAATAATCTCGTCATAGAAGAAAGCGCCTCTGTACCATAACCCTTTCCGTGGCAATCTTTCGAAAGTCGTATTGCTACCGAAGCCATTCTGTTGTTTTCAATGAGATATACCCAAAAATCACCTATTATCTTATCTGTGTTTTTCTCTGCTATTCCCAGATGAAAACTCTTTGCCTGTTTTTCTTCTTTTTTAAAAAGTAATTCAGGATTCTTCTCAGCCTTACCAGGCCCTTTCCCCCAGTAAGTATAGATTGATTTATCCAGCATCCATTCTTTCAGTGCAGGAACATCTTTTACTGTCATGGGTCTAATAATCAGCCTTTCCGTTTCTATTGTCGGCTTATTGTTAATATAATCAGCAAGTTTCCTCCTGTTATTTGGCCAATGGCTGCACCAGTCAGGAGCACTTACATTTTCTTCTTGATTTACAATCTTTCCGATGGGAAATACTTTCATCTCGTTCATTCTGAACCTCCTAAAATTTTCTCATCGGGCGCCCGATATCTTCATTTTACAAAGTATAATTTATACTTCAAGCGCTTTTTTAAAAAGCCGAAGCAAATGCTCCGGCAGTACACTAGAAGCTCTCGAATATCCTGCAGTTGAAATGGCTGCCACCTACTTCAACTTCAAGCCATCACCAAACGCTTTACCTACAACGTTACCAAGCCCTGTGTATGTATTATTACAAGGATCAAAAGCAATAGGTTTCAGTTTTTTAGGATCAATCCTTCCATCTGTAATCACAGATTCATCTGCACATACATTTAGAATTTCTCCAACAAGGATTCCGTCTTCAAAACTTTTCACTTTACATTCAAGAGCCATCGGAAGCTCATCAATAAGAGGAGCATTTACTCTGGTGCTCTTCGTTGCATGAAATCCTGCCTTTTCAAATTTGTCAGGAATTTTGTTTGCAGACTCAACACCTACATAATCACAAGCAGTTACAGTATCCTCTGTTGCCATACTCACAGTGAACGCACCTGTTTTTGCCATATTCTCTGTTGTTTTGTGTTCTGAAAGGCTGATTGTAATTTCCTGGTAATCTGTGATAATGCCCCATGCAGCATTCATTGCATTAGGCACTTCATTTTCATCATATGTGCCAATAATAAGTACCGGCATTGGAAACATAAAAGGTTTTGCACCAGAATCAATTCTACTCATAATTTTTCTCCTTACCAATTTTTCTTTTCGTTCTCACTGCGATTATTTTTCTTACGCTCCTCAACCATCTTCACAAACCATTCTACCATAGCAGGATCCTGATGTGAGAAGAAACTTGAGGTTGCTGTGTCGAGCCCCGCAATCGTATTCATTTCTTCATCTGTCAATGCAAAGTCAAATACATTGAAGTTTTCTACCATTCTTTCATAGTGGGTAGACTTAGGAATGACTACCACACCTCTCTGGATATTCCATCTGAGCATTACCTGAGCCGCTGTCTTACCATATTTATCGCCGATAGCATTAATCACTGGATTATTGAATGTGTTTCCACGTCCTTCTCCAAATGGCGCCCACGCCTCTAACTGCACGTTGTATTTGTCAGCATATTCCTTCAGTTCCTTCTGCTGGTTAAAGATATGTACTTCCATCTGGGTAATCATTGGCTTAATGCGATTGAAATTCACAAATTCCACCATTCTGTCCACATAGAAATTCGAAATACCCATTGCTCTGATTTTTCCTTCTTCATATAAATCTTCAAGTGCTCTCCATGCTCCATACGCATCACCAAATGGCTGATGAAGAAGTACAAGATCAAGATACTCTGTTTGCAGTTTCTTCATGGATTCAAGAACAGACTTCTTGGCATTTTCATAGCCATAATGTTCAATCCATACCTTTGTTGTGAGGAAAATCTCCTCACGAGGAATTCCACTCTTTTTGATGGCAGAACCCACTTCCTCTTCATTAAAGTAGGACTGTGCCGTATCAATCAAGCGGTAGCCTGCTTTTAGAGCATCCAACACACAGCGTTCACACTCTTCCTTAGTCACCTGATATACTCCATATCCCAATTGTGGCATTTTTACACCATTACTTAAAATCCTATATTCCATGTAAAAACCTCCTTGAAATTATTCTGTATCTATGATACAGTCCAATTGTATCAATCGGTAGTTACTACCGGTCAAGTACTATTTATTATTTTGGTGGGAAAATATGTTTACGATGAAACAAGCCTGTGAGCAAACACAGTTGCCATATGAAACACTGAAATTTTACTGCAATCAGGGACTTGTTCCCAATGTCAAGCGCGACAAAAATAATCGCCGTATCTTTGACGAAAGAGATATTTCCTGGATTAAAAGTTTAAACTGTCTTAAAAATTGCGGCATGAGTATCTCTGAAATGAAAGAATATATCAATCTTTGCCTTGCAGGAGAATCCACTATTCCAGAACGAAAAACAATTCTTAATATCAAACGCAATGCTCTATTAGAACAATTAAAACAGGTTCAGGACTGTATTGATTATATCGACTGGAAACAAAGTTTCTATGATGATGTTTTGTCTGGGAAAACTAAATATTACAGCAACCTTATTAACACAGATAATTAGTAATAATTTTACTTTTGTTCATCATCTCGACAATTCCGATTTGTTAAAGCACGCTACTTTGAAAGCGCCCAATCAGCTTCTGTGGAATATTCAATCCATCACGCAGAAAAACGTCTGCATTTTCATATTGCGCATCTATGGTCGAAAAAGCCGCGTCCAAATATTCCTCTTTTGCGAGAAAAATGTCCCGTATCATTTCAGCTTTCGTTTCGGTTTTGCCAGCCGAGAGCATCATCTGATAGTATCTTTCGGATTTGGCCGCGTTCACGCGATTTGTCAGCAGATAATCCACAGTTGCTATGGATGCATCCGGCATTTCATTTCGCTCAATTTCTGTCCTCAAATCGATGATTTTTGAAAGACGATATCTTTCCCGCAGAACATTTTTGTCTGCTTCAGTTGCATCTGACAGATTTGCGGAACGAATTAGAAAACCTGAAGAAACGATGCACCCCTGCGCCGTGCGCAATCCGCCCATATCCCGAGCATTGGATATTTTCTCGAAAGCAATATTTCTATCGTTCATTTCAATTTCCTTTCAAATTCAAAGTTGTTATTTAGAACCTTCCATCATTTCATCAACTTTTTCAGACAAATGTTCAGGATGTTCACTTTTTAATTTCTATACTTTCATTCGCAGTTCCTG
>JAQYAI010000186.1 GCA_029227655.1 bacterium | reverse complement strand
GGAGCTATTGCAGTTTAAGCAATAGCTCCGAGTTTAGCTGTAGATTAACATGTTGCTACATCTCAATTTGAATTTTTCA
Organism: bacterium; assembly: GCA_029227655.1. Lineage (GTDB taxonomy): Bacteria > Bacillota > Clostridia > Lachnospirales > Lachnospiraceae > Allocoprococcus. The sequence continues at coordinate 8,988 of JAQYAI010000186.1, read as the reverse complement.
AAATATGCATGTTCTTTCGGAATCCATTCTTCCTCAAAACGCTTCCACATTCTTTCTCCATTCCGGTGTATAATGCGCTGTTTCTGCTCTTCAGCAGAAATTTCACAGAAGATCTTAAGGTCATAGATATCGCCAAAAGAAGGATGCTGGCTATAGGAGCCTTCGATAATGACAATCGGCTTCCATGGAACATGGATTACAGTTTCCAAACTTTGAGTACAACAATTATATGGCTGATAATCAAGTCCCTCTTTCTCGTTCAAATGATCGACAATTTCTTCCTTAAATCTTTCGTAATCGACATTTCCGCCAATCTCAGTTAAACGCTCTTTCGTGCGCTGATGTGGCTGGAGAAAATAATCATCCATATGGAACAGATTTGATTCGGGAAAATTCTTATGTAACAATTCTCCTAGCGTTGATTTCCCACTCCCACTCATACCGTCAATGGCAACAAGGAACGGTTTCTCTTTTGATGCCTGAATCCTGCAAATTATATCACATGCCTGTGCGTAAGACTCCTCAACTACGCGATACGCCGGATGATAAAAATTGCGATAAGTGTCAGAGTGGCTGATGGCCGGATATCCCTGTAATTTCCAGGCATCAAAGAATGTGGAGGCATCGGCTTCTTTAAATGGAAGCACATGATCGTGACATGTCTTAAGGAACAGATTGATTTTTGATTCTAAACCTTCGACACTGCCTTTTTTGTGTCCTGCACTTCGCACGAACATTTCATTTAGTGTTTCTGCCTTCAGACCATGATGCAAACTAGATAAATAGATCCTACTGATACCATTACCAATAGATTCGGTAAGTGGAAGTGCATCAAGTATATCGGATTTTAAAGAAGTGTATTCTTCCTGAATACGTTCTAAACTTTTTTCTGTATCGTCAATCATATGCCCACCGCCAAATTCGCTCTGATATAGCAGCTTGGCAGCATCCTGAATCTCCATATCCGGATAAGATGTCAGATGTTCTTTTAAAATATTAATCATCAATTTTCGTTACTCCTGCTTTTTCCAGTGCTAACATCAAAACAGGAATCAGGATAATTTGTAAAATGATTCCTGGTATTGCATTTAAGAATGCACCTCCAATAAAGATCTGCCAGGTAAATGCGTTTCCGCTTACACCGTATAAGATGACACTGACTGCCCCCCACACCAGTCGACCGGCAACCATAGCTATCAAAAGACTGATGTAAATGCGTGCTTTGCTATTCTGAAGTTTCTGATAGAAAAATCCAGTAGCTGCTCCATACGTAGCCAATTCGAATGCCATACTGACTGCCGTAAGGAATGGAGGCATTCCAAATATAAAAGTACGAAGAAGTGGTGTGATAAATCCCACAAGAAGTCCATATTTCCATCCACAGATAAATCCACAAATCAGTACGGGAATGTGCATTGGAAGCAGCATCCCGCCGATTTCTGGAATTTGTCCGGTGAGGAATGGCATGACCAGACCCAGTGCAAGGAAAAATGCGGATAAAATCATTTTTTTCATGTTTTTCATTGTTTCATCTCCCATAAAGAAAACCAGCAAAATGAAATATCGCTTCGGCGATATGGCACCTTCCTGGTTTTGTATCTTTTTTTAAAACTTCATTATAAAATGTGCTGGCTTCGACCAACGGTTAGACCTAGTGTACAAAAAAATAAAGTGAATGTCAAATGATTTCTTTGGCAAGGCTTCAAGTTAATCCAATGTCTATTTTTATCAAACTTATAAGTAAGTAACACGTTCCGGGTCAAAGAATCCTCTTGCGGCAGGTTCTTCGTCGGCAACACCGATCGCAACGATTGCAACAGGAATACTTTCTGTGTGAAGAATTTCCTGAATTGCTGTGACACGGTCCATGACTGGATAACATCCGCACCAACAGCTTCCATACCCTAAAGCTTTTGCCTGAAGCAGAATATTTTCAATCGCTGCACCGCAGTCCTGTGGCCAGTAGTCATTACATTTTCCTTCCTGAAGATCGGGACGACCGCATACGACAATAGCAGCTGGAGCTGTTTTCAGCATTTTGCAGTATGGCTGCGCCTGCATAAGTGCCTCTTTCACTTCCACATTTTTTGTGACAAAAAATTCCCAAGGGCGGGTGTTGCATGCACTTGGAGCCATCATGGCAGCCTCCAGTATCATCTGGATATGTTCCTGAGGAACATCTGCTTCGGGTTTATATTTGCGAATGCTTCTTCTTTCGCGAATCACATCTGTATAGTTCATAGAATACATACCTCCTTGAAATGAATTTAAAAATCTTTCTTTTCACCTATTATAACTCTTTTTCGAAAAATTTCCTGCATAATATTTGCATGACAGCCACTGAGGCAGCAGTTGTCTATTTTGCGAGCTGTGAATCAGCATATACAACAGGACAGATTCTTGCATGCAATGGTGGCTATGGACAGGTAGCGCCGACGTATGGAGATCAGTTTGGGAAATAAAAGGTCCGTTAAGGACCTTTTTATGTTCCAAATAATTCTCAGTATGCTATAATCAGAGAAGGAAATATAATAATTGTTATACTAAGGAGGAAATGGAGAATGAGAAAATTAGGGATTTTGGCTTTGATTGCTTTGCTCTCTTTGAATCTGTTTGCCTGTGGCAAAGATGCGGCAAAGGAAGAACCACAGAAGGAAACGGTTGTGGAGGATAAGGAAGAGCAGAAGGAAGAAGAGGAAGAAATACAGGACGATGAGCAGAAAGAAGATGAGATCCTGGAAAAAGAGGAGGATGAAAAAGAAGAACCAGTAGTTTTGGATACAGAGAATGTGAAGATAACTTATGATGAAAGTTTTATCTATAACTGGGGAAATGAAAATGAATTTTCTTTTTTCTTTAATGTAGACAACCGTACGGGCAATGATCTTACGATTACTGCAACTGAGTTCGTACTGGATGGTTATGCCGTATGGGGCGGATACATGTCTTTCACAGCAGCAGCTTCTTCTACAACCAATGATCATATCGGATATGCAGACCATGATGATCAGGGAGTCCCGGAATATGATACATGGCTGGCACAGGAAAGTGAAAATGGAGTACGAGAACTGAAGATTACGTTGACCGTAACGGATGCCGCGGGAAATCAGATTGAACAGCCTTCATCGGTAATCATTGATGTGGAAAATGGAACAATTAAAAAGTAAGACTACGTTTGCAGTAGGAATATACATATAAAAAAGGTCCTTAACGGACCTTTTTTATGTTACTAAATGATTTGCTACATATTCATACATTTTTCTAATACATATCTTAATGGTTTATAAAGTATCAGACACACTACCACGTTTCCGATACAATGTATCACGTCAAATCCAAGTCCGGATACCCAATAGGCAAAAGCGGTGTTTATACCACCTATGAAAAGGTAGATGATCGAGCAAAGTGCACCATATGACAGTCCGTAAAATCCAGAAACAATGCTCCAGAACCAAACGGACTGTTGGTTACGAAAAATCAGAACCACGATTGCCAGTATCGTCCAGATATACAGATAATTGAGCCACCAGAGCCCGAATCCATAAAAAATTCCTTCTAACAGCACGAAGGCATAGATGACCAGAAATACTTTTTTCCCTAAGAGCAGTGTATATAGAATAAAAAGTAATGTCACAATCTCAATATTGGGAAGGAAGCTCATTGCAATCTGACCGGCAAAAGAGGCAGCTGTCATCATTCCCATAATCACGATTTCTTTTGCTTTTGAGCTTTTCATTAATAACCTTCTGTCATAGTAAGTTCATACTGTTCGCCGTCAGCAATCGGAGTCTGGTCTACTCCTGTATTTACGGATTCCCCATCTTTGGTCAGACACCACCATTGCTGTTTGGTATCATCAGCCGTTTCTCCATCGACAGTTGTCACAAAAAGACCATATGCACCATCTTCTCCATCAATCAGACCTTCCTTAAGGAGCACTTCACCCAGATACTCTGCATCTGTATGATAAGTAAAGTCTTTCTCTGACTGGTCAGCATGGACTACTGTCACCGTAATTTCTTTCGTTCCATCGGTTGTTTCAGGCTTGAAATTCTGATACAGAATTCCGGCGAGTATACATAGTACCACAAGCACTGCTCCTAAGATTACGGTTTGCTTTTTCTTCATCTTCGATTCCTCCATTTTTGCGCTATTTCTTAGAGATATTATGATAGCATTATTTGGGGGTATCGTCAATTTACTTTCTTTATTCATAGATATTTGAAATGTTAAGCTATGTGGTTTAAGATTTTTTTAATAATTAAATCTGTTGACAGCTCTTTTTTTTTGCAATATACTTTGATAGTCAAAACATTTTACAATAAAGACAATTTAAAATAAAAATATTTTAAAATAAAGGTGAATGAAATGGTAGGAAAGATCGTTGGAACAGGTTCTTATGTTCCAGACACGATATGGGATAATCATAAGATTGCTCAGTTTGTAGAGACCAGTGATGAATGGATCAGGGAGCGTACTGGAATTGGAAAAAGACATATCGCAGGAGTAGATACGACGGTAAGCATGGCAATAGAAGCGGCAAAACGGGCGGTCGAGAATGCAATTACAAATGGAGCCATTGCGAGTGGCGAGGAGATTGATGCCATTTTTGTATGTGCTGTTGCGCCAGAGATTTTGCTTCCGGCAGTTGCGTGTGAAGTACAGAAAGAAGTAGGGGCCATTCATGCATTTGCATATGATATGAATGCGGCTTGTTCTGGTTTTGTGTTCGCTTATAATCAGGCGGTTTCTTTTATGAATATAGGGATGATTAAAACGGCATTGATTATCGGAAGTGAACATTTATCCAGAATTACAGACTGGACAGACAGAGGAAGCTGTATTCTCTTTGGCGACGGAGCCGGAGCAGTTGTAGTTACGGCAGCCAGCGGTCCGTTAGGAATGGTGATGCATTCGGATGGATCTGGTGGAGCAGCATTAGTTTGCAGTCATGATGGGAAAATGAAGATGGATGGGCAGAAGGTCTTTCGTTTTGCTGTGAAATCCGTGCCGGAATGTGTAGAAGAACTGATGAGACAAATGAAAATAAAAGAGGAAGATGTAGATTATTATGTGTTGCATCAGGCGAATCAAAGAATCATTGAAGCAGCAGCAAAGCGACTGAAAGTCAGTATGGATAAGATTCCAATGAATATTGGCGAGTATGGAAATACATCCTCAGCAAGTATTCCAATCCTATTAGATGAGATGAATCGAAAAGGAATGCTGGAAGGTGGGAAAAGAATCGTGATGGCAGGTTTTGGAGCCGGGCTGTCATGGGGAGCCGGGTATGTGTTGACACAATGAGCACAAAATGCATAAAACAAGGTAATGATCGGGCAACCGATTTACAAAATAAACAAGAAATAGAAACCAAAAGGAGATTAAAGATCATGTTAGAAAAAATTCAGGAATTAGTTGCAGAAGGATTAGGAGTAGACGCAGAGCAGGTAATGCCAACATCAAGATTTAAAGAAGATTTAGGAGCAGATTCTCTGGATCTTTTTGAGCTTGTAATGTCATTTGAAGATGAATTTGGTGTGGAAATCGAATCAGATGAATTGGAAAAGATGAGTACAGTTCAGGATGTAATGACATACATCGAAGCGCATAAATAAATGGTCAGAAGTCAGGAGAGTTAAGAGGAACATGAAGAATCGATTAACAGAGCTTCTTGGAATCGAATATCCGGTCATCCAGGGCGGAATGTCCTGGGTGGCAGAACAGAACCTTGCATCAGCAGTGTCCCAGGCAGGAGGCCTTGGAATCATTGCGGCCGGGAATGCTCCGAGTGAGTGGGTAAGAGAACAGATCCGTGAAGTGAAAAGAAAAACGGATAAACCGTTTGGGCTTAATATTATGCTGATGAATCCAAATGCAGATGAAATTGCAAAAATCGTGGTGGAGGAAAGTGTTCCGATCGTTACGACAGGAGCCGGAAATCCGGCAAAATATATGGATATGTGGAAAGCTGTCGGTGTGAAAGTGATTCCAGTTGTTGCATCGGTTGCTCTTGCCAAGAGAATGGAACGTTCCGGCGCAGATGCAGTTATTGCGGAAGGAACAGAAGCCGGAGGACATATTGGAGAGACAACGACCATGGTGCTGGTTCCACAGATTGCAGATGCAGTGAACATTCCTGTGATAGCGGCAGGAGGAATTGCAGATGGAAGAGGGCTTGCGGCAGCATTTATGCTGGGGGCCTCAGGCGTACAGATCGGAACACATTTTGTCGTTACGAAAGAATCCATTGTTCATCAGAATTATAAAAATGCAATCATCAAGGCATCTGATATTGATACAAAGGTAACTGGAAGAACGACAGGTCATCCGGTCAGATGTCTCAGAAATCAGATGACAAGAGAATATCTGAAAAAAGAAGAAGAAGGCGCGACCTTAGAAGAACTGGAATACTTGACTCTAGGAGGACTTAAAAAAGCCGTGGTCGACGGTGATACCACAAACGGAAGTCTTATGGCAGGACAGAGCGCCGGACTTGTGAAAGCAGAATATACCTGCAAAGAATTTATCGAAAAAATTGTAGGTGAAGCAGAAACACTATTTGAGGGAAAATTATGGGAAAAGTAGCATTTATCTATCCAGGGCAAGGTTCACAGAAAGCATTTATGGGAAAAGATTTCTATGAACAGTGTGACATGGCAAAAAAAGTATACGATACAGCAAATGATGTGCTGGACATCGATGTGAAAGAACTTTGTTTCACAGAAAATGAACTTCTGGACAACACTGCCTATACACAGGCGGCGCTGGTGACGACTTGTCTGGCGATGACGAATGTACTTTTGGAAAGAGGAATCAAGCCGGATGTGACAGCGGGGCTGAGTCTTGGAGAGTATGCAGCAATCGCTGCCGCAGGTGGTCTGAACTTTGCAGATGCCATTCGCCTGGTAAGAGCCAGAGGAATCTATATGGAAGAAGCAGTACCGGGTGGAAAAGGTGCAATGGCTGCTGTGCTCGGGATGGAGGTTTCGAAGATCGAAGAGATACTAAGGGACAGAGAGGCGGTATCGATTGCCAACTATAACTGCCCGGGGCAGATTGTAATTACAGGAATGAAAGAAGCGGTGGAAGATGCTGTAGAAGCACTGAAAGAAGTTGGCGCAAAACGTTGTGTGATGCTGAATGTAAGCGGACCGTTTCATTCAGAATTTTTAGAAGAAGCTGGACAGAAGCTGGGAGAAAAACTGAAAGAAGTCAAGGTGACGGAACTTCAGATTCCATATGTGACAAACGTGACAGCAGAGTTTGTGACAGATATAGGGGAGACCAAAGGACTTCTTGTAAAACAGGTTTCTTCCCCAGTGAAATGGATACAAAGTGTGGAGAAAATGATAGAAGAAGGCGTGGATACATTCGTGGAAATTGGACCAGGAAAAACACTCGCCGGATTTGTTAAGAAGATAAATAAAAATGTAAAAGTGCTGAATGTGAGCACAGTAGAAGATATAGGAGAAGTGGTATGTTATCTGGAAAAACAGCAGTAGTGACGGGTGCATCCAAAGGAATCGGAAGAGCGATTGCGGTGGCTCTTGGAGAACATGGTGCACATGTGGTCGTAAATTATAACGGAAGCGAACAAGCTGCAAAAGAAACGGTTCAGGCAATCACCGAAAAAGGTGGAAGTGCAGAGGCTATGAAATTTAATGTGGCGGATTATACGGAAACTTCAGAAGCAATTACGGAAATCATTCAGAAGCATGGGAAACTGGATATTCTGGTAAATAATGCCGGGATCACGAAAGACGGTCTTATGATGCGCATGTCAGAAGAAGACTTTGATGCAGTCATAAATACAAATTTGAAAGGTGCATTTACCACATGTAAGGCAGTGAGCCGTCAGATGATGAAGCAGAGAAGTGGAAAAGTCATTAATATTTCTTCCGTTTCCGGGGTACTTGGAAATGCAGGTCAGGCAAACTATGCATCTGCAAAAGCAGGACTTATCGGGCTTACAAAGTCTATGGCGAGAGAACTTGCATCCAGAGGAGTGACGGTGAATGCGGTGGCTCCTGGGTTTATCGAGACGGATATGACAAAGGTACTTTCCGAACAGGTAAAAGAAGCCGCTGTAAAACAGATTCCGCTTGGAAGCTTCGGAAAGCCGGAAGATGTGGCAGAATTGGTTTTATTTCTGGCATCTGACAAAGCAAAATATATCACAGGCCAGGTCATCTGCGTAGATGGCGGAATGGCAATGTAGAGAGGGCGAACAAGATGAAAAGACGAGTTGTAGTTACTGGAATAGGTGCCATTACTCCGATTGGAAATGATGTAGAGTCATTCTGGGATTCTGTGAAACAAGGAGTAACTGGAATTGGTGAAATCACAAAATTTGATACTACAGATTATAAAGTAAAGCTGGCGGCAGAAGTGAAAAATTTCGCAGCAAAAGAGCGCATGGATTTTAAGGCGGCAAAACGAATGGAAGCATTTTCCCAGTATGCTGTCGTTGCGTCCATGGAAGCATTTGAAAATGCAGGACTTGACATGGCAAAAGAAGATCCGTTCCGTGTAGGTGTCAGCATTGGATCCGGCATCGGAGGACTTGCCATTATGGAATCCGAACATGCCAGAATTATGAACGGAAATCCGGGGAAAGTGAATCCACTTCTGATTCCCAAAATGATTTCCAATATGGCAGCAGGGAATGTTGCGATTACACTTGGGTTAAAAGGAAAATGTGTCAATGTAGTGACCGCCTGTGCCACCGGTTCCCATTCGATTGGGGATGCATTTCGGGCGATTCAGTATGGAGATGCTGACGTGATGCTGGCAGGAGGAACGGAGAGTTGTATTACACCAGTCAGTGTGGCTGGATTTACCAACCTTACCGCACTTACCACCTCTACAGACCCGAACCGGGCATCAATACCGTTTGACAAGGACAGAAGTGGCTTTGTCATGGGGGAAGGTGCCGGAGTCGTTGTGCTGGAAGAATTAGAACATGCGCGCGCCAGAGGAGCGAAG
>JAQYAI010000185.1 GCA_029227655.1 bacterium | reverse complement strand
ATCCCACTCTTCCTCTATCACGATAATAACTCATCCACTTTTTCGCATACCATGCGGATATGTTCACTAAGTCCCACATCCATGCATCCCACAATATGATGGTTGCACTTATTCATCGGAATTAAAATCTTATATGCCCTGCTTGCTCCGACCGAAGTAGCAATCGCAGGTGTAATTTCCCCTAAGAGGGCATTCGCAATCACGATACCGACCGGACCAATGATGATGTCAGAATCCGCCGCATTCACAATGCATGGGTTTTCTCCCGTTGCGCCATAGTCTGCACCTGCCTTTAACATCGCCGCGGTCGCAAGACTGTTCGTTCCAATCGCATAAAGATCCTGCTCTGGATGCGCTTTCTTTAATTGTTCTACAATCGTCTTTCCGATTTTACCGCCTTGTCCGTCAATAATCGTTATCTTCATCGGCTGCCCCTTCTAGTATCATTTATTTTCTAATGCGCCGTCAAGAAATGCCACCATTCCTGCTTCTACTTCATCTTTGAGATCTGCATAATTATGAATTTCGTGACGATAGCCTTCGTATATCTTTGTGGTCACATCATGACCTGTTTCTTCCAGCCATTTGGAAACCAGTCTCACACCTTCTCCGAAAGAGCCACAAGGATCTTCTCCTCCGGCAATATTGTAAAGAGGAATCTTCGGTACTTTCGTTGCCCATTCCGGTACATTTACTTCTTTGATCATCTCCACGAACTGTAAGAATGCCTCATTGCATGTTGGCTTTGTAAATGCATCAAACGGATCTGTCGCGTGATCGACCTGCACATATGGATCGTGGCAGATCCATTCATTTCCAATCTTGACTTCTTCTTCAATTCTTGAGAATAATCCGCCCAATAAGCTGCCAGCCAGTGTCGGCTCTGCTTCGTCTCCTTTTCCGGCTTCCACCAGTGGTTTCAGAATCTTAAGCCCTTCGTCACATGGAATTGCATCTGGTCCGACCGTACCGCAAATAATAGCTCCCGCCAGTTCTTCTCCGTATTTTGCTATGAACTGACGGCAGATGATAGAGCCCATGCTGTGTCCATACATAAAATATGGCACATCTGGATATTTTTCCTGAACGACCTGTTTTAACGTATGCTCATCTTCCATCATGGTCTGACTTCCTTTTGATCCCCAGTTACCCCAGGTATCATTCTCAAGAGCTGTCTTTCCATGTCCTACATGATCATCTGCTGCCACAACATATCCTGCATCCATCAGCTTGCAGATCATATGAAGGTATCTTCTTGAATGTTCTCCAAATCCATGCACGATCTGAACGACACCCTTGATCTTTGCTGCCGGAACGTAAACCCATCCATAAACATCATCTCTCTGGTTGTACGACGGAAATTTCACTTCATGTATCATACTGCTACCTCCTTAATTTTATAAACCGATATTAGCGTTGGTGAACAGATGTCAACCCGCCTCAACCCGCGTGATTTCCATCTGTACATCGACGCTATTCTTAATTAAACTATAACATTTTGCGGAACAATACGCAAGAAAAAGCCTGCCCCGGAAATCACACTTGGAAGCTGCCTAAAAACACTTGATTCCGCAAGTACTTTATGATATCATCATTGTCACATAGCATTGTAGTAAAGTGCTAAATTTATTCTTTATGAGGTATTATTTATGAAAAATCTAATTCAGAAATGGAACAGCATTTCTCTCATCATCCGAATTGCAGTCGGACTTGCAATCGGAGCCATTCTTGGTCTTACTGTTCCAAACGTAACCGTTATCAGTGTATTTGGCAGCGTGTTCGTCGGTGCTTTAAAAGCTGTCGCACCAATTCTCGTTTTTGTCCTGATCATCAGCGCATTGGCAAATGCAGGCCGGGGCCTTGGTCCACAGTTCCGTACCGTTATCTGTCTGTATATGTCCAGTACACTGCTCGCTGCAATCCTTGCAGTAATAGTAAGCTTTGCATTCCCAGTGACTCTGAAGCTTACAGACGCCGTATCAAACGAGGCGCCTGGCGGAATCTGGGAAGTACTTAGCAACCTTATCACGAACATGGTACAGAACCCTATTTCTTCTATGATCAATGCCAACTACATTGGAATTCTTACATGGGC
>JAQYAI010000184.1 GCA_029227655.1 bacterium | reverse complement strand
TATCCGTAAGAATTACCATTTGGAAAAGATGCCCCGTGGAAAACAGCGTGGCAAGTTCTTTTTCGGTTCTAAAATAGCAGCATTGAATTTCCGAAAACTCTTCAATTATGTGAAGGGCTTAGGACATTATGCTCAAAATCTGGTACTTGCATAAAACAAGGTGGAAATACCCGGCATATAGCCTCAGAAGTCCGGTGACATACTACAAAATATGAATTTTTCAAGGTGCTATAGAAATAGGGACAAAGCTATTTATGGTTTTGACCCCAACATCATATTAGAATTATTATAATATATTTTTCCAAACCTCACTCCCGCCTCTGCCCTTTTATAGAGGTGGGAGACTTTTTTTATTTCCTTTCACTTTATTCTCATCTGCCACATAGTATAAAGTACAACAAATAGAAAGGAATTTGATATGAACATTCAGACTGGTAATTGTGACAAAGAAAAACAGGAGCATGTGCATGAACTAACTGGCAGTACAGCTGTCGTAAATGAATGTAAGGAATGCCATAACCACCGTTTCTGTACGGTAACAGGCGAAGCAATCTACGTAGGAAACAGCCATGTGCATGAAGTAAAATTCCGCACAGACTTTGACGACAAACATTTCCATGAATTCTGTGGAAAGACTGGTCCTGCTATCAACGTAGGAAATGGCAGACATGTACACTTCATTAAAGATGAAACAAAATGTGAGGACGGACACAGACATAAGTTTCAGGCTGCGACATTGATTGACAGCCCAACAGATATCAAGAAATGTGATTAAATCTATTTTTCCGTAATCATAAAGGGCATCTCTTTTGCGATGTGTCCTTTAAATGGTTTCACAGTGTTCACGTTCATTTGCATCTTCCATAATTACCTGCTGTTCTGTAAGCTGCTCATTAAAAGTGACCTGAATAACGGCCTGTGCCCAGTTCAGGGAAACACAAGCGAACTTCTCTTTCTTCGCAGCCTCTTCATGAAAAATCTGAAGAAGATCGTGTAACACTTCTTTTGTCAGATAGCCGCCTCGCCAGTGGAAAATGAATGTCTTCCCCTTTTTCACCGCCTGTGAAGAACGTTTCCGCACATCTTCATATTTTGTAAATGACAACTTCTTTTCTTTATAATAAAAGCTGTCTCCATCCTCACACGCTGGCACTTTCCAAATAACTGGCTCATGGTCCCGGAATATCTGCTTGTCGCTCAAATTAAAATAATCATATCGCATATGCTCGCCACGCCCAAGCGTATTGTCAAAAGTTGCATCTAAATGATAGTATTTTCCTCCAATTCGAATCACATTCCATGCATGACGATATTTGATATTTTTCTCTGGATTCGCATCGGAAACGGCAATCGTGCACCAGATTCCAAGTGCATCACACAAAATTTTCACCGCCTTGGCAATGCCTTCACAAACTCCCACCCCCTGTCCGAGAGGTCCAATGATTTCATGGGAATACGGCTTTTTCAACTTATCATAATGTACATTCTGACAGATAAAATCATGAATAAAAAGTTCTTTTTCCCTCTCATTCATTTTCTCGGCCTGACGCGCCAGCTTTTTCACACGGGCATCCATCGCTTTCTGGTGCTCCACGATCTTATTCTTTGTAAAAATATATTCCGGTATCATTTCGACATTTTCCGAATCTTCATAATATTGGTATTTAAAATTTACTGTATAAAAAAACTGTGGATGATCCAACCGGACCTTAAAATAGACATCCGCCAGCTCCCGTCCCTCTAAGCGGGGTACCGGAAATGACGGTGCCAGAGATTCCAGTCCGGCCTTCATCGCATAATATGCCTTCTGTTGTTGTTTTGTCAATTGGTTGTAATAATATGCCATTTTCTCCTGCCCTTATCTTGTCGTGTTGAAATCCTATTCATTATAACGATTGCAAAGGAAGAAATCTATATTTCCTGCTGAAAATCTATAGAATTGCCAGTCCTTTTGTTCTATACTTATCATATAAATATATCCACAGAACGGAGGTCCCATATGGAACTGTTATTTCACACCCAAGACGAAGTCCATCGTATGGAAGTTTATAATGAATATCTTCACAAAATCCCAGAATTATTGACCCAACTGGAAACCGTTGAAAAAATGTACCAAAAAGCACTTTTGGAAGAAGAAATGCTAAAAGAAAAAGATATGGATAATCACAGTGTCCAGTTATACGCTGACCGCTTAAGCCGAATCAAGCATCAGTGCGAAGAACGGTCCACTGATATCAAACAACAGTGCCGTTTGATTTTCGAACTAAAAGCTCAGATTGAATCAGAAAGCAGTATGCTACAGGCATTGCTTCCGCATTAATACTCAAATGCCCATCTGGAGTTGATTTTTCAGATGGGCATTTATCGCATTATTATTTTATTACATTTGACATTCTTCCGAATGGAATACTTTCCTCAAAGTAAACAATTCCAACATTAAAAAAATTCCGGCCAATACATAGGCTATACCCATTAGAATTTGTATCGTCTCTTTATATTTATAATTCCAATTATCCGTATAACTAATCAACACAACACATGTCAGAAGAATCGTCTGAATGGATCTCCATCTGAGCAATGTCGGCTCTATCATACTTTCAGACGATGCATACTTATTCGCTAACGCGGCCAAATCAGTCATTAACTGAAAATGGAAATACATATTGATAATACTCACCAGCAGGCCGACGATCGGTAAATATCCTTGTACAGATAGACCACCCCATGCTGCTGCCCAGCATGCAAAATTCCAAAATAGCAATACATATGCAAACGTTCTGAGTAACTCCATGTTCCGCCGCTCTTCCTTTAATAAATCAATTGCCGACAAAAACATCCATATTCCCACAAATGCAGGAGTCACACTTAACGTTCCTAATTTAAAATCAAAATAAACAAAAAAATACCCCCAGATTACACGCGTAATACCTTTATAAAGAGTTTCCTGATTACTCATAGACACCACCTTCCTGAAGCTGCAATGTCATTTCAGCTACTCGTTCCCCATTTATATATAAGTCAGCTGCATAATAGGCGGGAATATTATCTGCTATATTCTCAAATGCATCACTACTTCCACCGCTGCTTACACATAACATCCGATTAGAATCCCATCCATCTTCTAACCAAGTACTTCGCCAGCCATTTCCATCAGAATCACTTCCACCGGAATATCCTCCACCAGGCGGTATCAATTGTGGTCTTCCTTCCAAATTTTCCTGCACCGCCACAGAAAGTCCCAGCAAATGATAATCATCTTTCTTTTCATCGTCACCGGTATAAACGCAGCCGCTTGTCTGAAGCCATCGTGCAGAATCAAATTCAGCATTTGGTTTGGGTACTGTATCAAAAAAAGTTTCATTTCCTGCAAACCAGTCTAATTTATTCTCTAAATATCTAATATTATCTATAATGAAAATCTGCTGATAGTGAACTTCTACTCGAAAATCTTCCCATGTATTCGAATAAACATATGCCGGCAAAGCGCCACTTCCCCAGTTCAGATCACTATCTACTATCTCAATCAGCTTGAACTCTTCCGCTGGCATTACAATCCAATGATTGTCTTCTTTTTCCACTCTTACCTTCTGGAAAGCAATCCACATCATATCTTCTTTTGCCACCTGTCCATCCGGCGGATAAGCAAGCGGAAGAACCATCAGTGCACAATAAGCGTCATTTCCAGATTTTCTCATGTTTAGTATGGAATATCCTTTTTCCTTATCCGGTGGGCACTCCAGTCCAGAATCCCAGTTCGGTGATTTTGCTCTCTTTTCCCATATTTCTTTTGCAATGCTTTCCTGCATATCTGCTGGTGCACACATTGCGCGGTAGTTTCCATTTTGTGTAAGCAGAGCTTTTCCATAGGTATCTAATGCTCCCGCTGGTGTCGTACAATAATTAAGTCTTGAGGAAGCCATACTCATTGCATGATCAACTTCTTCTGGAAAGAGATTATCTGCTCCATACACTTTCTGCACTTCCACACCACTAAGCATCGGAATTGCAATCACAATTGCTATACATACAGAAACCAGCTGCATTCCTGATGGATACTTTTTAAACCTTACAATGGACGCAATCCGTTTGCTGATATGCTTTCCACCATTTGCCATAGACGAAGTTCCTGGCATACGGGCATATTTTTCATTTGCCATCGCAAGCAGAATTCTGCCATAATCCCGGCGTTCTTCACCTTCCAGTAAAGTCAGCACACGATAATCGCAAAGTGCTTCTATATCATTTCCCACCTGATCCGCGCAATACCAGATAAGAGGATTACACCAGTGAATGCAGCGAAACAGTGCAATCAAAATTCCCCAGATTGTATCGTTATATTTTAGATGCAGCAATTCATGCAAAATGACTTTGTCGTCCATTTCCTCTTCCGGCAAAACGAGAACTGGATGAAAAACACCACACACAAATGCAGACGTAATTCCTTTCACCCTTACACTCTCACATATTGGCAGATCATATTGGCCTGCTACTTGATTTATTTTCACCTTTATACGAATTTCCGGCTCTGTCCCATCTTGCAGAATCTTCTGTAATTTTATATAAGAAGTCACATATCTGAGAATAAAAAACACAACTCCCGCTTCATAAAGGACAAACAACCAGTCCAGCACCGTCCGTGGCATCACGGTGACTGGTATCGGAAACGGGAAGCTCACCCTCGTCAACGTATACTCCCGCAAAAAAATTGTCTTTACCGTCTCAATAATCAGCGGCCAGTTCATCAATATATACCGTTTCAAACTACCTGCAGGAATCAGCAGTGCGCAACACAAGATACTCCATATGGCAAGCTGCCACTTCGGTGAAAGTTTATCTCGAAACATTGCTTTCACAACAAGCAAGACCACGGCCA
>JAQYAI010000183.1 GCA_029227655.1 bacterium | reverse complement strand
GAGATAGAAAATCTTCCAATTGCCGATAACACAGCAGATGTATGTATTTCAAACTGTGTCATCAACATGTCCGATAATAAGCCGAGAGTATATCGGGAAATTTATCGCGCATTAAAACCGGGAGGGCGCATTTCCATCTGTGATATCGTAATCATGAAAGAACTGACCAAAGAAATGAAAGAAGATGAAGCGATGCATTCCTGTTGAGTGTCAGGGGCATCTTCGGTAGAAGAATTGGAGAAAATTATTAAAATGGCCGGGTTTGAAGAGGTAGAGATCATGACGAAACCTGTGTCAAGGGAATATGAAGAGCGCTGGGGAAGGACATTATCTATTGGAGAATACATTATGTCTTCTGCAATTACGGCGAAAAAACCAGTGACAAATGAAGGGAAAGAGGTGACAAAGAATGGATATTAAAGTAATAGGTACTGGATGTGAAAAGTGTGGGAAACTTTACGATAATGTGTTGGAAGCATTGAAGGAACTCGGGGTTGAGGAGAAAGTAGAACGAGTGGATGATTTGCTGGAAATCGTAAAATTGGGTGTTATGACAGCACCTTCGCTCATGGTGGACGGTAAACTGGTCGTTTCTGGCAGAATAGCCAAAGTAGATGAAATCAAACGTTTCTTAAAATAAGGATAGAATGAAGGAGAAAATAAGAAAATGGAATTCTTAAAAACAATGGGACTATCCATTCAGAATCAAGTACTCGGAATGAAGTGGTTGAGTAAGATCATAGGAAATGGTCTTTCGGCTGTTGGAGTAGATCTTTCTTCTCGCATAGGGGGAAGCCTTCAGTTTTTTATTTATGATGTCATCAAAATAACTATATTATTATGCGTTCTCATTTTTGTGATTTCTTATATTCAGAGTTATTTTCCGCCGGAACGAAGTAAGAAAATTCTGGGACGTTTTCATGGAATAGGAGCGAATATCATTTCCGCATTACTTGGAACGGTAACACCATTTTGTTCCTGCTCGTCGATTCCTTTGTTCATGGGATTTACAAGCGCAGGACTTCCGCTTGGTGTAACTTTTTCCTTCCTGATTTCTTCTCCGATGGTCGATTTGGGAAGTGTGGTACTTTTGATGAGCATCTTTGGGGCAAAGATTGCGGTTTTATATGTTGTCCTTGGACTCGTTGTTGCAGTGATTGGTGGAAGTCTGATTGAAAAGATGCATATGGAAATGTATGTGGAAGAATTCATTCGAAATGCCAGAAGCGTAGACTTGGAATCTCCAACGCTTACGAGAAATGACCGTCTGGTATATGCGAAAGATCAGGTAGTTAACACCTTTAAGAAGGTATTCCCTTATATTCTTGCTGGAGTTGGAATTGGTGCAATTATTCACAATTGGATTCCAGAGCAGTGGATTCAGATGGCACTTGGAAGTAAGAATCCGCTTGGTATCTTTCTTGCTGTTCTTGTTGGGGTTCCAATGTATGCAGATATTTTTGGTACTATCCCTGTGGCAGAGGCGCTTTTGGCGAAGGGAGCACTGCTTGGAACGATTCTCAGTTTTATGATGGCTGTTACAACCTTAAGTTTGCCTTCCATGATCATGTTGCGTAAAGCAGTGAAGCCGAAGCTGTTAGGAGTATTTATTGGGGTCTGCGTAATTGGAATTATTATTGTGGGATATTTCTTTAATGCATTGCAATATTTGCTTATATAATCAGTAAAAGAAAAAGATTTCAGGACTAAATCATAGTGGATTCAGTCCTGATTTTTAATTCTATAAATAAAACGCTTTCAGTGATTCCATCTTCGCACTCATATTTGTGAACAGTAGATCCACCAGTGTGATTGCTGTCATGGACTCCACTACGACTACCGCACGAGGAACGATGACCGGATCATGTCTTCCCGTGATGGTAAGGGAGACTGGATTTCCATCTTTATCTACAGTTTCCTGTGCCTGTGAGATAGACGGAGTTGGCTTTACAGCTACACGGAAAATAAGCGGAGAACCATCACTCATTCCGCCGAGTGTTCCGCCGGCGTGATTGGTGAATTTGCTGATTTCCCCATTTTCTGAGCAGAAGGAATCATTATTTTCACTTCCCTTTGCTGTGGCAGCGGCGAATCCGTCACCGATTTCAAAGCCTTTGACAGCGCCGATGGAGAGCATCGCTTTGGCGAGATTTGCGTCGAGCTTATCAAAGACCGTATCGCCAAGTCCAGCAGGAAGTCCGGTCACAACGCATTCGATGATTCCGCCGGAAGAATCCTGCTCCTGCAAGCATTTTTCCAGATAGTCAGAAGCCTGCCGTGCATAGTCTGCATTTGGCATATATAATTTATTCTGATTTATCTGCGAGAAATCATATTCGTTCTCTGGAACAGATACGGGACCGATCGCTTTGGTATAAGTAAGAATTTTGATTCCAAGTTCTTTTAAAATCTTTGCGGCGACAGCGCCGGCAGCCACACGTCCGGCAGTTTCACGACCGGAAGAACGCCCGCCACCGCGGTAATCCCGGAAACCGTATTTCTGGTCAAAAGTGAAATCAGCGTGTCCAGGGCGATATGTATTCATGATATTGCCGTAATCACGGGAGCGCTGATCCTGATTACGAATCAGAATGGAAATCGGAGTACCTGTAGTCTTTCCTTCGAAAACTCCTGATATAATTTCAGCTTCATCACTTTCCTTACGCATTGTAGTGAACTTACTCTGTCCAGGTTTTCTTCTATTTAAATAGATCTGAATATCATCTTCATTAAGCGGGAGCCCGGCGGGGCATCCGTCAATTATTACTCCAATACCCTTCCCGTGGGATTCTCCCCATGTGGAAATCTGGAATATTTTTCCATAAATGGAACCAGCCATTATTTTCACGACCTTTCTTTTTTTCGATACTTTATTATAACGAAGTATTCGTTGCTGAACAAGAAAAAATTGACTTTTTTTGTTGCAATTTCCATAGGGTTCGTATTACAATGTAAAATGATAATTTAGAATGCATATATTAAAATAATTGATAAGATGAGAGGAAATCTAAAGGATAAAATGGAAAATGAAAAGAAAGAAAACAACAAAGTGGTCGGTGTTGATGAAAATGTTCAGACAGTTGATAAAGAACAGACCGAAGCTGAGAAGGCTGCTGAAAATGTTGAAGAATTAGAGCTTTCTGTCTTAGAAAGTGAAGATGTGGATGATGCAGAACTCGAGTTGAATCTTTGGGATGCTGAGGAAGAGGATGCAGAAGATTTGGAACCGGATCTTAGCGAAGCTGAAGGGGAGGAACTGGAGCCTGAACTTACCGAAATGGAAGGGGAAGAACTGGAACCTGAACTTGACGAAGAGGATGGAGAAGATTTCGAGGAAGATTTTCAGGACGAAGAACTTTCAGAAGAAGAGCTGGAAGAAAAGAAAAGGAAAAGAAAGAAGCTGCTGAAGAGAATTGGTCTTTCTGTAGCAGGGCTGATTGCAGTAGTTTATTTGGGATTTGCATTTTACTTCTCAAGCCATTTCTTTTTTCATACAACGATCAACGGAACAGACCAGTCTATGAAGAAAGTGGAAGAAATTGAGAAGTTGATGGAGCAGCAGGTAAGTGTGTATAAGCTTGTTCTTGAAGAAGTGGATGGAAGCACTACAGAGATTGATGGAAATGATATTGATCTCATTTATGTCAAAGGAGACGAATTGACGAATCTTGTAAAGGCGCAGAATATTTTCCTGTGGCCAGTATCGTTATGGAAGAATCAGGAGATAGAAGCGTCTGTTGGCGTAAGTTACGATGAAACAAAGCTCGATGAATATTTGAATGGATTACAGATAATGAATCCTGAAAATCAGTCAGCTCCAGTGTCAGCATATCCAGAATATGATGGTGAGAAGTTCTCTGTAAAAGCAGAGGATTTGGGAAGTCAGATCATCGCAGAAGTTTTCAAAGAAAAGGTCGGTGCGTATATCAGTGGTTTCCAGAATACGATGAATATGGTAGAAGAAGGTTGTTATGTAGAACCAAAATACTATTCTGATGCGCCAGAAGTCATTGCTGCATGTGATACAATGAATGAATATCTCGGTGCGAGCATCACATATACTTTTGGTGATGCTACAGAAGTTGTAGACGGATCTGTTATTGCACAGTGGCTTACTACGGATGAAAATATGGCAGTTACTTATAATGAAGAAGGGGTGGCTCAGTATATTAAAGACCTGGCAGCCAAATATGACACCTATAGAACAGACAGGACATTTACATCAGGAAATGGGAATACTGTAACCGTATCTGGTGGAAACTATGGATGGAGAATGGATCAGGCTACGGAAATTGAGGCTTTAAAAGCAAGTATTGCAGCCAAAGAAGTGATCACAAAGGAACCGGCTTATCTGCAGACGGCAGCTACACATAATTCACCGGATTGGGGAAACACGTATGTAGAAGTAGATTTGACGAACCAGAAGGTGTATCTTTTTGTAAATGGTAGTCTTGTGGTATCAGGACCATGCGTAACCGGTAAACCAAGTACAGGATGTGCGACGCCGCAGGGATCATACTCTATCAAATATAAGGCAATGAATGTTACACTTCGTGGACCAAAGCAGCCGGATGGCTCTTATGAATGGGAATCACCGGTTACCTTCTGGATGCCGTTCAACGGAGGTATTGGTCTTCATGATGCTTCGTGGCAGCATGCGTTCGGAGATCCAAGAGGATATCTGTATTCAGGATCACGAGGATGTGTAAATCTTCAGTATTCTGTGGCACAGACAATTTATAATAATGTTGCAGCAGGAACACCTGTAATTTGTCATTATTAAAATAAGAAATGGCCAGATGAAATAAGCTGGTCATTTTTTCAACAGTTCAGCCATGTGCTTCGACAGAAATAAAACAACTGTGAGCTTGCTCACATAGTTGTTTTATTTCTGTTTGAAGCATATGGCGCTCTGCCAAAGCGAGAAGTAGCTGCTGTGCAGCGAATTCGAGCTGTATGGCTGAACTGTTGAAAGAAATAATGATTGAGGTCACGGGAGTCTGTCAAGACAGATTCTGTATGAGAGAAAGGAAAAAATATGTACGAGTTAATTAAGCGGGATGGACTGGCAAAAAGAGGTCGGCTCCATACAGTTCATGGTGTGATTGAGACGCCGGTTTTTATGAATGTGGGAACAATTGCAGCAATTAAAGGCGCGGTTTCAACGGAAGATTTGGAGGGAATTAAGACCCAGGTAGAGCTTTCGAATACGTATCATCTTCATGTAAGACCAGGAGATCAGGTCGTTAAGAAGATGGGTGGACTACACAAATTTATGTCATGGAATAAACCAATTCTTACTGATTCTGGTGGATTTCAGGTGTTTTCACTGGCGGGTCTTCGTAAAATTAAAGAAGAAGGAGTTTATTTCAATTCTCATATTGATGGAAGAAAGATTTTCATGGGACCCGAAGAGAGTATGCAGATTCAGTCGAATCTTGCATCGACGATTGCAATGGCATTTGATGAATGCCCTTCCAGTGTGGCATCGAGAGAATATATTCAGAATTCTGTGGACCGTACCACACGATGGCTTGCAAGATGTAAGGCGGAGATGGCAAGACTGAACTCACTGGAAGATACCATCAATAAAAATCAGCTTTTGTTCGGTATCAATCAGGGAGCAATATATGAGGACATCCGAATTGAACATGCACAGCAGATCGCGGAAATGGATTTGGATGGTTATGCAATAGGAGGTCTTGCGGTGGGAGAATCCCATGAGGAAATGTACCGCGTGTTGGATGCAGTGGTTCCACATTTACCAATGGCTAAACCAACATATCTTATGGGGGTAGGTACACCGGCTAATATCCTGGAAGCAGTTGAAAGAGGTGTAGATTTCTTCGACTGTGTATATCCAAGCCGGAATGGACGCCATGGGCATGTTTACACAAAGCATGGCAAACTGAATTTGTTCAATGCAAAATACGAACTGGATGACAGACCGATTGAAGAAGGATGTCAGTGTCCTGCATGCAGAAGATATTCAAGAGCATATATCAGACACTTGTTAAAGGCCAAAGAAATGCTCGGTATGAGACTTTGTGTGCTTCATAATCTTTATTACTATAATAATCTGATGGAAGAAATCAGAGGAGCCATTGAAGAGGGAAGATATAAAGAGTTCAAAAAAGAAGCTCTCCGCATGATGGAAGAAAAAGAAAATTAAAAATATGTAAATTTACTTGCTGAAATGCAGGATATTGTGTATGATAAGATTTAGTTGTTATCATAATTAGGAGGAAATAAGAAATGGATACATTAATCGTAATTTTAATTTATGCTGCTGTTTTAGGTGGATTCTGGTTCTTACTCATGAGACCACAGAAGAAAGAACAGAAGAGAATTCAGCTTATGCTTGCAGAAATGGAAGTTGGAGATACGGTTCTTACATCGTGTGGATTCTATGGAATTGTTATTGATATTACAGATGATGCTGTAATCGTGGAATTTGGAAGCAACAAGAACTGTCGTATTCCAATGCAGAAACAGGCAATTGTTCAGGTTGAAAAAGCGTCAAGCAACTAAATAGAAACAGGTCAGAAGAGGAGTCCTTGTATATAGGACATCCTCTTTTTTTTGTAACAGTTCAGCCATGTGCTTCGAAAGAAATAAAACAACTGTTACCTTTTTATTGGAAAAATGTAGTAAGCTATTGCCAGTATGTATTTTTATGTGTATAATACAGATGCCTAGGATTAAAAAAAAAGTATAGTATTAGAAAACAGGAGACATGGTTTTGGATATTGGAAAAAAAATAAAAGAGCTGCGAATTCAAAATGATCTGACGCTTGTGGACCTGGCTTCCCGTTGTGAGCTTACAAAGGGATTTTTATCGCAGGTGGAAAGAAACATGACAACCCCCAGCATTGGAACATTAGAAGACATATTGGAGGCACTCGGAAGTAATTTATCAGAGTTTTTTCACGAAGAAGAAGAGAAGAAGATTGTATTTTCTACACAGGACTTCTTTGAAGATGAGCAGGAAGATTATACAATTGAATGGGTCATTCCCAATGCACAGAAGAATGAGATGGAGCCCATTTTGTTAACGCTTCATCCGCATAAGAAAAGTAATGAGATGCTGGCTCATCGTGGAGAGGAATTTGGATATATATTGAAGGGAAATGTTACTTTAGTGCGTGGAAATAAGAGATATAAATTAAAGGCGCAGGAAACCTTCTATTTAGATGGGACGAAAGGCCATTATTTATATAATCATGGAAATAATGATGCGAAGGTGTTGTGGATCACTACGCCACCGATGTTCTAGAGAGGAGAAGGTGAGATGGAAGAAAAGAAGATTATTGAATTTCGGAACATTGTCAAAAGTTTCGATGGACAGATCATTCTAAAAGGTGTAAACCTTGATATTTACGAGAAAGAATT
>JAQYAI010000182.1 GCA_029227655.1 bacterium | reverse complement strand
AAGTGTTCCAAGTTTACGAACAATCACAGAAGTACTAACCCCTTTGTTGTTGATGTATCCTTTTGAAATATAAAAGGATTCTGAATTTTTTGATTTGGATGTTGTAACTCGCATAAAAAATCCTACACACCTTATTTTACCATATATTGCAAGAAAATACAATAGAATAAAACAAAAAAGTTGACGCAAAAAAAGCAGTTTTTATGCGGCCTGCGAACACTTTTTCTAATATTCAACTGTCAAACTCCCGCGAATTCTGCACCGACGATTACAGGAGAAACCTATCTATTGACTGCAGGAAATAGCACACAGGAGATTACCATGGACAGCCTTATATACGGTGGTGGCGGCATGAACGGACAGCCGGGAAGTGGTATGCCTGGGCAGTCAGAAAACGGCATGCCAGGACAGGATAGAAAGAGGAATGATGGTGTACCGGGAAAAAAGCTTTTTACCCCATGATGCCTACGGATTTTTGCGTAATGTACCCATATATCTTGAAAACTTTTTTTGTCAGCTATGCAGTGAAAATTGAAAAGAACTATGTTATATTGTATGATAGATAAATAACAAAAGATAAAGAGGAAAATTTGATGCTAAAGAAAAGTGACAAAAGAAGTGTCCGACGATTATATCTATTATTATTGCCGATGATTGTTTTTTATTATGAATTGATATTTAATCTATTTACAGTAAACACGTTACTAAGTAGAAGAATCATTTATATTTTACTATTTTCAATTGTGTGTGGCGGTATAGGAACATGGTTTTGTTCATTACTTACTAAAGGAACACCACACAAATTTGTGAAAACTATTCTGATTTTTGGAGTGAGTATTCCATTTTTAGTAGAGTATTTTGTTTATAAACAGTTCAAGATTTTTTATGATCTTCACACGATAACTGCGGGAGCTGGAGATGCGGTGAGCGGATTCAAAAGTCAGATAGTAGAGATGATAACAAGTGCGCAAGGCATGCTGGCGATTGTTCTGTTTTTGCTTCCAACATTTCTTTATGCTATCTGGTTACAACGTTATGATCCGGTAAAATACACAAGGAAGCATTACCGGATAATTCTTATGCTGAGTGTAATAGTTATCTTTCTTGTAAGTATCATCGGAATTGGACTCGATCCGGCATGTCGCAGGATTTATGGAAAACAGTACAATTTCCAGGAGGCAGTCAGTAATTTCGGATTGTTGACAGGAATCCGGAAGGAAATTCAGAAAAATATTCTGGGGCTTGATGATGAATTTGAGGCGGTTTCTTCTGATGAGATGACAGCAGAAGAAAAAGAAGAACTGGAACCAGAGGAAATTGTCTATGATGATAATGTGATGGAGATTGATTTTGCAGCGCTGGCAGCGAATTCATCGGGAACTTTGCAGAGCCTTGACAACTATGTTGCGAGCCTGACGCCATCAAAGCAGAACGAATACACAGGTCTTTTTGAAGGAAAGAATTTGATCTTTATTACGGCAGAAGCATTTACGGCAGAAGTCATTGACCCGCAGCTGACACCGACACTCTATCGTCTGGAGACGAAGGGAATCCATTTTACAGATTATTATCAGCCGGCAAGTGCGGGAACAACTGGTGGAGAATATCAGAATGTGTTTGGTATGCTTCCGATGTATGGTGGCTCGTCTTTTAAAATGACTGTGGATGATAATAACTATCTAGTGATGGGAAATCAGCTGAATCGGTTGGGATATTCGGGCTGGGCCTTCCACAACAACAGTTTTACTTATTATGACCGAAATGTGACTCATAATAATCTGGGGTATTCGAATGGATTTATGGGATATGGAAATGGGATGGAAACGTACGTGACTGAGCAGTGGCCACAGAGTGACCTGGAGATGGTCGAAGGAACGTTGCCGCTTTACATCGATGCCCAGCCATTTAATGTATATTACATGAGCGTCAGTGGGCACAGTGGTTATTCTTATAACGGAAATGCTATGACAAAAAAGAACTGGAGCAGTGTAGAGAATCTGCCATATTCAGATCAGGTAAAAGGGTATCTGGCAGCAAATCTGGAATTGGAAAATGCACTTACTTATATGGTAACAGCACTGGAGGAGGCAGGAATTGCAGACGATACAGTTATTGTAATTTCATCGGATCATTTCCCATACGGAATTGACGAAAATGGTTCTTTGGGAAATATGCCGTATCTTTCAGAATTATATGGATACAATGTGACAGATTATTTCCAAAGAGATCACAACAGGCTGATTATCTGGTCTGGATGCCTGGAAGAAAAAGAACCTGTTATCGTGGATACTCCGACCTTCAGTCTGGATATTCTTCCAACACTTTCAAATCTGTTTGGAGTAGAATTTGATTCGAGACTTCTTCCGGGACGCGATGTATTTTCAGATGCAATGCCATTAGTATATAACACATCTTATGACTGGAAGACAGATCTGGGAACTTATTATGCATCCAGTGCTACATTCGTTCCAGTGGATGAAAGTGTGGAAATTCCTGAAAATTATGTGGAAACAATTTCATCCATCGTAAGAAACAAGATCAACTATTGTAATAGTGTTCTGGAAACGAATTATTTTAACCATGTATTTGGCAATTAAATATTAGAAAGGTCTGCCGCATTTTGGGCAGAAGTCAAAGTTCTCAGAAGTGCAGTACCCACAGTTGGAGCAGCATTTCCATGGATTATGAGCCTGATGAAAATAGAGGAAATCTTCACCGAGAGAGGTAAGGTTTCCTTTTTCTATTTCACGCCCCACTTCTTTTGAAAGTTCGCTGGTCGAATTGCAGCAGCTCATTTTTGCAAAATAATGCTTATTCCATTTGAAAAGTGGAATAAAGAAAAATGAGAAATAAGAATAGGTCACAAAGACTTGAATATGTCCATATTTCTGGCAGCATTTACAAATGACTGTCTGATCAAAATTTAATTGTCTGGTGTCGGTTCCACCACCCATGATAAAAAACATTCTATTGACTCCTATAACTGTGATTTTGTAAAATATCATACATGAAAATAGTGAGAAAAACAAGAATGGAGGAATTTTTAGTTGAAATACGAAGCAGTTTTATTTGATATGGACGGAACACTGGTACCGATGGATCAGCACATTTTTGTGAAACATTATTTTGGAGAACTTGCCAGGGTGTTAGCACCTTATGGAGTTGAGGCAGAAGCACTGAACACAGCTCTCTGGGGCGGTGTGAAAGCAATGGTCAAAAATGATGGAAGAAAGACGAATGAAGAAGTATTCTGGGATTCTTTTGATAAGGTGATAACAATCAGGCAGGGAAGAGAAGAATTGGAGAGAATCATCACAAATTTTTACTCAAACGAATTTCATAGAGTGAAAGCATATATGGGGGAAAATCCGCTTGCAAGAAAGGCAGTGGAACTGGCACATCATCTTGCGCCGAAAGTAATCCTTGCGACCAATCCGATTTTCCCGTTGGTGGCACAACTTGCCAGACTTAGCTGGGTAGGACTTGGAGAGAAAGATTTTGATTTTATCACAGCTTATGAAGACCAGTATTTCTGTAAGCCTAATCCAAGATATTTTGAAGAAATCTGTAAAAGAATGGAAGTTGATCCAACAAAATGTCTGATGATTGGAAATGATGAACTGGAAGACATGTACACAGCGTCGGCAGTTGGAATGGATTGTTATATGGTAACTGATTCTGAAATTCTGAGAGAAGGATTTTCGTGGAACGGGAAGAAAGGAACATTTGAAGAATTGATAGAATGGATAAGCGAAATAGTAAAAGATTAAATGGAGAAAAGCTTGGTTATTTACAGGTTTTATCCGGACAACATTTGCCTGCCTCAGTGCGATTTTATTGAATGTTTCGCCAGCATTTACTGCAATTATTTCGTTTTTTCTGTTTTCTGAAAAAATTACAACAAATAAGAAAATGGCGATGGTCATCAATATTATAGGATGTGCGCTGGCAGTCACTCTTTGCATCCATTTTTATCGGAATCTTTACGAGAATATGGAAATTATTCCCATCTGTAACACCGAAGATGCTTGGAGTAGGATTTCTATACGGGCTGATTCCAACAGCGGTTGCGTATCTTTTGTATTACATGGGTGTTCAAAAAATTAAAGAAACGAGTAAAGTGCCTGTCATTTCGTCTGTAGAAACACTAGTTTCTGTTTCATGTGGGGTGTTACTTTTAGGTGAGACATTAGGAATCGTTAATATTCTGGGAATTGGACTGGTGTTAAGCTCTATTGCTCTTATGAACTACAAAAAGAAGGAGAAAAAATATGCCTCAAATTAAAGTATGGACAAGACAACATAAAAGTGTACTAGATAAAGTCATGAATGATGGCCGGTATATTGCAAAGCGTGATTATATTTACATGGATCTTCAGGAGCATGCCAACCTTGTATTAGAGGTATATGACTGGCTGGTAAAGAACGGTCCGGATGCAGTAAATAAACCAGCAGACGTCACTTATCCAGTCTGGGTTTCTTTTGATGAAGATGCGACGATGCTTTCCGGGGATAATGGAGTGGTCTTTGAACTCACAATTGCGCAAGAAATGATTACTCCAATTAATATTGCAAAATGGGGAGCAATTTTAAATTATTCTTATATTCCTATAAATGAAGCAGACAAGGAAAGGCACCGGGAGCTTCTTGAAGCATATGGAATTGATGATGTGAAAGCGTTCATGACGCAGTTTTATCCAGCAATCAAAAAAGAAATCATAAGCAGCTGGGACAGACTGTTCGATGAGAATGTGAAACTTGGAAATGATTTGAAATATGGAACGATTTGGGAGATCAGAAAAGAATGGGTAACGAAAGTCATACAATAAAATTATATTCTTCACAGACGGATGTTGTGTTGGAAGCGATTCAGCGTGATGGGGTGTGCTATTCAAAGGCGGAATATGTCCGCCGCAAGTATCAGGAGAGTGCACCGATTTTTCTTACAGCTTATTCCTGGTTTGTGAGTCAGATGCCGAAATATGTGGAGAAACCGAAAGATGCTGAATATCCGTATTGGGCGTTTGCAGATCTGTACAGTGTAGACCAGTCGGATCATATTTTGAATCTGATAGTCCCAAAAGAAGAGGCAGTCTTTTTTGATGTGATGGATTGGAATAAAATTATGCGTCTTAGTTATATTGGTGAAACACCAGAAGAGGAAAAAGCATTTTTTGAAGATATGGCGCTTCGTGGTCTGAATTGGAATGATGTGATGTTGACAACATTTTATCCGGAGTGGAAACAAAAAATCATGAAAAGCTGGGAGCGATTGTTCCGTCATCATGAGCAGATAAAAACTGGAGATTATTCTAATGTGCATAGTGTGCAGGCGGGACTTTGGAGAATAAAAAAGGAGTGGATGTAAAATGAATCTGGAATCAAAAATCAAAAAACTTGTTGAAAATAAAGTGGAAGAACTGGGACGGCCGGATCTGTTCAGGGCACCGCTTGTGGCATTTTCTTCCGTCGATGACGAGCGTTTTCTGGAACTGAAACAATTGATTGGGGACTGGCATCTGACTCCAAAGGAATTGCTTCCAGAAGCTAAAAGCGTCATCAGCTATTTCGTGCCATTTACGAAGGAAGTCGTGATGAATCCGAAAAAGATGAAGGATGGTTCGGCGTTGTGGTCAGAAGCCTATCAGGAAATAAATGCGTATTTTGATGTTATAAATGAAGCGATTAAATCCTATCTGGAGTCGGAAGGATACCTTGTAATGACAATCAAGTCTACTCATACATATGACCCTAAAGATCTGAAGGCAACATGGTCTCATCGGAGCGCAGCAGTGATTGCCGGACTTGCAACACTTGGAGCTAACCGACTTGCCATCACCGAAAAGGGAAGCGGTGGAAGATTCTGTACTGTGATTACTTCCGCAGAACTGGAACCAAATCCTGCCCCGATAGAAGAAAAATGTATGTACAAGAAAAATGGAAGCTGCGGGCTTTGCTTTAAAGCTTGCCCGATTGGAGCTTTAAAATCAGATGGGCTGGATAAGTTTGCATGCCAGGATGAGCTGAATAAAAATCAAGATCTTTTGCGAAAAGAGACAACACTTGTGGATGCGGATACCTGTGGAAAATGTATCAGTGCTTGTCCACTTGCGTACATAGACTAATATAAAAATCAGGCCGCCAATTAATTACTTGACGGCCTAAGTATACACATATTTCCTGTATCCAAACAAATCAAAAGGCATGATCATAATGATAAAAGAATCATTGAGAAGATTATAATTGGGAATCCCAGGTTCTAAAAGTCCAGTGTCAGTTAAAGATTGATAATAACGGCTACGTTTCGCCAAGTCCATTTTTCTCTTTTCTTGCATTTCTGTATTATAGATAGTTTCTTCTTCGTCCATGGAAAACACATCCATCCGGATGGAACGAATAGTTGGGGATAAGCGCCCTTCTTTTTCTGTTTGATTGACTTTTAGTATCGAAATTTCTTTGCCTAAGATAATGCTCAGTACATCTCTGTGAGTCTCTGGGTCTTCCATTACTTCATCAAATAAGAAACGGTTCGCAAGGTTTAAATCTTTTAATGGTATCATATTTTGTTTTTTCGTCATTGGTTATTCTCCTTTATTCTATCATATTTTATAGGAATTTAGTAGATAAAATAAAGTCACACAATCATAAGCATAACGCTCCATATATGAAATCATCAAACATTGAAATAAGACGAGATCCCTTGGAAAAAGAATTGGAATTTGAATGTTTGAAATGTGATTTTAGAATAGCATATAGAAAAAGCTTTGGGGAGATTTCGAGAAAAAAAGAAAAGAGAATTTTCGGGGTTGTTAAAATTCTCTTCTCTTTGGACAAGGATCTATGTAATTTGAAAGTTGATTTTATTTATTACGTCTACATTCTACAATATGGATTGCATAAAATGAAGTTTCAAATTATAATGGGGATATAAGTTTTACTTATATCCTTGGAGGAATTATGGACGATAGAAAATTAAAGACATTTTTGACTGCAGTTCGTACGGGAAGCTTTAGTAAAACAGCAGAAGAGATGAATTTTTCACAGTCTGCAGTTTCCCAGATGATGAACAGTCTGGAGAGTGAACTGGGATGTAAAATATTGGAGAGGACTCATAGTGGAATAAAACTGACATCGACTGGCGAAGAGTTAT
Source organism: bacterium (assembly GCA_029227655.1). GTDB lineage: Bacteria > Bacillota > Clostridia > Lachnospirales > Lachnospiraceae > Allocoprococcus. The sequence continues at coordinate 22,186 of JAQYAI010000182.1, read as the reverse complement.
TTCCATTTATCCTACAGGCAGAGACAAGTCTGGCACTTCTCAGAAAGCATGCGGAGGTGATTGCAGAAGGAGAGGCAGCTCCGATCCGTATTGGCTGTTTTGCAAGTATTTCGAAGGCATGGCTTCCGATGATTCTTCATGAATATCAAGAATTATATCCCGAAGCAAATTTTGAGATCATGGTCGGGGATCACAATTTGATGCAATGGCTACAGGACGGACTTGTTGATGTTGTTTTGGCCGATGTGAAAATGGACAATGAAGCTGCATGGTATCCGTTGTTTGAAGAAGATTATTATGTGGTCATGCCGGCAAGTTTTGTGGCGGAAGAGAAAGAGGCAATCTCGCAGGAAGAATTTTCAAAATACCCGCTGATTCTGGCACCATCGAATCCATTCCATCAGTTTCTGGACAAATTTAAAAAGAAGGCAATTAAAGTTTCTGTAGATGATGATTCCACCTTGCTTGCGATGGTAGAGCAGCGCTTGGGAGTTACGATCATGCCGGAAATTTGTCTGCAGAATGTCCCGGAAAATGTAAGAATTTTAAAACTGAATCCGGCCCGTACAAGAACACTTGGGATGGCAGTAACAGAGTCAGCAAATAAATCTGTAGAAAAATTTTGCAGATATCTTTATAAACACCATTCACAGAAGGAAGAAAAGGTGTCATAATGGAAAAAAGAAAATTGTAAGGAGTACGAACTATGAAATCAAAAGTATATTTTTCAAGAACAATCACGCCAGGAAAAGTATTAGAATTATATCAGTTAATCAATAAACCATTAACAGGAAATGTAGCTCTTAAAGTACATTCAGGGGAAAAGGGAAATCAGAACTTTCTTCGTCCTGATTTTTGGAAACCACTGATCGATCATGTGGGCGGAACTGTTGTAGAATGTAACACAGCTTATGAAGGTGAAAGAAATACAACAGAAAAACACTGGAAGACGATCAAAGACCACGGATGGTGTGATTACTTCGAAGTAGATATTATGGATGAAGAAGGACCAGATATGGAACTTGAGATTCCAAATGGAAAACAGATTCAGAAGAATTATGTTGGAAAGAACCTTGAAAAATACAATTCGCTTCTTGTGCTTTCTCATTTTAAAGGTCATCCAATGGGAGGTTACGGTGGAGCTATCAAACAGCTTGCAATCGGTGTGGCATCTTCTTTTGGGAAAGCATATATCCACGGTGCCGGAGAACCAGAAAAAATCTGGACAGCAGACCATGATTCTTTCCTGGAAGCCATGGCAGATGCAGCATCTTCTGTCGTAGATTATTTCAAAGGGGAAGCTGTTTATATTAACGTAATGAAGAATATGTCTGTTGACTGTGACTGTTGTGCAGTGGCAGAAGACCCATGCATGAAAGACATAGGAATCTTGATTTCACTTGATCCAATCGCAATTGATCAGGCATGTATTGACCTTGTTTATGCTGCAACAGATGATCCGGGACGCGATCATTTATTAGAGAGAATTGAAAGCAGAAATGGCGTACATACAATTGAAGCAGCGGCAGAACTTGGTTTTGGTTCAAGAGAATATGAATTGATTGAAGTTGAATAGGAATGTAAAACCATTTGAGGAGGAAACCAAGTGTTATCAAATCAGATTTTGCAGAAAACAATCTATGAAATGGGTGATATTCTGGAATGTAACTGTTCCATCTGGAATATGGAAGGAGAAATGCTGGCAGCAGTCGGCAATGATAAAGCGTATATAAAGAAATCTGTCGATTCATTTATAAAGGAATATTCCGAAGAAAAATATCTGTATACAGAAGAAGCGGCATTGTTCCGTGTCTGTGATGAAGAAAGGCCAGTCTATATTTTTGTACTTGAGCATCAGGGAAAAGTGGATGTAAGAGTCAGCGGGCGGCTTTGTGTCAGTCAGTGGGAAGCACTGCTTGATATGAATAAAATTAAGATGGATAAGAACCGTTTTATGCAGAATCTTATTTTGGACAACCTTCTTGTAGTAGACATTTATAATCAGGCAAAACGTCTGATGATTCCGGTGGAACAAAAGAGAGTGGTATTTGTCATTGAACCGAAGTCAGAAGAGGACGAGATTGTTCTGGAACTTGTGAAAGGAATTTACACATCTGGGACTGGTGACTATGTAACGGCAGTAGATAATGGGCATGTAATTCTGGTAAAAGCATTGGAATCATATGAAAGCTACGAAGAGGTAAATGAGATTGCTGGTCTGCTGATCAATACGCTGAACACGGAGGCTATGATCAATGTCCGTGTTGCATATGGAACGATTATAGATAAACTTAATGAGGTTCCGGAGTCTTACAAAGAGGCAGGAATCGCGCTGGAGGTAGGCCGGATTTTTTATGAAGAAAGATCTCTTCTGGCATATAAAGAGCTAGGAATCGGGCGGTTGATCCATCAGTTGCCAGAGTCACTTTGTGAAATGTTTCTGGAAGAAGTTTTCGGAGAGAAAGACGAAACAATTTTTGATGAAGAGACACTTTTAACAGTAGCTAATTTTTTTGAAAATAATCTGAATGTTTCCGAGACGGCAAGACAGTTATTTATTCACAGAAATACACTGGTGCACAGACTTGAAAAAATACAGAAATACACTGGTCTGGATGTACGCATTTTCGAAGATGCACTGACATTTAAAATCGCACTTATGGTGGCGGATCAGAGAAAATATGGTAACAGTTCAGCTATGCGCTTCAAAAAGAAAGAAAACAACTGAGAGCTTGCTCGCAAAAGTGTTTTCTTTCTTTTGAAGCATATGGCGTTCTGCCGAAGCGAGAAGTAGCTGCAGCGCAGCGGATTCGAGCTGTATGGCTGAACTGTTACAAAATATGAAAAACAGAAAAAATAGGAAATGAGGTGTTTGAAATGGTGAAATTGTATGATGGCGGGGTTTATTTGCTTCATGGTACAGAAGTCATCGAAGATAACGCAGAAGCGCTTGCAGCTGTGAAGAGTAAGACAGGAACCACGACAACAAAGGAAAAAGCAGCAGAGCAGACGATTGCTTATAATATTTTAAAGGATCATAATGTTTCAGGAAACATGGAACAGTTACAGATAAAATTTGATAAACTGACATCCCATGATATCACATTCGTTGGTATCATTCAGACAGCGCGCGCATCAGGACTGGAAAAGTTTCCGATTCCTTATGTGCTTACGAACTGCCACAACAGTTTATGTGCAGTTGGCGGAACGATCAATGAAGATGACCACATGTTTGGACTTTCCTGTGCGAAAAAATATGGCGGAGTCTATGTACCGCCTCATCAGGCAGTCATTCATCAGTTTGCAAGAGAAATGCTTGCAGGCGGTGGAAAAATGATTCTTGGTTCGGACAGTCATACCCGTTATGGTGCACTTGGAACCATGGCAATGGGGGAAGGTGGTCCGGAGCTTGTAAAACAGCTTCTGAACAAGACCTATGATATAAAGAAACCAGGTGTTATCGCAATTTATTTAGACGGGGAACCAATGAAGGGGGTAGGTCCACAGGACGTTGCACTTGCCCTTATCGGTGCAACTTTCAAAAATGGCTATGTAAATAATAAAGTCATGGAATTTGTGGGACCTGGTGTTGGAAAATTAAGTGCAGATTTCCGAATCGGTGTTGATGTAATGACGACAGAGACGACCTGTCTTTCATCCATCTGGAAAACAGATGAAAAGATTAAAGAATTTTACGATATTCACGGACGTGTAGATGAATACAAAGAATTAAATCCAGGCGAAGTTGCTTACTATGATGGTATGGTCTATGTAAACTTAAGCGAGATCAAACCTATGATTGCTATGCCATTTCATCCATCCAACGTTTATACAATTGATGAGGTAAATGCAAATCTTGCAGATGTGCTTCACGATGTGGAACAAAGAGCGCTGGTAAGTCTTGATGGAGCAGTAGATTATTCCCTCCAGAGCAAAGTCCGTAATGGGAAACTTTATGTTGATCAGGGGATTATCGCGGGCTGCGCAGGCGGTGGTTTTGAAAATATCTGCGCAGCAGCTGATATTATTCGTGGAAAATATATTGGTTCTGATGAATTTACCTTCAGCGTTTACCCTGCAAGTACACCAGTTTATATGGAACTTGTGAAAAATGGTGCAGTCGCAAATCTTATGGCAGCAGGAACCATCGTAAAAACAGCATTCTGTGGACCATGCTTCGGAGCCGGAGATACTCCTGCCAATAACGCATTTTCTATCCGTCACTCTACAAGAAACTTCCCGAATCGTGAAGGAAGTAAGCTTCAGAGCGGACAGATTGCTTCGGTTGCGCTTATGGATGCACGTTCTATTGCAGCAACGGCAGCAAACAAAGGTTATTTAACACCTGCAACCGATATGGATGTAGAATACACGAATCCGAAATATCATTTTGACAGCAATATTTATGCAAATCGTGTCTTTGACAGTCACGGCGTTGCAGATCCGAATGTTGAAATCAAGTTCGGTCCAAATATCAAGGACTGGCCGGCAATGAGTGCGCTTCCGGAAAATCTTGTTCTGAAAGTAGTTTCGGAAATCCATGACCCTGTAACTACGACAGATGAGCTGATTCCATCGGGAGAGACTTCATCTTACCGTTCGAATCCACTGGGACTTGCAGAATTTACACTTTCAAGAAAAGATCCTGCATATGTAGGACGTGCAAAAGAAGTTCAGAAAGCACAGAAAGCAATCGAAGCAGGAACATGTCCTCTGGATGTGCTCGATGAGTTGAAAGAAGTCATGGAGATCGTACAGAAAGAATTCCCGGAAGCCGGTCGTGGAAATATCGGTGTGGGAAGTACGATCTTTGCCGTAAAACCAGGAGATGGCTCTGCACGTGAACAGGCAGCATCCTGCCAGAAAGTATTAGGCGGATGGGCGAATATTGCGAACGAATATGCAACCAAGCGTTATCGTTCAAATCTGATCAACTGGGGCATGCTTCCATTCATCACGGAAGAAGACCACACAGCACTTTCCTTTAAGAATGGAGATTACATCTTCGTTCCGGAAATCAGAAAAGCTGTGGAAGAAAAAGCTGGTGTGATTAAAGCATATGTGGTAGGAAAGGACCTTAAAGAAATTGAATTTAAGCTTGGAGATCTGACAGATGTAGAAAGAGAAATTATCCTCAAAGGATGTTTGATCAATTATTATAGAGGATAGAAGTTTAGTAGAAGTATTGGGGAAGCCTGGTACTTCTTCTTTTTGTCAGGCTCTGAAAGGGGGAAATGAATGTGGTGGCAGGTTTCTAAGAGGGTTAATATTTGCCTGGTGGAGAAATTGTCCTTAGAAGGTTATCAATTGTCTTTCACGGACAATTTGTACTTGGTTTTACAAGGGATTATAGTTGTTTGTCCTTGGATTATTAGGAAAAGTTTTCCCAGGGATAATTTTCTGTAAATTCTTGTGCTGTTTCGATTATTTTGTCTGTGAAAGCAAGTACAATTCTTCTCAAGGACAAATATTGATGGAATTCCAAGAAATCTCCATTTTCCTTGTCCTTGGGAAGAGAATTATCTAGAGACAAGGAAAATAGTATTCGAAACTGATATATCGAGTACAAGAGATTGTCAAAAATGAAACAAAGTTATCGGAAAATAAGCAATAAAAAGAAATAATATTTAAAAAATTTAAATAAAATAATAGAATTGCATTGACAAATTTGGAATAGAGTGTTATAGTTTAATCAATCCAAAAGAGAAGAAGTTTCTAACGAGAAAGGAAATTTCAAAAAATATTTTAACTCCATAAAATTCTATACAGAATAGAATCAATCGGGAAATAGTAAATAAAAACAATTTAATATTTGAAGATTAGAAAGTTTTAAATAAAAAATATATTTTGTGTATAAGCGTTTTGTAGATGAAGTATATTAAGAAAATTTATAATTGATAATTCATAGATATTAAAAAACTTTTTAAAAATAAAACTATTAGATTTGTATAGAAAGATGGAAAGAGAAATAAAGTTTAGGTTTTGGAAAATAAGAAGAAAGAGAGGGCTCTGACCATTGGATAATTTCGAATTTAAAACTCAATATGTTAGTGGTATGGCAAATGAAGATTCCTGTAAGATGAGCCTTTACCATAGATCATAAATCGGCAAGATAAGATTAATGATAAAAGATATCGGAAAAGTAAAAAGCCGAAAAGAAAAAAATAAAGATTCATAATTTGCAAACATATTGAAGAATACCACAGTAATTTAAAGTGTCATAAGATGTGATTACGGAAAATGTGATTAGTCGACAAAAATGGATGCATGAAATATAATAATACATCGAAAGGCAAGTATCAAATATCGTAAAGAAGGTATAGGATATATAGCAGACAGAAATCCGGACTTTAAATTACATTTATATAATAAATAGAAAATAATTATAATACAACTGACAGAAATATTATAATTAAAAAAATTATATAGAAGCTTACAGGAATGAGAATTGATAATCCTTCCGATAGAATATAATATAATTGAATATGAAGAATAAAAAATCAGTCATTATAATATATAATGACTGATTTTTATTGTAGATATATAATGCATCCATTGTTTTAAAGTGTAGGATTTTGTAACATTTAGTTAATAAAATTGAAAAAAATCCGCGGTATTTTTTGACATTGATTAGAGGGTATGTTACACTTATTTAGTAAAAATGTATGCACTTACCGAAAAGAAAAATAAATTATATGAGGTGAGAAATTTTGGATAAATATGAATATCGTGTAAAAACAGAACAAATGCTAGAGTATGTGGAATCAAAATCATACGATAAAGCTATGGAAATAGCAGACACTATTGACTGGCGCAAGGTGAAAAACATTCCTATGCTTACTACTGTAAGTGAAATATACGAAAAAATGAATGAGCCAAGGAAAGCTCTTGATGTCTTATTTATTGCATATGATAAAGCTCCTTCAAGTAAAAAACTTGTGTACCAGATTGGTGTGTTATCCCTTAAGATGGGGATGTATGATGAAGCAATGAACTGTTATGAAGAATTTGTGAGATTAGCTCCAAAGGATCCTAACCAGTATATTCTCCATTATAAAATTCTGCGAGCTCAGAAGGCACCGCTGTCACAGCAGATAGAGGCACTTGAAGATTTTAAACGTGCTGAATATGTAGAAAAATGGGCGTATGAACTTGCAAAATTGTATTATGAAGCAGGAATGAAAGCAGAATGTCTAGAGGAATGTGACGATTTAATTTTATGGTTCAGTGAAGGTAAGTATGTTTACGCTGCAATGGAATTAAAAATGAGATTCAAACCACTTACACCGCTTCAGCAGGAAAAATACAATAATCGTAGACGTTCGGGTGATGTTGATCAGTTTAAGAAGAAATCTTTATTCAAAAAGACAAAAGAATTAGCAGAGCCTGCCCCAGAGGTTGCACAAAAAATCAGAGAAAATGTTCATGTGACAGGAACAATTGATCTGCCAGAGCTTCCAGAACCACTGAAAAAGTACGATTCGCTGGATTTGGACAGTATTCCGGACGAAAGACCAGGTGTATCAGCTCCAAGAACAAAAATTGAAAATACTTCTGAAATCGTTACAACAATTTCAGGTGACAGCCTTGCAGAGATTTTGAAAACAGGTGTAGCTGTTGCAAATGGTATGGACATTGATGAAATCAATCGAATGAACAGTGTCCAGAAAGAAAATGTTGAAGTGACAGGTCAGATGAAAATTGAAGAAATTCTTGCAAACTGGGAAGTAACTCAGCGCGAGAATGCGAAGATTATTGAACAGAACCAGGCAGAGATTGATCGTAAGAGAGCGGAAGAAAAGAAAAAAGAAAAAATTACAGATACACAGTCTGTTCTTGCAGATGATATCCGTAAGTTGATGGAAGAATTGGAAAATGGTGTTCCGGAAGAAACCGAGGATAATCAATTCGATGAAGATGAATTTATTGATGCAATTGAAGAGGAAGAAGTAGAAAATAAAGCAGATACAATCAATGGTTTATTCTTAGACGACGAAGACGAAGAAGAGTACGAAGACGAGGTAGAGTACGAGGACGAGGAAGAGTACGAGGACGAAGAAGAGTACGAAGACGAGGTAGAGTACGAGGACGAAGAAGAGTACGAGGACGAAGAAGAGTACGAAGACGAGGAAGAGTACGAAGACGAAGAAGAGTACGAGGACGAGGAAGAGTACGAGGACGAAGAAGAGTACGAAGACGAGGAAGAGTACGAAGACGAAGAGGAGTACGAAGACGAAGAAGAGTACGAAGACGAAGAGGAGTACGAAGACGAGGAAGAGTACGAAGACGAAGAGGAGTACGAGGACGAAGAAGAGTACGAAGACGAGGAAGAGTACGAGGACGAAGAGGAGTACCAAGACGAAGAAGAGTACGAAGACGAAGAGGAGTACGAGGACGAGGAAGAGTACGAAGACGAGGAAGAGTACGAAGACGAAGAGGAGTACGAGGACGAGGAAGAGTACGAAGACGAGGAAGAGTACGAAGACGAAGAGGAGTACGAAGACGAGGAAGAGTACGAGGACGAAGAAGAGTATGAAGACGAGGTAGAGTACGAAGACGAAGAAGAGTACGAGGACGAAGAGGAGTACGAAGACGAGGTAGAGTACGAAGACGAAGAGGAGTACGAAGACGAGGAAGAGTACGAGGACGAAGAAGAGTATGAAGACGAGGTAGAGGAGAAAGAAGTCCTTGAAATTGAAGAACCTTCGAAATCGGAAATTGAAGAACGTCTGAAGAAGTTGGATACAGGTTTTATTGTTCAGGGTCGTTACGATTTAAGTGCTACAAGTGAAATCGGATTAAAAGCAGGCTTGACAGAAGAACAGAAGAAATTATTCTCATATTTCGTACCTATTCGTGGAGTGAGCGAACAGCTTGTAGAAATTTTGGATAATGACAGAAGGTGTAAGAATCGTTATGGAACATCTGCTGTCGGAAATATTTTAGTAATTGGGCGTAAAGGTACTGGAAAGACTGTGCTTGCTGTTGACATTGTAAAAGCAATTCAGAAACAGAGAAACTTGAAGCAAGGGAAAGTTGCAATTGTGACAGGAGAGTCTCTGAATAAGAAAGATCTGTCAGAAGTGGTCGATAAAATGAGAGGTGGCGCATTAGTTATTGAAAAAGCGTCTAAGATGAATCCAAAGACAGTACGTGAATTGAATGCACTTATGGAAGGTCAGACAGGAGAACTCCTATTCCTCTTAGAAGATCAGAAGAAGCCAATGGATAAATTACTTGCAGCAAATCCAGAATTTAAGAGTAAATTTACTTCTAAATTAGAGCTTCCTGTATTTATCAATGATGAGCTGGTTACATTCGGTCAGACATATGCGAAAGAAAATGGATACAGAATTGATGAAATGGGCATTCTCGCGCTCTATAGCCGAATTGATATGATGCAGAGAGAAGACCATGCAGTGACGGTTGCAGAAGTAAAAGAAATTATGGATGAAGCAATCGAGCATTCTCAGAAAGCAAATATGAAACATTTGATGAAGAGAGTTTTTGGAAAAAATAAAGACGAAGCAAATCGTGTTATTTTGAAAGAAGAAGATTTTAAGATTTAGTGTAATAAAGAGTTTTGAAACAGTGTTTTCAAAACTCTTTTTCACAATAAGAAAAGGTGATAGAATGGGAATCTATTATGAAATATATAAGGAATTGGGTGCACATTCTGTGATGCCAGATGGAGTGGAAGGAACAGAATTCGCGGTATGGGCCCCAAATGCAAAGGCAGTTTCGGTAGTCGGGGAATTCAATGCATGGAACGAAAATGCAAGTCCGATGATTAAGGAAGAGAATGGAGTATTTAAAATTTTTCTTCCAGAAGCAAGAGAAGGAATGTTGTATAAATATTGCATTACAACAGAAGCCGGAGAACGTTTGTTAAAGGCAGACCCGTTTGCAAATGCGACGGAACTGAGACCAGGGACATCTTCTAAAATTGCCAATATTTTTGGCCTGAGGTGGAATGATAGGGGATGGTTAGAAAAACGCCGTAAATGGGATTATAGGGCGTCTCAGATGCTGATATACGAAGTCCATATAGGGTCATGGAAGAAATGCCAAGGCAGTGGTAAATTCTATAATTATCGCGAATTTGCGCATGGAATAGCTGATTATGTTATCGATATGGGATATACGCATGTAGAGCTGATGGGGATTGCAGAACACCCGTATGACGGTTCCTGGGGGTATCAGGTGACGGGATATTATGCACCTACTTCGAGATATGGAAGTCCGGAAGATTTTGCTTATATGATTGATTATCTTCATCAGAAAAATATTGGTGTGATTCTGGATTGGGTGCCGGCACATTTTGCAAAGGATGCAAACGGACTGGCAGAATTTGATGGAACCCCGGTTTTTGAATATGCAGATAAGACACGCGGAGAACACGCGGAATGGGGGACGAAAGTCTTTGATTATGGGAAAGAAGAAGTGAAAAATTTCCTTATAGCAAATGCGCTGTTCTGGGTGGAGCAGTACCATGTTGACGGGATTCGTGTTGATGCGGTCGCTTCCATGCTGTATCTGGATTATGGAAAAGAATATAACGAATGTGTTTTGAAAAAAGAAGGCGAAAATTATAATTTAGAAGCAATTGAATTGCTTAAGAATCTCAATTCTGTTATGAAAATTCGAAATCCTGGAGTTGTGATGATTGCGGAGGAATCCTCTGTTTTTCCAAAAGTAACGGAACTCGTGGAGAATGGTGGGCTGGGATTTGACCTGAAATGGAATATGGGATGGATGCATGATTTTACAGAATACATGAAAATGGATCAAGAATCCAGAAAGAAAAATCATTATGACATGACATTTGCAAGCAGCTACATGTATGACGAAAATTATATGCTGGTAATTTCGCACGATGAAGTCGTACATCTAAAGCAGTCAATGTTGAATAAAATGTATGGATTCATGGATGAAAAATATGCAGAATTAAGAACTGCGTATGCATTCATGATAGGGCATCCAGGGAAAAAACTTCTTTTTATGGGACAGGAGTTTGCTCAGTATAGTGAATGGGATGAAAATAGTGAGCTGGAATGGTATCTATTGGAAGACAGGAGACATAAAGGGGTATGGAATTACTGGAAAGATTTGCTGGATCTATATAAGAAAAATCAAGCACTTTACGAGTTAGACTTTAGCAGAGAAGGTTTCGAGTGGATAAATGCAGATGACCACGACCGGAGTGTGTATAGCTTTGCGCGATATTCAGAAAACAAGGAAAAGAAATTATTGTTCGTGTGTAATTTTTCATCAAATGCATGGAAAAATTACCGGATAGGAGTGCCGGAAGCTGCTACGTATAAGCTGATATTGAACAGTGATGATGTGAAATACGGTGGGGAGGGAATGACGGAAAAAAGAGTATTCCCTGCAGAAATACGGAACTGCGATGGACGTAGATTTTCTTTTTCATTTGATCTTCCGGCATATAGTGCGGTCGTCTTTGAATTTTAACAAAAAAGGTAAAAATGAAGAATCATTTTTACCCTTTAGGTACACGAAATGTTTGGATTTAATCTGGTTTGCATTTGGGATTTAAAAATTCGCAGACTTCAAGAAGAGAGTTGCGAATTCTGACAATACGGCGATTTAACTTAGGCTTATTGTATAAAAAGCAACGAAAAGAATTGTTCATTCTCCGGTTGGATTTCATAATGATCACACTTTTTATTTTATTATATGCATCATAGAGAAAAAGGTATCCATTGATTTGGATACCTTTTTGTTTACTGTCTCATTGCAATTAATTTATGAATCGGATTTCCCATACTTGAAAATTTCTCCTCATACTCGGTCATGATATTTCCGCGATTTAACATCGGGTCATTATGGAGGTCGTATGTCTTGGCGATTAATACCCAGCCGGCAATTTCCACTTCCTCCAGCGAAAATTCGAAGAGGTCTCTGTTATCAGTCTTAAATTCAACAACACCATCGAATGAAAGAATCTTTTCATAACGCTCGAAGTACTGATGGGAGGTAAGCCTGCGCTTGGCGTGTCTCGCTTTTGGCCATGGATCAGAAAAATTCAGATAAATCTTACCGACTTCTCCGACCGCAAATACTTCCGGAAGATTCCGGGCATCCATGCAGATAAAGCGAACATTCGTAAGATTCTGGTATTCTTCGTTATTATCAAACTGTTCCAATGCGCGCAGCAGAACGCTGGAGTAGCGCTCGATTCCAATATAGTTGATGTTGGGATTTTCTTTTGCCAAAGTTAAAAGGAACTTGCCTTTTCCCATGCCGATTTCAATATGAATTGGATGTTCTGGATGTTCAAATGTCTCTGCCCATGTACCGCGGTAACGAGTTTCGTTCTTGATTACAAGTGGATGTGAGCTAAGATAGTCATGGGCTCCTGGTATATTACGTAATCTCATTGTGTTTCTCTCCCCTAAATGATAACTTCATTCATTTTACACTATTCGTATAAAAATGCAAAGGATTTTCGATAAAATATAAAAAATATAAAAAAAGACTTGCTTTTTTATAAATAAAGATATATAATAATTTGTGTCGTGAAAAAGACGCACCTTTAGCTCAGTTGGTAGAGCAGTAGACTCTTAATCTATTTGTCCAGGGTTCGAGTCCCTGAAGGTGCACTGATGGAAAGCGTTGCTTTTGGCTGTGGAGAGCTGGGGGTGGCGCTTTTTACTTTGTGAAAAAATCTGTGTTCATGAATCGAAGATAAAATGGTGTACTTTTTGGGTGGGTGCAGGGAGTAAAAATGGCCATATATATTTATATTATAATATATATAACAACAACAATATTTAAATTATATTTGTATTATATTAGGAAGTCCGGAAAAGCCCGTGGTTGCGCCATTTTCCGGACTTTATTGTGTACAAAAAGGGTGTAACTTGTGTATTTTTTGGGGTAAAGTTGTGTACAAAAAAGGTGTAACTTGTGTAGGTTTTAGGTTAAAGTTGTGTACCTTTTGGGGAACGTAATAACCAAAAAAGTACACAAAGAACAAAAGTTCGATTTTGCTATTTACAAAGTGAAGAATATTGAGTATAATCACCGTACAAAGTGTACCTGTTTGGTACACAAATAATTTATATCTGTTTACCTTTTTGGTACACAAAAACTTTATTTTTTTGTTTTTGTTAACCTTTTTAGTACACGAAATGGGCCAAGCCCCTAAAAAGTACACAAAATAAAGCTTAGTAACCTAAAAGGTACACGTTTACAATAGATGAAGAGATTATATTACCTAAAAGATACACGAAAAGAGGAAAGTATGGGAGAAGTGGAGAAGAAAGATAAAGGGAAGCAGAATGGGCAGCGGGATATGGTCTCGCGGTCGAATGTATTAATCGAGAGTAAGTCCAGTACTTCATTGTTTGAACGGAAGCTTTTGAATATTGCAATAGCCAAAGCATCGATTGTGGACGGGGAGCTCATTGCCAGTGTATCTACAAAAGATATAAAGAATTATCTGCATATCAGCGGGAATTCTATTTACACACGGCTGAAAGAGGCTTCGAAGGAGACATTGGGACATGTGGTAAGCATTGAAGATGAGGGGAATGAGAACTTTATCATGTTCAATGTTGTAAATAAATGTGAATACAGGGATGGAGTGTTCACGACGCGATTTACGAAGGAGATGAAGCCGCATATTTACAACCTGAAGAAGGACTATACAAGAATGAGTCTGGATGTTCTGTGTTCGTTCAAATCATTATTCACAACAAGAATTTATGAGATTCTCAGGACGCAGTATTACCGTTTCGAGAAAGAGCAGACGGAGGAATTGATTGTACCGAAGCCGCCCAAGAAAGCGTATTCACTGTCTGAACTGAAGTTCACGCTGAATGTGGTGGATGTGAATGCATCCAAGACTGTGAAGAGACTTGTTGAGCAGGGACGATTTGAGGAAGCATTGGAGGAAATAAAGGATGCGTCCTTTGAGGACTGGCGCAATTTCAGGAGAAAGGTTCTGGAAGTGGCGAAAAAAGAACTGGAAGAATCGGAGTATTCAGAGATTTGCTTTGACTATGAACCTGTAAAAGTCGGAAAGGGTGGAAAGGTGACCGGAGTAATTTTCAAAGTGCGTAAGAACCCTAATTGTACACATCATTCAGATCTCTGGCGCATCCGCGGTGAAGAGATGCCGGAGATTATTTCAGATGTTCTGGAAGCAAAAAGGCCTGAGATTCAGGAGGGGATGATTCTGGAAGTGGCTGATATTTTTGGAAATGAGCCGGTTACGATTCAGGACATTAAGACCATAATTATAGCGTCAGAATATGATGTTGATGCAATTAAAAAGGCGTTTGAGATGGCGAAGGAGCAGAAGTTTATCGGAAATCTGGTGGGATGGATGAGAAGTTGTCTGGAAGAAAAATGGTATGAGAATGAGAATCTGCCTAAATTCAAGGGGCGGACAATAGAAGAGTCACAGATGACTCTGGATTTATATCAGGAATATTTGGATGAAAAAAAGCAAGCGGAGTAAATGTGAGGGAAAATTATGGAGAATCTGATTTTTAGTTTGAACGCAACAGTACCGGTTTTTCTTATGATGGTGCTGGGATATTTTTTTCGCAGAATAGGGTGGATAGACGAAGTTTTTGCTTCAAAGATGAATAAATTTGTGTTTATGGTTCCATTACCGGTATTGGTATTTGAAGATTTGGCGACGGTGGCGTTTGATGAAGTCTGGAATTTGAGGTTTGTACTATTTTGTTTTGCTGTTACGGTATTGAGTATTACGATTGCAACAGTTATCTCCTGTCTATGGAAGGATAAGAGTATTCAGGGAGAATTTATTCAGGTGTCTTACAGAAGCAGTGCAGCACTTTTGGGCATTGCATTTATCCAGAATATTTATGGAAATGCAGGACTGGCACCTCTGATGATCATTGGAAGTGTGCCGCTTTATAATATCATGGCGGTTGTGGTACTTTCGCTTTTTAAACCTGGGCAGAGTGGCCTAAGTCATGAGGTCATAATGAAAACCTTAAAGGGAATTGTGACTAATCCAATTATTATTGCAATTGTGGCTGGTCTTGCGTGGTCGGCATTTAAAATTCCTATGCCACACATTCTGGAAAAGACCGTTTCGAGTGTTGGGGCGGTCGCATCTCCAATGGGACTTATGGCAATGGGAGCAAGTTTTGATTTGAAGAAAGCATCTGCAAAGGTGAAACCGGCAATGACAGCGGCATTTATCAAGCTTGTCGGATTTGTGGCAGTTTTCTTGCCAGTAGCGGTAAGTCTGGGCTTTCGCAGGGAGGAACTGGTGGCGATTCTGGTAATGCTGGGCTCTGCTACAACAGTAAGCTGTTATGTAATGGCCAGAAATATGGGACATGAGGGTGTGCTTTCATCGAGTGTGATTATGTTGACAACCATGTTCAGCGCATTTACACTTACGATGTGGCTGTTCGTGTTGAAGAGCTTTAGTTTGGTTTAAATACATAATTATGAAAAGAGGAATAGAGATATGAAGACATTAAAGGTTGCACTGATAGGTGCCGGACTACGAGGGCAGGCATACACAGATTTTATGACGGATGAACGTTTTCAGGTAGTTGCGGTCGCAGAACCGATAGAAGAGAGAAGGGAATATATTCGTAAACTTCACAATGTTCCAAAAGAGATGTGTTTTGATACATGGGAGAGGATAACGGAACTGCCGAAGTGTGCGGATCTGGCAATTGTTTCGACGATGGACCGAATGCATTATGAACCGGCGATGCAGCTGATTGAGAAGAAGTATGATCTTTTATTGGAAAAGCCAATTGCACCTACATGGGAAGAGTGTATGAATATTGCGAAGGCGGCAAAAGAGAATCAGGTGAAAATACTGGTCTGCCATGTGCTTCGTTATACGCCGTTCTTTGGAAAATTAAAAGAAATGATCGATCAGGGTGCCATAGGAAGGGTAATGTCGGTGCATCATTCGGAATGTGTGGGAAACAGACATCAGAGCCATAGTTTTGTAAGAGGAAACTGGGGAAATGAAGAAGAAAGTTCTTTCATGTTATTACAAAAATCCTGCCATGATATGGATATTATCCAGTGGCTTGTCGGTGAGAAATGTGTAAGAGCACAGTCTTTTGGCTCGTTGACATATTTTGTTCCGGAAAATGCACCGGAAGGAGCACCTGAATATTGTATAGAAGGATGTCCGAAGGCAGAAGAATGCTATTACAATGCAGTAAAGCTTTATCTGGAAGATGAGAAAAATCTGTGGTTCAGAGAAGCGGCTGCAAAAGTAAAAGAACCGACAAATGAACAGATCAAAGAGGTACTAAAAAGTACACAATATGGAAAATGTGTATTTAAATGTAACAATGATGTGGTAGATCATCAGGTAGTAAACCTTGAATTTGAAGGAGGTGCGGTAGCATCATTTAATATGTGCGCGTTCAATGAAGGCGGAAGATTTATCCGTATTATGGGAACAGATGGTGAGCTGAGCGGAGATATGAAGAGTAAGACCATCGATTATTACAATTTCCGTACGGGAGAACATGAGCTGATTGATACGGAGAAGATTGAGAATTCTGGGAAAGTAATGGAAGGACATGGCGGTGGTGATCTGGGAATCGTGAATGTTCTGTATCAGTATTTGACAGAAGGATATGAAGGTGATCTTTTGTCTGAAATTGAAATATCTGCACAAAACCATATGATTGCGTTTGCAGCAGAGAGGTCAAGACTTGAAAACCGGGTAGTAGATTTGGCTGAATTCGGTGTTTAATTAAAAAAGGCGCCATCTGAATAAGAATGACGCCTTTGAAAGTCTTTATCTTACGACAAAGTACTGTTCATACCATAATAAGAAAGAATATACAGTATAGATTTTTCTCTGGTAGTTTCCAAGATTATTTTTGTGATCTTCCAGCCATTTCAGAAGGACATCTCTGTTAAAGAATTCAGTTACAAAGTCTTTCTGGAACATTTCTTTTACGCGGTTGTAGTATTTATCTTCGCGAAGCCATACGCGCAGAGGTACCGGGAATCCCATCTTTTTACGTTTCGCCCAGTCCATAGGAATGTGGCTGAGTGCAGAAGCACGGAAGGCTTTCTTTGTTTCTTGACCATCGATACAGAAATCAGTATCTAAAGTTCTTGCGAGAGCCCATACCTTCTTATCAAGATATGGAACACGAAGCTCTAATGAATGAGCCATCGTCATTTTATCTGCTTTCAGAAGGATATCATTCGGAAGCCATAAATGCATATCAAGGAAAAGCTTCTTATGAAGGTCATCTGCATTTTTCATGCGGTCGAAATAAGGTTTTGTAATATCCTGATATCTTAAATCACTCTTGTATGCATCTGCGAGCACTTCATTGGCTTCTTCATTGTCCATGATAAATGCCTGTCCAATATAGGCATCTTCCAGATCGAGCATATTTCTCTTAAGGAAGTTAAGTCCGCGTTTGTCCGGGTGTTTCTTAGCCCATCCACCTAATTTTTTGCGGAGACCAACAGGAACGACTTTGCGGTAGAAATCACCGGATTTACTTTCTTTATATGCGTCATAGCCACCGAATAATTCATCAGCACCTTCACCGCTTAATACTACTTTTACATCCTGGGCTGCGAGCTGTGATAAGAAGTAAAGTGGTACAGCTGAAAGGTTTGCATGAGGTTCATCTGAGTGATACTGTACTTCTGGAAGAATATCGAAGAATTCATCAGAAGAGATTTCTTTTTTGGCATTTGACATATGAAGAATTTCACATAATTCTTTGGAATATACAGTTTCATCAAATCCAGATACTTCAAATCCAACAGAGTATGTCTTCATTGGTTTTACAGTGGAAGCGATATAGCTGGAATCAACACCGCCTGATAAGAAGGAACCAACTTCTACATCACTGATCTGGTGATAGTCAACAGATTCCTGAATGGTCTTTCCAATTAATTTGACGGTTTCATCGAAACTGCGGTCTTTCTTATCGTAAGTAGGATCAAAATATTTTGTTGTCTTAAAGTTTTCACCATCGTATGTGAAATATGTTCCCGGCTCTAACTTGAATACACCTTTGAACATGGTTTCAAGTGTTGGTGTATACTGGAAGATCAAATACATTTTCAGTGCTTCCTTATTTACTTCTTTGTGGAAGTGTGGATGAGCAAGGAAAGATTTGATTTCGGAACCGAACAGAAGGCTTCCATTCATTTTTGCATAATAGAATGGTTTGATTCCAAAATAGTCTCTTGCACCATACATTGTATGTTTTTCTTTATCGTAAATTACAAAACCGAACATACCACGAAGCATAGAGGCTGTCTTTTCGCCGAATACTTTGTATGTCTGGAGAATGACTTCTGTATCTGAGTTTGTCTGAAAAACGCATCCGTGTTTTTCGATAAGCTCCTGACGGATTTCCCGATAGTTGTAAATCTCTCCATTGAAGACGATTACATGCTTGCCGTCCGCACTATGGATCGGCTGTGTACCCCCTTCTAAGTCAATGATGCTAAGACGGCGGAAACCGAGAGCAACATCTTCGTCTACATAACTGCCTGCACTGTCTGGGCCTCGATGGATAATCATTTCGCCCATTTTATCAATAACTTCTTGTCTATTAAAATCGCCTTTACCGTAATAACCAGTAAAACCACACATATATTGTCACGTCCTTTCTATAATATTTCATTATAACCCGATAATAATATAACACAGCATGGTACGAATTGCCAAGACGATTTCTTTTTGGTGGACTCTTAAAATTTTCTAAATACAAAGGAAAAGCTTGGTTTTGAAAAAAGATATATGGTATACTGACTCTATTATGCGAAAGAAAATGGAGTTTATATATGAATAAAAAGCAATCCTTATGGGAGAAAAATAAAAAATTAGTTTTTATGATGTTTGCAATTCCGATTGTTGTTGCGATTATAGTGATTGCAGGAACTGTTATAAAGAACAAGATTACTAATTATCAGGAGCAGAAAGCAATTGAGGCTAAAGCTGCAGAACAAGAACGAATGGAAGAAGAACGAGTGCAGGCGATTGAAAAGGCCTTGGAAGAATCAAAATATGGAGAGGAATTGAGAGAATTATATGTGCAGTATCCACAGGTAGAAGACATGCTCCTTCATCTGGAAGATTATCCAGATGAAGTAATAGAACATTTCATAAAAATGCCGGAAGTGGTGGATTGGGCAGTAAATTATCCGGAATATGCAGCGAAATCAGAAGCAGAGCTTGATGAAATTGCGTTAGAACCACTCGATTTAAGTGAATATGAAATGCGCGGCAAGATTCCAGCTTATTATCAGTGGGATACGGATTGGGGATACACGTTTTATGGGGAAGATTATTTTGCTGTGACAGGATGCGGACCTACGTGTTTGTCAATGGTAGCAGTGGGTCTTACTGGAGATACGACATTAACACCTAAGAGAGTAGCAGATATCAGCATTTCGATAGGTACCTATATAGATGGAGTAGGAACTTCCTGGGATTTGATGACAAAAGGAGCAGAGGCTTTAGGACTAAAGTCGGCGAAGAGTGAAACGTGGACTGCAAGTAAACTTTGCAACAGGTTAAAAGAAGGGAATCCTGTCATCTGTAGTATGGGAGAAGGTGATTTTACAACGCAGGGACACTTTATTGTACTTGTAGGAGTTACGGAAGATGGAAAGGTACTTGTAAATGACCCGAATAGTAAGATCAACACGCAGAAAGAATGGGATGCACAGACTCTGCTCGACCAGATTAAAGGCATGTGGGTCATTTCCAAATAACAGAAGAATGCGCTTGCCTTTTTGGAAACTTTGTGTTATAAATTAATATTGTCAAGAGAAGACATGGGTGGATTCCCGAGTGGCCAAAGGGGACAGACTGTAAATCTGCTGCAACTTGCTTCGGTGGTTCGAATCCACCTCCGCCCATATGCCGCAGTGGCGGAACTGGCAGACGCACAGGACTTAAAATCCTGCGGGACTTATACTCCCGTACCGGTTCGATTCCGGTTTGCGGCATTCGTTAAAAGTAGAGGAAACGTTGATTTTACAGCGTTTCCTTTATTTTTTTATCTTAAATTGTTTGAACGCCTTTGAACACCTAGGATATTGAGAGTCCCAGATTATCAAATGACTGTAAATGATATTGAAAGCAAAGATATAATCATTTACAATCATCTTAGGTAAAAGATACTGGGAGAGAAGGAGTTAAGAGATGGTAAAGCAGACAATCAATTTATGGAAAAAAGAAGAATATCATTACCCGTGTGCAGGAGAATTTCTTCCAGGCATCACCACCTATCTTCACGAGGATGAAAAATTTCGCCCGGCAATGGTGGTAGTACCGGGAGGCGGGTATGCTGTCGTCAGTCCTACAGAAGGTGAGATTGTGGCGAAACGCTTTTATGAAGCGGGGTATCAGGCATTTGTACTGACATATACCACGAATATGTTTCGGCTTGCACCATTAGAAAAACAGCCGCTAAGAGACATCTCCAGGGCCGTACGTTATATTCGAAAGAATGAGAAAAGGCTACATATTATGAGTGGCAGGGTTGTATGTTGTGGCTTTTCGGCAGGTGCCCATCTGGTGGGAAGTCTTGCGGTTCATTATCAGGATGCGGAGCTTGCAAAAGAACCGTATTCTGAGATTACGAATCGCCCAGATGCGGTGCTACTTTGTTATCCGGTTATTACAAGCGGTGAAAAGGCTCATAGAGGTAGCTTTGAGCTCCTTTTTGGCAAGAATGCATCAGAAGAGAAGCTTATCTGGGCAAGTCTGGAGAAGCATGTGACAGAGAACACTCCACCGGCGTTTCTCTGGCAGACGTTCACGGATGCGACGGTTCCTGTAGAAAATAGCATTCTGTATACAGAGGCTTGCCGCAATGCAGGCGTTGCCTGTGAAATCCATCTGTTTATGGAAGGAAGACATGGATTGAGTCTGGCAAATGAAGACTGGGCGACGAACAACATCGGGGAAGACAGCAATTATACAATGATGCAGCAGTGGCAGACGCTAAAAACGATGTATGAGCAGAACTCAGATATGGTTCCGAACATGTTTGCATCATGTGCGCGGGCCCAAACTTTACGGGAATTTGCACCTGAATGGACGAAGGCAAACATGGGATTAAAGAGGCATGAGGAATCCTATGAGGATAAATCAGCCATGCAGTGGCCGGATTTGGCACTTGCATGGCTGGATAAAATTTTCCGTTAGATGTGATTTGAAATAGGTTATTTATAACACCCGCACGGTATCCCCGGCTTTTGCCCGTCCTGCCTGGAGGACTTTTACAAAGATGCCTTCTCTTGGCATGACGCAGTCCCCGGCTGCTTTTCGAATGGCACAATGGCTGTGGCATTCTTTTCCGATTTGGGTCACTTCGCAGATGGCACTTCCGATTTTCAGCTTTGTTCCAATCGGAAGCTTATAGAGTGTCATACCTTCCGTGAGAATATTTTCTGCAAAAGCGCCTGGAATGAGGTCAAAAGAAATATTTTTCTGTACTTTAGCAACACTTTCCGCTCCAAGGAGGCTGATTTGGCGGTGCCAGTTTCCAGCATGGGCATCGCCTGCGATGCCGTGATCTGGAAGTAGTTCAATTTCTTCAACGGCATGTTTCTGTTCGCCTTTTTTCTCACTGATGCAGACTGCTTTGATGAGTGCCGTCTGGGCACCGCAGTTTGCAGAACCTGCGGACTGAAGCATGTCGATGCCATGTCGGATCGGCTTTAAAGCGGCAAGCAGATTCTCTGTGGATGCTTTTTCGCTTCCTGGAAGGTTGACGATCAGGGAAGATTTGCGGATTCCTGCCGCTGAGCGGGAAAGGCATCCGTTCGGCGTGATTTTCATACTTTCCGCGCGCATGAGTTCTGGAATACCAGGGGTCTCGCGCTCGATGACAGCTTTTGTTGCCTCCGGCGTGATATCTCGGGGCGAAAATCCGGTTCCTCCGGTTGTCAATATTAGTGAAGCGTGAAGCTCGTCAGAACATTTGATAAGTTCTGTCTGAATCTGCTGGAAATCATCGGGAATGATCGTCGTGTAGATAATTTCCCAGTTCTCTTTTTCTAAAACCTGGCGAAGGGCAGGGCCGCTGGTATCTACGCGTTCGCCAATAGCACCCTTGTCGCTGACTGTGATAATTGCTGCTGTGTAGTTCATAAATTTACTCCTCCCTGTGAAAATCACCGTGGACACCGCCAGTCTTTT
>JAQYAI010000181.1 GCA_029227655.1 bacterium | reverse complement strand
CCTTGTTTCTTAGCAATCTGAATTGCCCTGAACATATGAAAATTATTTGTCACGATTCCAACCGACGAATCTTTCTCCATTAGTTCCATACTATTTGAAATATTCTGTTCTGTTGTTAACGATTTCGTTTCTAAAACAATTCTCTCCTCGGATATTCCATTCTTTTTGAAGTAATCTGCCATTCCAATCGCTTCTGCAAAAGGTTCATTATGCCCCTTTCCACCGGATACAATGCACATGGTATCCGGATTATCATTCAAATACTCAATAGCCTCATCCAACCGATATTTCAATACACGACTCGGTCCATGTTCATAGACCTGTGCTCCCAACACGATAATATAATCCAACTTCGGCTCTCCATGCCTGGAAAATCCACTTATGACACATCCCTCAATAATCAAAAAACAGACTCCCCCGACACTTACCATTCCAATAAAACACTTTCGAAGTGCCCCTGGAAGCTTGCTCCAGACTCCAAACCATACAGCACCCGCAAAAAAGAGGAAAATGACTCCGAGTGCCAGCCAAACTATGTAAAATCCTGTACCTGATCCAACCGAAAGAACTTTCATTCCGTATAAAATACAGCTCACTGCAAGTACAATCCAAATCCACATGAAGGCTATTGTAATTCCATTCCTTTGCATCATCTACCTCCCACAAATATTCGTTCTTTTTCCTTATAAAAAGCATCTGTCAGTCCCAAAATACTCCGATTTTTCAAATATTAGTTTTTTCTCTTTGATGGTGTTGGAATAAATTCAAGCTTTAATTGCATTCCCAAGCCTTGTGCAAGTTTTTTCACCATACTTAGACTAGGATTCCTTGTTCCATTTTCAATTCTACTGATATCGGCCTGCGTAATACCAGTTCTTGCAGATAATTCTTTTTGTGTGATATTCTGATCAACTCTGGCATTAATCATAGCTTGAATAATATCATATTCAGGCTGTAATGCATCATATGCTGCTTTTACTTCAGGATTCTGAAATGCTTTTTCTTTATATTCTCTATAACCACTCATTGCTATGCCTCCGCTCATAATCAGCTTTATACTTCTTTGCTAAATCTTTCTCTGCTTTTGGTGTTTTCTGTGTTTTTTTAACAAACCCATTTGTTAAAATAATTTTTTCTCCAATAAAAAAGAAATACAATCCTCTAGTGATATCAGTTCCCTGCTTTGTTCGAAGTTCGAATATTCCATCTTCAAGTGATTTTGAATATGGTTCTCTTAGAAGTGGACCATTGGCTTCTAATAAATCAATTGTTCTGAATGTTTTAGCCAAAAGTTTCGGTCCAAGGGAATCTAAAAATTCTTGAATAGGACATTTTCCATCCTCTGTATCATAAAAAATAATTTCATACATTAGTATTCCTCTTTCTGTTATAATTATAATATGTTGTATTCAACATATTGTCAACATGTTTCTTTTCCTTCTTTCTGTCTTATGACATTAAGATATTTATATACAGTTGGTCTCGAAACATTGTATTCCCTTGCCAACTCTACCACGCTTTTTCCCTTCCCATATTTCTCTTGTATTTCAACCACAATATCACAATCAATTTTCGGTTTTCTTCCCGCATTTCTCGCATTGACAGTTTTCATCTCACATTCTATTTCGTACTTACGGGCTTTTTCTGCAATCTCATACAGCTTTTCCACCTCATCTGTACCAAATATCATTTTACATATTTTCTGATAATCCACTCCAATCACCTCACAACTTTATAGTAACATACCGTTCTTCATATGTAAATAAATTAATTTTTTTACACTTTTTAAAAAAGAAAAAGTGCTTATGCACCAACGCATAAAACACTTTTTCACACCGACCATAAAAAGCATTCCCTGTTTCCAGTTCGTATACAGATACACTTCTTTTTGAAAGTCATCTGCTTTTCCTCCTAAAACATAAACTCTACAAACACAGAGTTACTGATATCAATTCCTTTTTCCGTTAAATAAATTCTATCATCATTTTCTTCCAAAAGCTCTGCCTTTTTCAGTCTTTCTATCTGCTTTCCGTAGATTTCTTCGATTTCTTTGCCAAAAGCTTCTGCAAATTTCTGTTTGGAAATTCCCTTCATCATACGGAGTCCGAGAAACATGAATTCTTCAATCTGTTCTTCGACGCTTAACTTCTCCGCCTGAAACTTTTTCTCAAAGCTTGTTCGGTACTCTTCTATATTAGAAGGGTTTGCAGAACGAGTTTCTTCAAACAAAGACGCAGCCCCGATTCCAAATCCAAGATACGGTGCTCGCTCCCAGTAACCAATATTGTGACGACACTCGCGACCTTCCTTGGCATAATTGGAAATCTCATAGCGTTCGTATCCGGCTTCATGAAGAATCTGCTTCGTCTGCCGGTACATTTCCCGTTCCTCATCCTCGGAAGGAAGCATTTCTTGCCCAAAACCTTCTCCATATTTTTCAAAAAACGGAGTCCCTTCCTCTATAATAAGGCTATAGGCAGAAATGTGTTCCGGCTCAAGTTCCACAATCGTCTTAAGCGTCTCAGCCCAGCTGGATACCGTCTGTCCAGGAATCGCCGAAATCAAATCGATATTTATATTTTCAAATCCCGCTTTTCTCGCCAGTTCATAAGAATGAAGGAATTCATCATAAGTGTGGATCCGTCCAAGAAGTTTCAGCTCTTCGTCTTGTACCGATTGAAGTCCGATGCTCAGACGATTGATTCCTGCTTCTCTATATGCTACAAGTTTTTCCGAAGTTACCGTTCCCGGATTCATTTCCATAGAAATCTCTGCATCCGTCTCAAATACGAACACTTTCCGCAGCGTTTCCATGATTCGTTTTATCTGCTCTCCTTGCAAAACAGAAGGTGTACCACCGCCAAAAAATACCGTCGACACTTGATATTCTTCTACTTTTCCTCTGCACACCTGGATTTCCTCGCAAAGTAACTCTACATATCGTTCTCTGCTCTTCTCATCAGATGGTCCCGAAAGGAAATCACAATAGGCACATTTTTTTACACAAAACGGAATGTGGATATATAATTCCAATAATCTCATAATTTCTCCTACCAACAACCTCAAAAGAGGATGGCAGATCCGCCATCCTCCTTAAAAAGTCTTATTTTTCATCTAATTTCAGCACACTCATAAATGCTTTCTGTGGAATTTCTACATTTCCGACCTGACGCATTCTCTTCTTACCTTCCTTCTGTTTTTCCAGAAGCTTCTTCTTACGAGAAATGTCACCACCATAACATTTAGCAAGAACGTCTTTGCGCATTGCTCTGACTGTTTCACGGGCGATGATCTTACCGCCGACTGCCGCCTGAATCGGAATTTCAAAGAGCTGACGTGGAATCTCTTCTTTCAGTTTTTCACACATCTTGCGCCCTCTTTCATAAGCACTTCCTTCAAATACAATGAAAGAGAGGGCATCCACTGCTTCTTTATTTACCAGAATATCCAGCTTCACAAGCTCGGATCTTACATAGCCGAGCAATTCATAGTCAAAGGAAGCATACCCGCGAGAACGTGATTTTAACGCATCAAAGAAATCATAAATAATCTCGTTCAACGGCAAATGGTAGGTAAGTAACGCTCTGGTTTCTTCGATATATTCCATTCCTTGATACTCGCCTCGGCGTTCCTGACAAAGATCCATGATTGCTCCGATAAATTCAGAAGTGACCATGATTTCTGCTTTCACCATCGGCTCTTCCATATAATCAATTTCCGCAGGATCCGGAAGGTTGGACGGATTGGTCAGATCAATGACCTCTCCGTTGGTCTTGTGTACTTTATAAATAACGCTCGGGGCGGTTGTTACAAGGTCAAGATTATATTCTCTCTCCAGACGCTCCTGAATGATTTCCAAATGTAATAACCCCAGGAAACCGCAGCGGAACCCAAAACCAAGTGCCAGTGATGTCTCTGGTTCGAAGAATAAGGCCGCATCATTAAGCTGCAGTTTTTCCAGTGCATCACGAAGCTCCGGATATTTTGCGCTGTCCGCAGGATACATTCCACAGTACACCATTGGATTTACCTTCTTATATCCCGGAAGCGGTTCATCTGCTGGTCTTGAGG
This sequence comes from bacterium, assembly GCA_029227655.1. Lineage (GTDB taxonomy): Bacteria > Bacillota > Clostridia > Lachnospirales > Lachnospiraceae > Allocoprococcus. The sequence continues at coordinate 3,395 of JAQYAI010000181.1, read as the reverse complement.
CATCTGTGACGGTATCACCCACGCGGGTATCTTTTACATTTTTCAGACTGGCTGTAAAATATCCAACCATACCGGCTGAAAGTTCCTCACATGGAATGAACTGACCTGCTCCAAAATATCCAACTTCTACCACATCTGCTTTTGCCCCTGTCGCCATCATCTTGACCGGCGTTCCTTTTCGGATACAACCTTCTTTGATACGACAAAATACAATAACACCCTTATACGGATCATAGAGAGAGTCAAAAATAAGTGCCTTCAGCGGTGCTTCCGGATCACCAGTCGGAGCTGGAATCTTTGCCACGATTTGCTCCAGCACATCTTCAATATTCAGCCCTGTCTTTGCGGAAATCTGTGGAGCATCCTCCGCTTCAATTCCAATAATATCTTCAATCTCTTCTATTACACGCTGTGGATCAGCACTTGGAAGATCAATCTTATTAATAACCGGAAATACATCCAGATCATGATCCAGTGCAAGATAAACATTTGCCAACGTCTGTGCTTCTACCCCCTGAGCAGCATCCACCACAAGAATCGCACCATCACATGCCGCAAGGCTTCGAGATACTTCATAGTTAAAATCCACATGCCCCGGTGTATCGATCAGATTGAAAATATATTCTTCACCGTCTTTCGCTTTATAGACCGTACGAACGGCCTGTGATTTAATTGTAATTCCTCTCTCTCGTTCCAGATCCATATTGTCGAGTACCTGCGCCTGCATTTCACGGCTTGTCAAAAGCCCTGTCTTCTCGATAATACGGTCTGCCAGTGTAGATTTACCATGGTCAATATGGGCAATAATACAAAAATTACGGATTTTCTTCTGGTCCATATGCATAGTTTCTATTTCTCCTTATCTATTACTACTATAACGTATTAAAAACATTTCCACGGAAAGGACATCTCCAACCTTTCCAGTCTTTACATCTTCTTCGGCCGTCGCTCCCGCCTCCAGAATTTCTCTTAGTTCTTTTACGGTAAATGGCTTCGCCTGCGCACGGTATTTTCCTATTAAAAAAGGCATGATTCCGACTTTAGCAGCCATCTCCTTCGGCGCGATACCTTCCTTTTCCAATTCCTTGATCTGCAACAAAATGCGGAACTGTCTGGTCAGCAGGAACAGAATCCTCATCGGCGGTTCTTTCAGTGCCAGCAAGTCATAATAATAATCAAGCGCCTTTCTCTGTTCCTTAAGCGCAACTGCATCCACCATGTCAAAGATATGATTAGAAATCTGTGTCGTACAGATTTCATCAATTTCTTTGATCGTTATTTCATTATAATTCAAAGTATAACAGAACAGCTTTTCCAGCTCTTTCTGAATATTCTCCATATCATTCCCGACTTTGCCAAGGAAATAAGCCGCAGCAGACTCCGTCATCTGTTTGCCTTCCTTTTTCGCCATTCCAAGAATCCAGCGCATCAGTGTCCGCTCGTCCTGCCTGGTCAGCTCTACGATACGCCCCTTGTCCTTAATGGCTTTATAAAGCTTTCCTCTCTTGTCCAGCTCTTCTTCTATGAAAATCATGTTCGTTGTCTCCGGCATCTGTTTCACATAATCTGCCAGTTCCGGACACGCATTTTTCAAGAATCCTGTATTCTCCATCACGATCAGCCTTCGTTCTGCAAAAAAAGGCAGTGTTTCCGCCAAATCAATAATTTCCTTTGGATTAACACCCTTTCCTTCATAATAAGCATAATTGAAGGTATCTCCCTCCGGAAGCATGGCTTTCACAAAACGGTCTTTGTACTGCTTTTTCAAATATGCTTCTTCTCCATACAGAAGATATATCTGTTTAAATTGTCCTGTTTTTAAATCTTCATTCAAACTTTTCATGGTCTATATAATACCCCTATCTTACGTATTATATCGGTTTGCGTGCCTTTTTGCAATCCAAATTTTCGTAACAGTTCAGCCATGCGTTTCGAACAGAAATAAAACAACAGGGAGCTTGCTCACATAGTTGTTTTATTTCTGTTTGAAGCATATGGCGTTCTGCCGAAGCGAGAAGTAGCTGCAGCGCAGCGGATTCGAGCTGTATGGCTGAACTGTTACGATTTACATAAATCATTCATCCTTTCCCTTAAATGACTCTATCTGGACTCTATATCCCATAACCTTTATCGTCACCTGCCCATGTTCTATTGTAGCAATCATTTCACTACCTGCACTCTCTAATCGTTCCACCGTCTCTGCATGAGGATGCCCATACCGGTTATTCTCTCCCGCAGAAATCAATGCAATATCTGGCTGTACCACTCTTAGCAAATCTTCACCAGTCCCACTTTTCGACCCATGGTGCCCGACTTTCAGCACTTCATACTTATCCGGCAAAAGATGTTTCTTCTGTCCGATCTCAATATATTCAGCCACCTTTTCTTCCGCCTCTTTCTCCAAATCTCCGGTAAACAGCATATCAAACGACTTGTAAGTAAGACTAAGTACAATGGAGGCCTGATTTTCTTCAAGCCCTTCTTTCCCCAGAACAGGCCACAAGCATTTGACCATCATCTCTCCTTCCTCCAGTCTTTGCCCCTGTGCCATGATATGTATGTTCGTTCCCGCACTTTTAGCTGCACGAACCAATTCGAAAACATTGTCATTCCAGTAACTTTTTGGTGGTAAAATTAATGTTTTTATTTTCACACCCACTTTTTTCCTTTCTAATAATTCCAATATTCCATTCATATGATCCAAATCCCCATGAGTCACCCAGACATAATCCAACGTTCCGATTCCCTTCCACTTTAGATACGGTTCAATGCGGTATTTTCCCACTTGACTGACGCTGCTGCTCCCTCCATCGATCAGATAGGTCACTCCTTCTGGTCCTTGTATAAAAAAGGCGTCACCCTGCCCCACATTTAACATCGTGATTTCCAGATTGCCTGAGGGCCATTTTGTTCCAACAATCAGAAGCAGACATGCAACTACCACCAGCCATTTTCTTTTCTTTGATAAAAGGCAGATTATCAGAACCACATAATATATCCCAATCCACCAAAAAGAGGGCTGCCCTATGATTCCTCTAGAAAATGGTAATTCTAAAACGAACCGGCTTCCCATTTCATAAAACTGTATGACCAGACCGCCAATACAAAATATACTTTTTATAAATATTTCCGGCGTAAATGGAATCTGACTTAGCCCCACTCCCACGATGCCACTTCCCAGCGCAATCGCAGATAATGGAATTGCAAAGAGATTCCAAGGCAAAGAATATACACAGATTTCATAGTAATAATAAAGCTGCACTGGTAATAATACACACAAAATCGCCAGTGGAACCTTCAGCTTCAATGCCGGTGCGACGACATAGATGCCAAGCACTGCGCCAAAAGATAACAAAAATCCTGCATCGAACAATAGAACAGGTTCCTTCGCAAGT
>JAQYAI010000180.1 GCA_029227655.1 bacterium | reverse complement strand
CGTTGCGCTTTAAAGTGCGAAAGCAATTTACATTGTGGATTATACTACTCATTTTATTTTTCGTCAAGTTTTTACATTAACTTTTTTAAGATTGTGGTTCTATAATTTTTTTGCTATACTAGGGAAAGAATTTGATGATGTGAGGTTACATTATGGCATTTGATGGAATTACCATTGCAGGCGTCGTTCATGAACTGAATCAGACCTTGTTAAATGGACGAATCAACAAAATCGCTCAGCCTGAAACAGATGAGCTTTTACTTACAATTAAGACACCTGCCGGACAGAAGCGTCTTGCAATTTCCGCAAGTGCTTCTCTTCCGCTTATTTATTTAACAAATGATAATAAACCGAGTCCTATGACTGCGCCTAATTTCTGTATGCTGCTCCGAAAATACATTGGGAACGGACGTATTGTTCAGATTACACAGCCGGGGATGGAGCGAATTATCTGTTTCTCGATTGAACATTTAGATGATCTCGGCGATATCTGCCAGAAGACTCTGATTGTGGAAATCATGGGCAAACACAGCAATATTATCTTCTGCAATGACAAGGGAATGATTCTGGACAGTATCAAACACGTCTCTGCGCAGATGAGTTCTGTGCGCGAGGTTCTTCCGGGCAGACCTTATTTTATTCCGGATACCACACAGAAGAAAGATCCTCTTACCGTCACCGAAGCGGAATTCAAAGAAACATTACTTGGAAAGCCTATGCCGCTTGGCAAAGCAATTTACAACAGTTTCACGGGAATCAGCCCAGTTGCCGCAGAAGAAATCTGTGTACTTGCCGGCCTTGACTCTGATCTGCCAGCCAGAGAATTATCGGACGATGTTTTTTCTCATTTGTTCCGACAGTTTTCCTATTATTTTGACCAGGTAAGAAGCGGTGACTTTAAACCGACAATCTATTATGAAGGAAATGTTCCAAAAGAGTTTTCTGTACTTCCGCTCTCTCATTTTTCTTCTTATGATCCGATTTATTATGACTCTGTTTCAGAAGTGATCCGCACTTATTACGCTTCCAAAGACATGGTCACAAGAATACGCCAGAAATCCTCAGATCTCCGGCGTGTTGTCCAGACTTCACTGGAACGCAACAGAAAGAAGTATGACCTGCAGCTGAAACAGCTCCGTGATACAGAAAATCGTGAAAAATATAAAGTTTATGGCGAACTGATCCACACTTATGGATACAATATTCCGGAAAAATCAAAATCCATGGAAGCTTTGAATTACTATACCAATGAAATGATTACAATTCCTCTGGACCCACAGAAAACGCCGGCAGATAATGCAAAAAAATATTTTGAAAAATATAATAAACAGAAACGAACGTTTGAGGCACTCACCAGACTGATTGCAGAAACGAAAGATGAAATAACTTACCTGGAATCCATCAGTACCGCTCTTGATATTGCAAGAACGGAAGACGATCTGACTGAAATCAAAGAAGAACTGATTGAAACCGGTTATGTCCGGCGTAAATTCACGAAAAAGAAAGTAAAGATCAAAGGGAAACCTTTACATTTCATTTCTTCTGATGGATTTCACATGTATGTCGGCAAGAACAATCTTCAGAACGAAGAGCTTACCTTCCATTTTGCGAATGGAAATGACTGGTGGTTTCATGCAAAAGGAGCACCTGGCTCTCATGTTATCGTCCGCACGAACGGCGAGGAACTTCCTGACAGAACCTTCGAGGAAGCCGGAAGACTTGCGGCACATTTTTCTAAGAATGCCGGATCAGAGAAAGTCGAAATTGACTATATCGAAAAGAAACATGTGAAAAAACCAAACGGAAGCAAGCCTGGATTTGTTGTCTATTATACAAACTACTCTCTTATGATTGATTCTGATATTTCGGGAATTCAGGAAATCTTATAACCAGCAAAGGGAATGCCCTGCTGCATTCCCTTTACTTCCTATACATCTTGTCCAGTTGTCTCATATAATTCTCGATCTCAGACTTTTCTTCCTCTGTCACTTCTTTTCCCGAGTAATAATAACTTACTTTTGCTTCTGTCCCCGGATTCTTATCTTTCTTTGCAACCCGGATAAGCTGATTAATCGTTCCTTCATTCCCATCTACAAAATGAATATTTTCCGGGAAAACGTTCCGGAAACTTTCTTTAAAATAATTAAAATGTGTACAACCAAGTACGACTGCGATATAGTCTTCCAGATTCAGGTCTTGCATTTCTTCTCTGAGATACACTTCCACTTCTTCAGACTCAAAATCACCTCTTTCGGCAAATCTGACCAGTTTCGGGAGTGGCAGAAGATCTACATCCTTTTCCTTATCGACCCGCTCTAATAAGTTATGAAGCTTATTTCCAGCAATCGTCACTGGAGTAGCTGCCACTAGAATCCGTTTTCCAGTATGCTGATAGAGTTCTACCGCTTTCTTCACTGCTGGCTCCATACCGACAATCGGCACTGGATAACCCGCACGAAATTCCTTCGTTGCAACGCTGGTCGCTGTATTACATGCGATCACGATTGCATCTACCTCTTTGGAAATAAGAAAATCTAATATTTCTTCTATATATCCTTTGATTTCTTCAACTGTTTTTTCTCCATATGGAACATGTTCTTCATCTGCATAATATATAAATTCAGTGCCAGGCATCTTTTTCATTGCATGGTGTAAAACCGAAAGTCCTCCGATTCCCGAATCAAAAATTCCAATTTTCATACGTCACCTCAAAATTTATCCTGTTTATAGTTATACCATATTTTATAACATAAAAAAAGAAGCAAAGTAACTTTTACCCTGCTTCTTTGTTTTCAGTAACTAATTCGTCTCAAATCCGATGATAAGTCCACCTTTTTCTGCATAGAAACTACAAAGACCTCCATCTTTTCCGAGAGTGATCGGTGCATCTGGATAATCAGCTTCGACCATCGCTTTTACTTTCAATGCCATACTTTCATTCAGACAATGATTAACAATAATCTTCTGTCCACTATATCCCAACTCTTTTAACTCTTTCATGATTTCATTTAAAGTGCTCTTTTCACCTCTGCATTTTGCTTTTGGATTCAGTTCACCTTCATCTCCGATTCCCACAAGACGGATTCCCAGAACACCTGCTATCTTAGCAACTGCATGGCTCACACGGCCATTATTTGCAAGATTATTAAGCGATTCCAGACAGAATATAACCCCTGTATGCTTCTTATATTCTTCAAGTGCCTCACAGATTTCTTCAAATGACGTTCCAGTTTCAATGAGTTCTTTCATCTTTTCAATCATCAGAATCATCTCCGGCCCCGTTGAAAGTGAATCCAGAATGTACACCTTTCTGTCAGGATGTGCTTCCATGTATTCTTCTTTTGCAAGCCTTGCAGCATTATACGATCCTGAAAGCTTGCTTGAAATTGTAATCCCAAATACCCAGTCTGCATCACCGAATGCCTTTAACCATTCTCCCTGCCCCGGACATGCAGTTCCACTCTTACCTTTATACGCTTTTAACTCTTTTATCATTTCAGGAATATCCAGACTCTTGTCATCTACGTATTCTTTATTATCTGTAACAATTTTAAGAGGTACTGACTCATAGTCAATACCTTCAAACTCATATAAATCAGATGATGAATCTGCAACAATCTTAATCTTCATATCTTTCCCCTTTTTCAAACAACCAAATTCTATCAGTTTTTTGAAAACCGATGATGTTGTAATGATATCAATTTTTCGTCTTTATGTCAAGATGAGAAGTCGTAAATTAAGGCTTGACTTGACTTTTTTTTACGACTAAAATAAAGCTATGGAAATGAAAAACAAAAAACAAACACCTAAAGATTTTAAACTTCCTCGTTATACGGAGATTCCCAATACTGGCCTTTATCTGGAACAGGTGTCTCAATATATGAACGATATTCTTTCTCCACTGGGCTGTGCCACGATCACATCCTCGATGATTAGTAATTACGTTAAAAAAGGGCTTATCACAAGTCCTGTTAAAAAATTATACTATGCAGACCAGATTTCCTATCTCTTTGCTGTATCAATTATGAAGCTGGTACTTCCAATGGAACATATACAGAAGCTTTTCGACATGCAGAAAGAAGTGTATTCCACGCCTGTTGCATATGATTATTTCTGTACCGAACTTGAGAATGTACTTCAATATGTATATGAAGAGAAAGAACAAATGGATGAAATCGGGAGCTCTTCCACGCAGATAAAAACAATGCTGAGAAATACCATCATCTCTGCTGCCCATATCATTCATTTGAACGAATGTTTCAAAAATCTTGATTCCCAAAAACTGAATATCGAATGAGCGAAAACAAAAATAACCGGGAAGCCTGCACTTCCCGGTTATCCTTTTTTCTATCACAAATTGAATCCTAATCTAAAATTAGTGTTCTTCTGTATGAACATGAAGTAATTCATGTGCTTTGTGCGATAATGGTTTTTCAAAATATTCTTCGTATGCCTGAAGAACTTCTGAGTTCTCATGAGAGAATCTGATTTTCATATTGCTGTCAATGCTGTATAATACATCCGTTCTTACTCCAACCATATCATCTCTGTTCTTATCCTGATAAGGCTGTCCACCACCATTTACACATCCTCCTGGACAGGCCATCACTTCTACAAAGTCATACTGAACTTCTTTGTTCTTAATTGCTGTTACTAATGCACGTGCATTTCCAAGTCCACTTGTTACGGCCACTCTTATCGGAGTTCCATCCACATCGAACGTTGCCTCTCTCCAAGGCTTTGGTCCACGCACTTCTTTGAATGCATCTGCCGGAGGGTTGCTTCCTGTTGCAAGATAGTAAGCACTTCTAAGGGCAGCTTCCATAACCCCTCCTGTTACACCGAAGATTACACCGGCACCTGTTCCTTCTCCAAGAGGAGAATCGAATTCTGCTTCTTCCAGCTTTTCCACATCAATCAGGCTTGCTCTGAAAAGTCTTTCCAGTTCTCTTGTCGTAAGAACAACATCTACATCATTTCTTCCATCCCATGTACATTCATCTTTCTTAGCTACACATGGCATAATAGATACAGAGAAGATTCTGTCTGGATCTACGCCGATTTTTTCAGCGAAGTAAGATTTTGTTGCTGCACCGAACATCTGCTGTGGAGATTTTGCTGTGGAAAGTCTTGGGAACATTTCCGGGAATTCACTCTTGATAAAACGTACCCATCCTGGACAGCATGATGTAAACATTGGGATTCCAGATTCTTTAATCTCTGGTAATCTCTCAAGGAATTCGCTTCCTTCTTCCATAATTGTAAGGTCTGCTGAAAATACAGTATCAAACACATAGTCAAATCCCATTTTCTTAAGACCATCAGCGATTCTGTTGGCTGTTGCAAATTCTTTGGAAAGTCCAAGGCTTTCTCCCCATGCCGTACGAACAGCCGGAGCCATCTGTACGACTGTGATCATGTCTGGATCTTCTAATGCTTCGTATACTCTTTCCACATCGTCACGGGCACGGAGTGCTCCAACTGGACAATGTGTGATACACTGACCACAAAGCGAACAGTTCACATCACTGATCTTCTGATTTCCTCTTACGCCAACCGTTGTATGTCCACCTGTGTTGTGCACATCCCACACATGTAACTGCTGAACTTTGTCACAGGTCTGTACGCAGCGCATACATTTGATACATTTTTCCGAATCACGGATCAATGGGAAGTTCTTATCCCATTCTTCTTTTTCCAGCAATTCTTTAAAAGGAACCTCTCTGATATTCAGTTCACTTGCCAGATCCTGTAATGCACAGTTTGTATTCCGTACACAGCTTGCACATTTGAAATCGTGCTGTGAAAGAATTAACTGTACATTCGTTCTACGTGCCAGTCTTGCTTTCTTACTATTCGTATAGATGACCATGCCTTCTTCCACAACATTGTTACATGCTGTCACACAACGGTCAATTCCTTCTACTTCTACTACACAGACACGGCATGCACCAATGTCGCTCACATTTTCTAAATAACACAGAGTAGGAATCTTAATCCCAGCCTGTCTTGCTGCTTCCAGAATTGTTGTTCCTTCCTGAACGGAAATGTCAATACCATTAATTTTAACGTTTACCATTTATGTACTCTGCCTCCTCTCAATGAACCGAATCCAATCTTATCACATCTTAAGCAACGTCCAGCTTCCTGGCATGCTTCTTCACAGCTGAAGCCGTATTCGATTGGATCCAAATCTTTCTTTCTGTCAGAAGCGTGTCTTTCTGCGACTTCCACACGTCCACAAGGAACAATTTCTCTCACATCTACCGGTGGAACTTCCACATCACAGGAAATCAGATGGTTGAATCCAAGATATTTATCGATGTTAGCTGCCGCTACTTTACCTGCTGCAATCGCTTTGATAACAGTAGCTGGTCCTGTTGCACAGTCTCCACCTGCAAATACGCCCTGAATTCCTTCGAACTGGCAGGTCGTATCTGACATAAGCTGTCCCCATTTTGTCGGGATACCAAGTTCTGCGAAATAGTCACTTTCAATATCCTGTCCGATTGCTACCTGAACCATTTCGCATGGGATGAATTCCATCTCTTTATTGGCATTCTTCGGAGCCGGTCTTCCACGTTTCACACTACTGATCATCTGTGGCTGTACCCAGAGTCCTTTTACTTTGCCTTCTTCGTCTTTTTCAATCTTAACCGGTGAGATAAGTTCCAGTACATTACATCCTTCTGCTTCTGCACCTTCCACCTCTTCTTTGAGGGCTGTCATATCTGCTTTACGTCTACGATATACGATGTCTACGCTTTCTGCACCAAGTCTCACAGAAGATCTTGCACAGTCCATAGCTACGTTACCACCACCGATAACGACCACACGTTTTCCAGTGTAATCCGGAAGCTCATCATCGCCGATTGCTCTTAACATCTCTACTGCTGATACAACGCCTTTAGCGTCTTCACCTTCAATACCAAGCTTCTTATCTGTATGGGCTCCGATTGCAATATAGGTTGCATCGTATCCCTCTACAAGTTCCTTCATAGAAATATCTTTTCCAACGCTTACTTCTTTTTTCACTTCGATACCTGTAGAAAGGATAGAAGCGATTTCAGCATCCAGAATCTTTCTTGGAAGACGATAGTTCGGGATACCATAACGAAGCATACCACCGAGCTGCTTTCTCTGTTCAAATACAGTTACTTTATGTCCCATTAATGAGAGATAGTACGCAGCTGTAAGACCGGATGGTCCACCACCAACGATTGCTACTTTCTTACCTGTTGCAGGTCCACATTCTGGAACTGGAACATCTCCTGCATGATCAACGGCCATTTTCTTAAGACCTCTGATATTGAGCGGAGCATCCACCATCTTTCTCTTACACTGATGTTCACATGGATGTTCACAAATGTAAGCACAAGTAGATGGCATTGGATTGTCTTTGCGGATCAGACGGATTGCATCTGCATAACGTCCTTCTCCTACCAATGCAATATAACCTGGAATATCTACTTTAGCAGGGCAGTTACGCACACACGCAACTGGCTCATCACTGTTATATACACAGTATCCTTTTTCAATATGTGACATGATATCATCCATACATCCATCCAGACACTTCAGTACAAGCTTTGCAGCCTCATATCCGATTGCACAGTCTGCTGAATAATAGATACCTTTTGCTGTCTTTCTGATTACTTCTACTGTTTCTTCTGTCGCATCTCCATGTAAGATGTCATCAAATAAATAGGCCAGCTGTCTAAGTCCTGCACGGCATGGTACACACTTACCACATGACTGTGCCAAACACATTCTGATGAATGAACGTGTCACATCTACTGGACAAAGTCCTGGAGGAGCCGCTATAATACGGCGTTCCAAATCTTTGTACATAGAATCCATTGTACTTTGCGCCTGGTCCTTTGTTGAAATTTTTAATCTGCTCACTCAATGCACCTCCTATAAAATTTACAATGTGTTTGCAATTCCTTTTTTGTCACTTCTTCATATATTGAACCACATTTTAATGGCAAAGTAAAGCTATTTTGCATATATTATTTTTTTAACAATCGGTTAGGTTTGTCTTACTTGCACAAAAATATGCCGATTCATATGTTAAATTTTTAACTCATTTGTTAACATTTTATCATATCAGTTTTCTTTATTTTTTACTGTTTAATTGTCGAATTACGGTGAAAAAAAGCGCAAATTGTCGCAAAAAGAAGCACGACGCCAAAGCGCCATGCTTCTTCTCTTTAAATATAATTGATTAATAATTTTCTTTTCTCACTTCAAAGTATGCCTGTGCATGGTTACATACCGGGCAAACTTCCGGAGCTTTAGTGCCAACTACAAGGTGTCCACAGTTGCGGCATTCCCATACCATGACTCCACTCTTTTCAAATACCTGTTTTGTTTCAATATTCTGAAGAAGTGCACGGTATCTTTCTTCGTGAGCCTTTTCAATTGCAGCCACACCGCGGAACTGTTCTGCAAGTTCATGGAATCCTTCTTCATCAGCTTCACGTGCCATTCTGTCATACATATCTGTCCATTCGGCATTTTCACCTTCTGCTGCATGAAGTAAATTTTCTGCTGTATCACCAAGTTCACCTAAAGCCTTGAACCATAATTTTGCATGTTCTTTTTCGTTATTTGCTGTCTGTAAAAACAATGCTGCAATCTGTTCGTATCCGGCTTTCTTTGCCACAGATGCAAAATAAGTATATTTATTTCTTGCCTGTGATTCGCCTGCAAATGCTTCCCACAAATTCTTTTCCGTCTTGGTTCCTGCATATTTGTTATTTCCCATAGGTGTTTCTCCTCCTACCTTTTCAAAATCAGAAGCCGGATGCTTACAAATCGGACAAATAAAATCTGCCGGTAATTCTTCGCCTTCATATTCATATCCACAAATCACACAACGCCAGATCACTTTTCCATTTTCCACTTTTACCGGCTGCGGTTTTGGCTTAATATTTTCCAGATAATATGCATAAGTCACAGATGGTACATCACTGAGCACATCCATATCTGTTACTCTTGCAATGAACAGGGTGTGGCTTCCAAGGTCTTCTGCCTTCTCTACTTCTGCTGAAATATAGGCATTTGTTCCTTTTGTAATATAAGCGGCTCCATTTTCACCTGTATTATAATCTGTAAAATCAGCAAATTTATCAGTATCCCGTCCTGATGCAAATCCAAATCTTTTAAATAATTCAAAATCAGCATCCTCACTGATAATAGAAACTGTAAATTTTCCAGTCTCAGCGATCATATCGTGTGTATAATTCGCCTTGTTCACTGCAATACTGATTCGATTTGGTTCTGTTGTCACCTGAGCCGCTGTATTAATGATACAGCCATTTGCTTTATTGTCCTTATTTGCCGTAAGAACGAACAGACCATACGTCAGATTATGCATTGCTTTCTTATTCATGTTCACGACCTCCTTTATAAATTCTTTTAGTAGTTTTCTTTTCTTACTTCAAAGTATGCCTGTGGATGATTACATACAGGGCAGACTTCCGGTGCTTTTGTTCCAACTACAAGGTGTCCACAGTTACGGCATTCCCAAACCATGACACCGCTCTTTTCAAATACCTGTTTTGTTTCTACATTATTAAGAAGTGCACGATATCTTTCTTCGTGATGTTTTTCAATTGCTGCCACACCGCGGAACTGTTCTGCAAGTTCATGGAATCCTTCTTCGTCAGCTTCCTTTGCCATTCTTACATACATATCTGTCCATTCATCATTCTCGCCTTCTGCTGCATGAAGTAAGTTCTCTGCTGTATCGCCAATCTGTCCTAATGCTTTGAACCACAGTTTTGCATGTTCTTTTTCGTTTTCTGCTGTCTGTAAAAATAAAGCCGCAATCTGTTCATATCCTGCTTTCTTTGCTACTGACGCAAAATAGGTGTATTTATTTCTTGCCTGTGATTCACCTGCAAATGCTTCCCATAAGTTCTTCTCTGTCTTTGTTCCTGCATATGGGTTCTTTGCATCTACTACCTGTTCCACGAACTTATCTGCCGGCTGTTTACAAAGTGGACAAACTTCTGGTGCCGCATCTCCTTCATGAACATAGCCACATACTGTACATACAAATTTTTTCATAGTCTTATTCTCCTTTTCATAATTTCAGTAATAATTCCTATTTTTATTATATATATTTTTCAGAAAATATCAAGGTTTTCCAAAAAATATTTCTATTCATTTTCTATATGAACCTGACATACTTTCATTGCCTCTAGTGCATTTTTATGCGATTCAGGAGTGACCCCTGCACAGCAGGATGCATCTACGATCACAGGTACTTCCGGCAGAAATGCTTTCACGAGCATCACATTAGAAAGCACACAAATGTCCGTACAAAGTCCAATAAAAGTAATACTGTCAATTTTCTCTTCCTCATTTGATCTTATCAGATATTCTCCCAGCTCTCTAGAGCCAAATGTCGGTTTGTCAAATATCATATCTGCGCCCTTTTTTGTCAGTTCTTCCCGAATCTGCCATCCATCTGTATTCTTCACGCAGTGTATAACCGGAAGATTCTTTCCTTCTTGTGTTTCTAAATAATCTTCAAAATGCGTATCTCTTGTAAAAATCACCTTTCCAGCAAATGACTCTATCTTCTCCGCCACTCTCGGAACAATTGCCACTGCTTCCTTCGTTCCAAGTGCACCATCAATAAAATCATTCTGCATGTCTACAACTACTAAAATGTTGTTCATCTCTCTTTACTCCTCGATATTGTAAGTTTATTTTACAGATACTTTTATTATAATATAAATTTCCAAATTGCACACATCAAATTTTTATTAAATTCTTTTCACTTATTTAAACTTCTAATAATATGTTTTTCAAATATTAAAAGTTTTCTGTTCCGTTGTGTGAATCACTTTCACATGATAAAGTTATTACATAATATTAAGAATTCAAGGAGGAATCTCTATGTCAACCCCATTACCTGAACATTTTGAAGATTTTGCGGAAGCCAGACGCGAAGGATTCTTAAGAGTGAAAGAATTAAAAGATCAGGGAAAAAATATCTGCGGAATGTTCTGTCAGTACACCCCTGCTGAAATTATCCGCGCCGCCGGTCTTTACCAGGTCGCACTTTGTGGAAGAAGCCACGAACCGATCAAAACTGCGGAAACAAGACTTCCGGCAAACTTATGCCCACTCATCAAAGCCAGCTTTGGACATGTAATGGAAGAAAGCTGTCCTTACGCATTTTTCTCTGACATTGTTGTCGGTGAAACGACTTGTGACGGAAAGAAGAAAATGTATGAACTTCTCTGTGAACTGAAACCAATGCAGGTCATTCATTTACCAAATGTTCCTGATTACGAACGTTCTCTTGAAATGTGGGTTTCTGAAATCCGTGCATTCAAAGAAGGGCTGGAAGAAAAATTCAATATTGAAATAACAGATGATATGCTGAATGAATCGATTGTATGGTGCAACAAGGAACGCGCACAGAAAGCACACCTTTATGAGCTTGGAAAAACAAATCCACCCGCCATCACAGGTGTGGCAATGAATGATGTACAGGATGGACTGCAGTTCATGTTCGACGAAAAGCAGAAATATGATAAGATTGCAGAAATCATTAAAGAATCGGAGAAAAACTGGGCAGAGGGAAACTATCCGGTGGAAGCAGACCGCCCTCGTCTGATCGTTTCAGGCGGCGGATATGCCGGAACCAACCAGAAAACCATCAATGTCATCGAGGAACTGGGCGGTTCAATCGTGTGCTATGAAGGCTGCTGTGGAATCTCTTCTCTGCGCCGCGCAGTTGATGAAGATACCAGCCGCGACCCGATTGTTCGTATCGCAGAAAAATATCTGGATGTCCCTTGTGCTGTCGTTTCTCCAAATACAAGTCGTATGCAACAGGTAGCAGATACGATTGACGAATGGAACGCTGATGGTTATGTAAGCATCACCCTTCATTCCTGCAACCCATTTGCCGTAGAGACAGAAAATATCAGACGTGTATGTGAATCAAAAGGCATTCCACTTTTACATATCGAAACAGATTTCACACCTGGCGACGAAGGCCAGATCCGCACACGAATCGAAGCATTTTTAGAAATGATCCGCATGAATAAGGAGGCCGCAAAGCATGAATAAGCAGGATTTACAAAATATAATTTCTTCCAGCCATGAAGAAGGCAAAAAAGTGGCAGTTTCATTTTGTTCACATGTCCCACAGGAAGTACTTGCTGCTGCGGGCCTTACTTCTCTTCGCGTTCCTTACATTCGTGACGTAAAAGATTCTGCTTCAAAGATTCTGATCCGCAACCTCTGTCCAGTTGTAAAGAACTGCTGTGACATTTGCGAAGATGAAGCATTAAAAGACGCAGATCTTCTTATCGCAGAGACCTCCTGCGATGGAAAGAAGAAAATGTACGAACTGATTTCGAACCAGGACCGTGTTTATTTTTATCAGGTGGCTCAGGGTGCTGACCGTGATTATGTAAAACCACTAATCTATTCGGAAAGCAGACACCTTGCAAAGCAATTAGAAAAACGTTTTGGTGTAGAAATTACCGATGAAGCAATCCGCAAAGCCGGTGAACTTTATAATGAAGAAAGAGACAGCATTTTAAGTCTCATGGATATCCAGACTCAGATACCTCCTGCTGCATGGGGAAGAGACATTTTTAAGGCTATCCAGGAGCATCGTATGATTGCTGATCCTGCTGGACGCGCCGCTGCTAATCTGGCGACCCGCGAAGAACTCCTTTCAAAAGCAAGCCCTGTTCCAAAACGTGCAAAACGTATCCTCGTTACCGGATGCCCAATGAGCGGTGTATATGAAAAAGTATTGGATGCTGTCGAACATAACGGCGGTGTCGTGGTCTGCTTCGAAAACTGCGAAGTCATGAAATCCGCAGTCCGTCATTTTAACCCAGAAACCGAAGACGTTTATCAGGCCCTTGCAGACTGCTATCAGAATACGGCCTGCGCAATCATGGCACCAAATGATCTGCGCTTTGAGCTGATTGCCGGACTTGCAGAAACCTATCAGGCAGACGGAGTCCTTGATGTTACACTCCAGACCTGTCACCCTTATACCGTAGAACGCGATAAAATGATTCGCTTCTGCGAAGATTCCCTGGAAATCCCATATATGTCTATCGAGACAGATGCCGGTGATTCTGACAGCGGACAGCTCGCCACACGAGTTGCTGCTTTTATTGAAATGTTATAGGAGGTATATGTAATGGCAACTTCATTACCAGAACATTTTGAAGATTTTGCAGAAGCCAGACGGGAAGGTTTCCTAAAAGTGAAGGAATTAAAAGACAGTGGTAAAAATATCTGCGGATCCTTCTGCCAGTACACATCTGCTGAAATCATCCGTGCTGCCGGACTGTATCAGGTAGGACTGTGCGGACGAAGTGCTGCTCCTCTGAAAACAGCGGAGACAAGACTTCCAGCAAACCTCTGTCCACTGATCAAAGCAAGCTATGGGCATGCGTTAGAAGAAAGTTGTCCGTATGCGTTTTTCTCCGATATTGTTGTCGGCGAGACCACATGTGATGGAAAGAAAAAGATGTATGAGCTTCTCGGGGAACTGAAACCAATGCAAGTCATTCATTTGCCAAATGTACCGGATTATGAACGTTCGCTCGATATGTGGGTTTCCGAAGTCCGCGCCTTCAAAGAAGGCCTGGAAGAAAAATTTGACATCACCATCACCGATGATATGTTGAACGAATCCATTGAATGGTGCAATAAAGAACGTATTCAGGCGGCCCGCATTTATGAATTAGGCAAATATGACCCACCGGCCATCTCCGGCATTCGGATGAACGACATCATGGACGGCGAGCAATACATTTTCGACAAAGAAGAAAAATATAACAAAATCAACGATATCCTGGATCAGTGCGAAAAGAATTGGCATGAAGGCATCTATCCATATGAACCTGATCCATACCGTCCTCGTCTCGTCGTATCCGGTGGTGGATATGGCGGTGCAAAATATAAGACGGTCAATGTCATTGAGGAACTTGGCGGTGCCATTGTCTGTTATGAAGGATGTGGCGGTATTTCTTCCCGCCGTCGACTCGTGGATGAGGACCGCAGCCGCGATCCAATCATCCGTATTGCCGAAAAATATCTGGAAGTCCCTTGCGCGGTCGTATCTCCAAATACCAGACGTATGCAACAGGTCGCAGATACCATTGACGAGTGGAATGCCGATGGATACGTCAGCATTACCTTGCACTCCTGCAATCCATTTGCGATCGAGACCGAAAATATCCGCCGCGTATGTGAATCCAAAGGAATTCCACTCTTACATATTGAAACGGACTTCTACCCAAATGATGAAGGACAGATTCGTACACGAATCGAGGCTTTCCTTGAAATGATCCGTATGAATAAGGGTGCAAAGAAATAAAAGATTGCGCTTATGCGTAATCTTTTATTTTTTCTCTTGACTTTATTATAGTAAATTGCTAATATGGTAAAGTATCAAGATAATTGTTTTGGAGGAAATTTATTTATGAAAAAATTAATCACAGTATCTTTAAGCCTTGCTATGGCTTTATCACTCGTTGCATGTGGCGGAAGCGATAAATCTGCCGGTAAAGATCAGACAGACATGGAGTATGTAAAGGAAAAAGGAACTCTGGTCGTTGGTATCACAGAATTCGAACCTATGGATTATAAAGATGGAAAGGGCGACTGGATTGGTTTCGATGCGGATATGGCAAAAGCATTCGCCGAAAGTCTTGGTGTAGACGTAGAATTTGTTGAAATTGACTGGGACAACAAGGCTTTAGAACTTAAAGGCAAAAGCATTGATGTTGTTTGGAACGGTATGACACTTATCGATGAGGTTAAATCTTCTATGTCTTGTTCAAACGCATACTGCAATAATGCACAAATAGTTATTGTTAAGGCAGATGTTGCAGATAATTATAAAACCGTTGAAGATTGCAAAGCACTTAACTTTGCTGTTGAAGCAGGTTCTGCCGGTGAAGAACAGGCAACCGAAAACGGCTTTAACTATACACCCGTTAAAGACCAGGCAACAGCTCTTACAGAGGTTGCATCAGGAACAAGTGACGCCGCTATAATCGACTCGCTTATGGCTGCCGCAATGGTTGGCGAAGGCACAGGTTATGAAAATCTTACATATACTGTTCCGCTTAACAGCGAAGAATACGGTGTAGGCTTTAGAAAAGGCTCTGACCTTACCGAAAAGCTTAATCAGTTCTTTAAAGACAGCTATGCCGATGGCACAATGCTTGAAATTGCTGAAAAATACGGCGTTCAGGCTTCGCTTATTGAACAATAATTTATATAATTCAGATTTGATTTGCGGCAAAACAGAGAGCGCATTTTAAGTGCTCTCTGTTTTCGGTGCGTAATATAATTTAAAAAGGAATTCAGAATGATGTTTGATACTATTGCAGAGCAGTTTCCTATAGTCTTTAATGCGCTTAATGTAGGATTTTTGCAAACACTTAAATTATTTGCCGTAACCCTTTTGGGTGCTTTGCCTTTGGGCCTTTTAATCTCTTTCGGCTCAATGTCTAAATTTAAGCCGCTTAGCGGACTTATAAAAATAATCGTATGGATAGTCCGCGGTTCACCGCTTATGATTCAACTGCTTATTATATACTATTTTCCGGGACTTGTTTTCGGCAATAATATATGGGGCAGTGGTGAAACCGGCAGGTTTATTGCTTCGGCGGTTGCGTTTATTTTTAATTATGCCTGCTATTTTTCAGAAATATACCGCGGTGGCATACAGGGTGTGCCGGTAGGTCAACAGGAAGCAGGTCAGGTTTTGGGACTTTCTAAAACGCAGATTTTCTTTAAAGTAACACTGTTGCAAATGGTGAAGAGAATTGTTCCGCCTATGTCTAACGAAATAATAACTCTTGTTAAGGATACTAGCCTTGCAAGAATTATTGCTCTTCAGGAAATCATCTGGGCA
>JAQYAI010000179.1 GCA_029227655.1 bacterium | reverse complement strand
AATTACAGATTTCCTGAAGCTGTTCCTTGGTAATCCGGACTGCTGATTTCTTCGTTCCCGATGAAAAAACTGCGCCGACTCCCAGATAATCCGCTCCGGATGCCTCTGCTTTCTGAGCCTGTTCCACCGTTTTGGCTGTTGCTCCAATAATAAAGTCCTTCCCAACTTGTTTCCGAATCTCGGATACCGGAGTATCTTCAATGCCTACATGGACTCCATCTGCCCCACTTTTTATGGCCACCCCTACATTGTCATTAATGATAAGCGGCACCTGATATTTGTGGCACAATTCTTTCATCTGAAGCGCCTCGTGCAGAAATGTTTCCTCATCCATCTCTTTTTCCCGAAGCTGTACAAGGGTAACTCCGCCTTGCAGCGCTTCTTCTACCTGTTCTAGTAAACTCTTTTCTCCAACCCATGCCCGATCTGTCACTGCATACAGAAGCAGGTTGTCCTTAGTAAACTGCATCTTCATTTCCTTCTTTCTCAAAAAGCTCTAAATATGCTTTGATATCTTCACATTGCATCAGCCCACTCATGATGCAGGCCCCATGGGCTCCTGCTTTTCGAATCTTGTCCACATTTTCACAGTTAATCCCGCCAATCGCATAAACCGGAATTTTTACATTTTCACAAACTGTTCGCAAAAATCCAATCCCACGTCCCGACATTCCCTTCTTACATTCTGTTTCAAAGATATGTCCTGCCGTAATATAGGTACTTCCAAGACTTTGTGCTTCCAGAGCATCTTCTAGCGAATGACAGGATGTGCCGATTTCTTTAAAATAGGTTTTTTGTTCTGGCGTCATCTTTCGCAGAATCTGAAGGGGTAAATGGATGGCTTCCACATTGCATGTGATTGCAACGTCCACAAAGCTGTGCAGGATACATGATACTTGATGTTTTTTACAGATATTAAGAACCTGCTCCGCTAGTCTACGGTACTCATTTTCCGGCAAATCTTTCTCTCGAAGGATGATTCCGGCCAGATGATTTTCTGCGATTTTACCTATGCGCTCCAAAAAATCTTCTCTACAAAGTGCACGATTGGTCACACACACAATATCAAACATAAAGATAATCATTCAGGACAGGCTGCAATCCTTCATCAGCAATGTCCTTGTACATCTTGTCAAAGCTTCGATTATCGTCAATCTCGAACTGCTCATCGCCTTTGGCACTGTCCGACTCCTTTCCGGTATATTTGCTCTCATGGTCTCCGATTCCGGTTGAAACCCCCGCAGAAACTTTTGTCGCTGCAATCTTTACAATTCCATTTCTAAATTCCGCGCTTTCACGAGAAGATACGGTAATTCCTACAAATGGAAGGAAAATCCGGTAGGCACAGATTATCTGGCAAAGCTGTTTCTCCCCCACATCTAATGGATTAATCTTATCATTATTAATGATCGGGCGAAGTCTTGGACAAGAAAGGGACATCTCCGCCTGTGGATATTTTCTTTGCAGATAATATACATGAAGGGCACTGGCAAGGGCATCTTTTCGAAAATCGGAAAGGCCCAGTAGGGCAGAGAACGCTACTCCGCGCATGCCGCCCATAAGGGCACGTTCCTGTGCGTTAAAACGATAAGGCCATACGCGTTTATGACCGTATAAATGCAAAGTTTCATATTTGTCTGCATCATAGGTTTCCTGAAATACCGTCACATAGTCCGCTCCACACTCGTGCAGATACCGGTACTCGTCCGTGTTGACCGGATAAATTTCCAGACCTACCATGCGGAAATATTTCCGCGCCAGTTTACATGCTTCTCCGATATAATTCACATTGCTCATGGCACGGCTTTCTCCGGTAAGAATCAGGATTTCTTCCATGCCACTTTCAGCGATTACTTTCATTTCATGCTCGATCTGTTCCATCGAAAGCTTCATACGATTGATGTGGTTATAGCAGTTAAATCCACAGTATACGCAATAATTTTCACAGTAATTTGCAATATAAAGCGGAGTAAACAAATACACGGTATTGCCAAAATGTTTGCTGGTCTCCAGACGTGCCTTCTGCGCCATCTCTTCCAAAAATGGTTCTGCTGCCGGTGAGAGCAAGGCCTTAAAATCCTCTATAGAACAAGTTTCATGTTCCAGTGCTGCTTTTACATCTCTGGCAGTGTAGATGGAATAATCGTAGGCTTTCATCTGGGATATGACATTTTCACAAATATCGGATGCAATCTGCTCCATCCCTTCCATGTATTCCATATGATTTTTGCGAAAAGAGGGCTCTGTTTCTAACCGATGCTTTTTTTCGAGCGCTTCCGGAGATAAATACTCCGAATCAACGAAAAATTTATTTTCCACTTCATTCCCCTCCTTAATCACGCAGGAAACCAGTCAGAGGGTCCGATGCGGCCGCACCACGCACAAGTACCCTTCCAAGTCCAGCCAGATAGGCCTTCCGCCCAGCTTCGATTGCCTGCCGGAAAGCGGATGCCATCATTGGAAGATCTCCTGCAGTAGCAAGTGCTGTATTTGCCATAATCGCTGCTGCCCCCATCTCCATAGCCTCACATGCCTGTGAAGGTCTTCCAATCCCCGCATCTACAATAATCGGAAGATCAATCTCATCTATTAAAATCTGGATAAATTCACGTGTTGCAAGTCCTTTGTTTGATCCAATTGGTGAAGCAAGCGGCATAATTGTAGCTGCTCCTGCATTTACCAGATCACGGGCAACGTTCAGATCCGGATACATATATGGCATAACTACAAATCCTTCGTTTGCCAAGATTTCTGTAGCTTTAATTGTTTCCGCATTATCTGGAAGCAGATACTTGGAATCACGCATAATTTCCACTTTCACAAAGTTTCCACATCCAAGTTCCCGCGCAAGACGGGCAATACGGACCGCTTCTTCCGCAGTTCTTGCCCCTGAAGTATTTGGAAGCAGTGTCACGCCTTCCGGAATGTAATCAAGAATATTTTCGTGCTCTTTTGTATTGGCACGGCGGACTGCAAGGGTAATTATTTCTGCACCCGCATCTTTTACTGCTGCTTCAATCAAATTTAAAGAATATTTTCCAGATCCCAGAATAAAGCGGGAATGAAATTCATGTCCTCCAATGATCAATTTATCGTCTGTTTGCATCATCATTTCCTCCATCAACTTAAGCTTCAAACTCTCCCGCAATCAAGCGGAGAACCATGTGCGCCTGATGTGCCGCACACAGCATCACACGAGATGATACAAGTCCAATATCATCTGCCACATCATTGACTCCATCTCCACAGAGATAGAAATGTTTCGTAATCTTCCGGGTCTTAATACTGTTTGCAGATTCCATTCCAGCCATACCGGATGCTGCGATCAGGTATTTAGACGGCATCTTCTCCAACACACCATTTACCAGCATAGCTTTCGCTTCTGCTTTGTCGAATGCCTCGCAAATAATATCCGCATCCGCAAGTAACGTTTGAAAATTCTCCTCCGTCATCCGTTCATTATGGCATGTAACCGTTACATATGGAGCAATTTCCTGTAAATTAGAAGCAAGTGCTTCTGTTTTATAAATTCCTACCTGCGAAGCCTTATATTGCTGTCTATGAAGATTCGTCACATCTACTCTGTCAAAATCAATGAGAATAAGTTTCCCAACACCCGCACGTGCAAGCGATACAGAAATATTGGACCCAAGGCCTCCAAGACCACAGACAGCCACTGTCGCCTTAGAGATTTTTCCCTGTAGAGCCTTTCCATGCCGTTCTTCCAACGCGCGCTGTATTTCATTTCTCGTAGGAATACGTCCCAATTTAGCCACCTCCTACAAAACTTACCACTTCAATCACATCATTGTCCTGCAATATGGTATTACTGTACTGTGCTTTCGGAACAATCTCTCCATTACGCTCAACAGCAATTCTCTGTGGATGATAGGTAGTAGTTTCCAGATATTCTGCCAGAGTCTTACCTGCTACATCAACAAATAGCCCATTGATCTTTACCATTTCTTTCCCTCCTGACTAAAACAAATTATAAAATAAAAAGAAGCTACCTGATATTGGTAACTTCCTAAAACACTTATAAACTCAGTTATCCCTACGTTGGCATTATCCAAATCAGGTTATCGGGTCGAAGGTCATACCTTCCTCTCAGCCTGTCATACAAGCTCCCCCACTGTTCAATTGTTGTAGTTCATTATACTCTTATGCATTCTAAAATACAAGGTTCTTTTTTGCTTTTGTCACCCTATTAAGAATACCACTGTTATTCGTGCTTAGTCAGAAATACTTTCTTTCCTTGCAGCCTTTTTATACGAAATACCTTATCATTTTCTCACAAACCGTATCTGACACACATCATCGCCATTTGCGATAGTCGCCGGTAGTTCCAACTCACATCCAAAACTTTCTGCAATTCCCCGGTCTCCACACATTGCATGATCACAGAGTACTCGGATCTCTTCTTCTGTACAGCCCTGTTTCTGCCATGCCTTCACCAGAGGACAATAATGAAAATCGATATCCAAATGGTCATCCGTACACTGTTTGATATCCATTTCAAACACCCACTGTGCAAACTTAGAAAATAAAGTTTTCTTTAAGCCTTTCAGAGAATCACCTCCTCCAGCTTTTTTACGTAGATTTGCACCTTGATATAAGCCACAACGTTTAATTGCTTCAGGTGCATAGTCTTTCGAATCCAACCCTTTCTTCTTCGCTTCATCACAAAGTAAATACATCCAAAGCGCACGATGTTCCAGTTGCTCTCTGATTGCTACAATCAATGGATTTTTAATCTTTGGCTCATTTTTAATACTCATTTTCTTTTCCTCCTTGCCTTAATTATGCAATTCAATCTTATTCCTTACCCTGATAGAGCAGCACCACCGCAATCATTACCAGCATTCCGAATGAAAATACAATGAGACTCAGCCATTCAGCCGAACCGCCTCCTGCCAGAATCTGCACAATTGTAAGAACTGATGCCAGAATGGAAACAATACCAAATACCGTGATCAGGCTGATAATCGTATTATTTCTTGCTGCTTCGATTTCTTTTTGATGCTCTGCGAGAATATTTAACGTAATACTGATATCATCGATTGCCTCTGAAATGGCATTTGTTTCAATGATATGCTGATAAATCTGTTTAATATTGTGCCATCTGGAAATATTTGCAGGTGCTATGGTTCCATATGCCTGGAATTCCAGCATTTGTTTTCGCATTCGTTTTAATCGTTTGATTTTCTTCTTATCTACAATTGCCAGTAATTCCCGGAATCTGAGACAGGTATACTTCTGATACAATGCAAGCAATGCCACCGGAATCCCATTTTCAGCCTGATC
>JAQYAI010000178.1 GCA_029227655.1 bacterium | reverse complement strand
CCGATGTATCTGCAGGAGGCGGAGAGGAATAGGAAGTAACCAGGGGCTCAAGAGGAGTTTATCTTCTTGGGCTCTTTTGATGTCAAAAAAACATGCAACCAAATTTAATGCTACATTATATATTGATTTAATACTACATTTATGCTACATTTTATGCAGGAGGTAGTATTATGAGTGAGTACAATGTGAAACAGATTTCTGAAATGCTGGATATAAACCCGGAAACTGTTCGAAGATGGATTAGATCAGGAAAATTAGAAGCAGAACAGACTTCGAAAAAAGGTGGAAGTGTTGTATCAGAAGAAGCACTGAAAAAATTCTTACAATCTACTCCGAAATATGCAGGTTTGTTGGCCGGTGCAGCCATAGCCGCAACACCGGTTATGGGATTGCCTATGGCAATGGGAGCAATTATAGGTGGAATTGCTGGAGGATTTTATCAGAGAAAAAATCATACAGTTACACCAGAATACATAAAAGAGCATATTGCATCAGAGATTAAAAAGTCGGAAAAATTGATCAAACAGAAGGAAGTGGCCATTGTACAAATGCAACTTGAACTGGATAACGAGAAGAAAAATATCCAGGAACTAACTTATCTTCTTCAAAATGGAGATTTTGATCAAATGGCACTTGATATCAATACGAAGGAGAAAAAGTAATGGCAGGAAAGTATGTTAAAAAGAAAAAAGATATGAATTTCCAGTCTGTAGAGGCACTTCAGCAAGTAGTGAATTCATGCAGTAAGTCCACTCTACATTGATGGTAATAGCGGTGAAGAAGAAAAACTTAGATCATGCTATAAAAAAAGTCTGGAAATGGCAGCCCAAAATAACATTACATCTATTGCGTTTCCGTTAATTGCAACAGGTGGGTTTGGATATCCAAAGGAAGAAGGATTCCGAATAGCTATAGATGAAATAAACGCATTTCTCATGAAAAATGAAATGACGGTGTACCTCGTGGTGTTCGACAAGAAGGCAACTCGAATTGGAAACCGTCTCTCTTCAACACTGGAATCTTATATTGATCAGAACTATGTTGAAGAAAGAAAGGAAGAAGAATATTTTGGCAGCAAGGAATTTGAGAGAAGTGTAATATCATCTGGTTTAGAAATCGAGCTGATGCGTCGTGAAGAGGCCAAGCTTGCAATCAGAAGACGATTGTTCAGAGAAAAGGAGAAGTCCGAAACAATCCAGAAGGAGAAAGAGGCTGAAGACTTTGATTACGATAGTCATGAAAGTGCTTTGGATGAATGCATGAAGCATATTTCTGACACATTTTCCGAATATTTATTATACTTGATTGATTCCAAGGGGATGTCATATCCAGATGTATACAAAAGAGCCATCGTTGATAAAAAGGTTTTTTCAAGATTAAAAAACAATCCGGATTCACATCCTAAAAAAATAACTGCCATGTGTTTATGCATTGGTGCAAGGCTTAATCTAGATCAGACCAGGGACTTATTGACA
The DNA here is from genome assembly GCA_029227655.1 of bacterium. Lineage (GTDB taxonomy): Bacteria > Bacillota > Clostridia > Lachnospirales > Lachnospiraceae > Allocoprococcus. Next base: position 2,743 of record JAQYAI010000178.1, on the reverse strand, counting down.
AGGGCTGGAATGCTTAATTTCATAGCAAAGAGTAGGGGTCGTTTGTCGAACGACCTTTATTTTTTCCCTCTATTGTATAATAAGTTTATAGATAAGAAATTGTTAAAGGCATGAAACAAGCATGGAGGAAATAAAAATGATGATTAATATTGAACCAATTGAATTAGGAAATGAAGATTTGACAAAAGCATTATTTGATCAAGTATCCTTCTTATCTGTTGCAGAAGGTGGAGCTATGGGAGAACCTGGGGCTGTCGTTTTCTACACTGAGAATGGAGCTTTATATCATTTCAATACATTGTTTGGAGACGTCAGCTTTGAGAAGTTTGTGAAACTGTTTCCTGTGATTACAAAATGCGAATTTGGAATGTTTGGAATAGATAGTAAAGTTCCGGATGGATGGGTGTATGTCAATCTTGGAATGGGAAATCACTTGATTGTAAGGGATAAAGTGTATTCTGAATTTGAGGCTAAGATTGGAGAGTTTGATGATCCAGCCAGAATTTACCGTGTATGGATTGAGACTGCGGCCAAAGTCCTGGATGAGAAAAATAATGGTAGAAGACATGTTAGCAGAGAGGATCGAGTGAAAGTATTTCAGGATACGATAAACTGGATAAAGACAGATTCCGATTTATCCAGATCCGTTGCTAGAGCTAAGAAGAAAACGGAAGTGGTTTATGAGGATGAGTATCCGGCTTTTGACGCTAACAGATTAAAAGACGAACAAATATCTGTAACAAAAGAACGATCTTTTCAGGCTGCAATGAGACTTGCAAGCATGAATCCAGAAGCAAAAATTGCAGTAATGAATTTTGCAAATGCATTTCACGCTGGTGGAGGAGTGACCAGAGGCGCAAGTGCACAGGAGGAATGCTTATGCAGGTGCTCTACATTATATCCATTGCTTTATCGTAGAACACTCAGAGATTCTTTTTACAAACATCATCATGAGTTAAATACATCCAAAGCATCTGATTCATTGATCTATACAGAAGGAGTAGTAATCTGTAAAACAGATGAAGATTATCCTGAGAGAATGGAGAAAGAGGATTGGGTTAATGTTGATGTTATAACTATTGCGGCACCGGATCTTCGCACGAAATCAAATATGTATGCACAGATTGTAGGATCTGGAATGTATATGAACGATGCAGAGTTGTTTGGTTATCATGTAAAACGAGCAATACATATGCTGACAGTAGCTGCCAGCAAAGGTGCAGATATGCTTGTACTTGGGGCATTTGGTTGTGGGGCGTTTCAGAACAATCCTGAGGTTGTAGCAAAGGCTTACAAAACTGCTCTGGAAATCTTTCCGAAAGTATTTGACAAAGTGGTTTTTGCAGTATACTGCTCACCGAGAGATAAGAAAAACTATGAGGCATTTCGAAACGTCCTGCAGTAAAGGAAGGTGGCCATTATTATGGAAGAGAAAAGAAAGAAGATAGAAGCGTTTCTAAATAAGCTTTCAAAGGAAATGTCGATTTCTAAGGATACGCCATTTGAAAATCCATATGAAAATAAGGATTCAGTGCAATACTATAATCTAGAAAAATACCTGCTGTTTATGCTTGAAGTCAGACCTAATGTTATGGTTGTGGGAGAAGCTCCTGGTTATAAAGGCTGCCAGAGAACAGGAATTGCTTTTGTGTCAGAGGACGAATTACAAAACAAAGCTAATAATTTTGCCCTTGGAGAGTGGAATAGGCGTATTGTAGAAAAGCCAGAGCAGGAAAACTCGGCCAAGTGTATCTGGTCTTCTTTTCGAGAGGCAAAGCTTGTTCCGTTAATATGGAATGCGTTTCCATTTCATCCGTATAAGCCTAATCCGGCCAATGGAAAAAATCCCCTTCTTACCAATAGAACTCCTTCGGAAGAGGAATTAAAAAACGGACTGGAATATATTAGAGATTTGAAAGATATTTTTGAAATCGATGATAAAAATATATATGCGGTGGGAAGGAAGGCACAACATATCTTAGGACTACCAAATGATAATTATATGCGACATCCATCTTATGGTGGAGCATCAGAATGTAGGAATAGAATTCTTGAATTGAGTATTGAGGAATAGACTATGTATGATAATCAGATTTTTAATGATATTCGAGATTATATGATTCTTAAGATGAATCCAACTAATCAGGACATTCATGATAATTTAATGTACATAAAAAGCATGTTACACTATGGAACATTTGCCGCTTTTGATCCAGATGAAGTAGAGCAGTTATTTGTTGATGTATTGAAAAGCATAGGACCTGATAATGTTATTGATCGGGCAGATTATGATGTGATTTACAATATGGATATGTGGCAGGATGAATACGGTGAAGATGACAATCCTGAGTTCGATGCTTTAGTGCAGGATTTGCTGGGAGATATGTATAGGGTTTTAGATATAACTTATGAACTGGTATTCCTGGGGATGAGTGAATCCGAAGCGGAACAGAGTAATTCCCAAAAGACTATAGAACCAAATCTTCCAGAATCGGCCAGAGTGTATTATTTGCTAGATAGTATTCCGGATGAGTTGTGTATCTCCAAGAAACTTGGATGGGAGAAGGTAATCTTATTTAGCAGGAACAACTTAAAAAAGATATTTGATTATTTGTATCCAGATGGAACCGACTATGAGTATGATATGGCATCAACATTAATAGACGGCGATGAGATGGTATTGTATGGATATGGGGATTAGCAAGGTGAAAAACTTATTTTAGATGCACAAAAATTTGACATC
>JAQYAI010000177.1 GCA_029227655.1 bacterium | reverse complement strand
GGTTCCACGTCGGTGTGTAATCACGATAAACTGGGTATTCTTTGTTAGTTTGTGTAAATACTGCGCAAATCTTGTAACATTCGAATCATCCAGTGCCGCCTCAATTTCATCCAGCAGGCAGAATGGGGATGGCTTCAGATTCTGAATCGCAAATAAGAGCGAAATGGCAGTAAGTGCCTTTTCTCCTCCAGAAAGCTGCATCATATTCTGAAGTTTCTTTCCAGGCGGCTGTGCGATGATCCTGATTCCAGCTTCCAGAACGTCTTCCTCTTCCATAAGCTCCAATGTTCCTTTTCCTCCACCAAACAGTTCTTTGAACACATGATTGAATTCTGCCGCAATGCGCACAAACTGCTCTGTGAACTGCTTTCGCATCGCTTCATCCAGCTCTTCAATAATCTTTTTTAAACTTGCCTCTGCTTCAATCAGATCGTCATGCTGTGTTTTCATGAAATGATAGCGTTCAGACAAACTCTTGAAATCTTCAATCGCATTTACATTTACAGGACCAAGAGCTTTGATTTCTGCCTTGATTTCCTGAATTCGTTTCTTCATCTCTGCAAGATCTGTCAGATTTTCATCTCTGATTTCCAAAGCTCTGTTGTATGTGAGCTCGTATTCCTCCCACATATAGTTGATCTGCTTTTCGGAAGATTCTTCGTAACCTTCTTTTCGGCTCTTCAGACGGAACACTTCTTTATCCAGATCTGACATATGTTTCGAAAGACTTTCCCGGTTTTCCAGAAAAGCTTTATTTCTCTGGTTCAACCGTTCTTTCTTCTTCTGCGCTGCATCTATCTGTGCGCCTATTTCTGTAAATAACTCTCCGGAATCTTCAATTGTTCTCTGAATATCTGAAATCTCTGCTTCCTTCTTCGCAATCTCTTCACTGGTTTCTCCTTTATTCGCACTTAGTTCTTCCAGTTCTTCATTAAATTTCACAATTTCCTCGTTGATACGGCCGAAATTTTCCTGAATAAATACACTTTTCTGTTCTAATGCAGCCAGTGAAAGTCTGAGTTCTTCATTTCTCCGAAGTTCTTTTCCTTCTGCTTCCCGCTCTTCTTCCAGTTTTTTCTGATATTTATCCTGTTGATTTGAAAGTTCACCCTCTAACCTCTCACTGGCTTTTAGTTCTACCTGGATAGACTCCAGATTGTCCTCTATTTCGACAATCTGTTGTTCCAGCATCATGCGCTCCTTGTGAATATCCTCTGTCAGGGATTTTGCATATTTTTCTTTCGAAACTGCCTGCTCCAGATTCATTTTAGCTGTATTTTGTGCAACATATTCTTTCTGGAGAATCTGTTGGATCTCTTCTACTTTCGCATAGAGTCCTGCTCTTTCTGCCTTTGTCTTATCCAGCGCCCCCTGACAGCTTTCTACATCTTTTCTTAATTTTGCCACCATCTTTTCCATCTCTTCGATTTCACGACGACGACTAAGTAAGTTACTGGAGTTCTTGAACGCACCACCACTCATGGCTCCGCCCGGATTTATCAGATCCCCTTCCAGAGTCACCATACGAAGGGACTGGTGATATTTCCTTGATAACGCAATTCCAGTGTCAATATGATCTACGACCAGCGTCTTACCAAGCAGATTTTCTGCCAGCTTCTTATAGGTCTCATCCACTTTTACCAGAGTATCAGCCGTTCCGATGACCCCTTTTTCTTTCAGAGCTTCCGGCCTTTGAAATCCTTGCCCCATGCGCATTGCTGTCAGTGGAAGGAAGGTAGCTCGTCCAAATTTATTCTGTTTTAAATAGTTGATCATTTTCTTGGCAACTTCTTCATTAGCCGTTACGATGTTCTGGATGCTTCCACCAAGTGCTGTCTCGATTGCTATTTCATATTTCTTCTCTACTTTGATAATATCTGCAACTACTCCAAGGATTCCTGGTTCCTGACTTCTTCTTTCCATGACTTTCTTGATACTGTTTCCGTATCCGTCATATCGTTCTGTCAGGTTCCTTAATGATTCCAATCTGGAATTTTCTCTATGGTATGCCGCCTGCCCTACGCGGAGCTCTTCATTTTCTTTGTTGCTCCTGCTTTGCAGTTCAGCAATCTTTGTCTCATACTGCTTCGTCTCACCTACCAGTTCAAGAATACCTGATGAAATATTTTTCAATTCTTCCTCATATTTCTTGTGAAGCGCTGACTGTTCTTGCCTGTCTCTCTCTGCCTCCATCAAACGTTTATAAAGCTGGGAGCGCTGTACTTTGATCTGCTCCATCATGGTGTCATAATGCTGAATCTTTGTCTTGGTCGACACACGATTGTTCAGAATCTGTAAAATATCCCCCTGGGTGCTTTCGATATCAGCAGTTGTACTTGCGATTCGCGACTGAATAAAATCCAGTGCTTCTTTCGCCTGACGTTGTTTTACCAGTTCGCTCTCAAGCTGCCCGGCAATCTGCTTGCTCGCCTTCTGCAGGGTATCCTTCTGTTTCTCGCGTTCCTCCAGTTCCAGATAGATTGTCCTGGAACGCTGATTATAGTGCTCATCATTCATTCTTGCACTATGAATCTGCTCCTTTAAAAGTGCGATCTGCCCCTCCAGCTGCTGTTTCAAAAGAGAAGTTTTGTTCAGTTGATCCCTGGAAGATTCGATTTCTGCTTCAATCTCTTCCACCTGTCCCTCGATGAGATCATATTCCGCTTTCATATCTGCATATTTTTGCTCTGCTTCTTCCAAATCGGCTTCCGCAATTTCAAGCTTTGCATCCACATCTTTGATCTGTTCCTTGATCCGCTGTGTCTCCAAAAGGAACATGTTGATATCATATCGTTTTAATTCTTCTTTTTTCTTTAAATATTCTTTTGCCTTCTCAGACTGTCTCTCCAGTGGCCCGAACTGCTTTTCAAGCTCGCCGAGAATGTCCGTCACTCGAACCAGATTCTGCTGTTCTTCTTCCAGTTTCTTTAAAGACATATTCTTGCGACGTTTGAACTTAACAATTCCTGCAGCCTCATCAAAAAGTTCTCTTCTTTCTTCCGGTTTACCATTTAGGATCTTATCGATCTGTCCCTGTCCAATAATGGAATATCCTTCTTTACCAATACCGGTATCATAGAACATCTCATTAATATCCTTCAGCCTGCATGTACTTCCGTTAATAAGATACTCGCTTTCTCCTGAACGATATAATTTTCGTGTTACCTTTACTTCCTCAAATTCGACCGGAAGATGATGATCCGAATTGTCCAACGTTATAGCTACCGAAGCATAGCTGAGCGGTTTTCTGTTCTCTGTACCCGAGAAAATAACATCCTGCATATTTCCGCCTCGAAGCTGCTTTACTCTCTGTTCTCCCAGCACCCATCGCACTGCATCTCCAACGTTGCTTTTCCCGCTTCCATTCGGTCCGACAATCCCTGTAATGCCATTATGAAATTCAAAGACTATCTTGTTCGCAAATGATTTGAATCCCTGCACTTCTAAGCTTTTTAAATACATACATTTTCATCCTTTAATCTCAAAATTGCATGATATGCAGCAGACTGCTCTGCCGACTTTTTGGTTCTTCCAATACCTGTTCCATAAACATGATCCCCTATCAGAACTTCCACATGGAACGATTTATTATGATCGGGACCTTCTTCTCTGACAAGGTTATATCTTATTGTTTTGTCTAGCTTTCCCTGCACTATTTCCTGCAGGATAGTCTTGCTATCATAAAAGAGTCGTTTATTATCCAGGTCATTTAATACATGTGTCAAAATAAACTCTTTTGCACTAGCAAAACCACCATCCAAATAAATCGCACCAATCAATGCTTCCAATGCATCCGATGTAACAGATTCTCTTCTTCTACCACCAGTGGCATCTTCGCCCTTTCCAAGAAGGAGGTATTCTCCAAGATTCAGTTCACGCGCACAATAAGCAAGCGCCGGTTCACATACCATACTTGCGCGAAGCTTGGTCATCTGCCCTTCTGGCATCTCTGGATTTCCGTAAAAGAGAAATTCACTCGAGATCAATTCCAGAACAGCATCCCCAAGGAACTCCAAACGTTCATTACATTCATATTTTGCCATTCTCTTCTCATTAATATATGAGCTGTGTCTAAGGGCGTGAACAAGCAACTCTTTATTCTGGAAATTATATCCAATCTTACGCTCCAGTTTTTCAAATTTCTTTTCCATAATATCTCCCTTTAAAACGAAAAAGCCCGGGTAAAAGGGCTTTTTCATTTCTATCACTTAGTTTACTGCATTTTTAATCTGTTCTACAGCATCTCCTACTGTTGAAATCTTTTCAGCATCTTCATTTTCAATTTCAATATCGAACGCATCTTCAATTCCCATAATGATCTGGAAAATATCAAGTGAATCTGCTCCCAAATCATCTACGAATGTAGTATCCATTGTAATTTCATCTTCATTACATCCTAATACATCAACAATAATTTCTTTTAATTTTTCAAATTCCATACCTATAGCCTCTCCTTTTTTATTTTACTGTACATCTTTCTGGAAACATTCTCTAATCTGATCGTTGATCTTCTGTTCTTTAAATGTTACACATTGTAAAATGGAATTGCATACTTCTTTTGCTTTTGAACTTCCGTGCGTTTTTACCACAAGTCC
>JAQYAI010000176.1 GCA_029227655.1 bacterium | reverse complement strand
CCCGGCTTTACGTCCAGTGAAAAATCTTCAATCAGTTTCTGACACGGATCATAAGAAAACGCCACATCCTGTATATGAATGTTTCCTTTTATTTCTTCCGGATCTTTTGGATATTCTGATTCTGGAATCTGCGGTTCCTCTTCCATCAATTCAAAAATACGCTGTGCACATGCGATCGCATTCTGTAATTCTGTGATTACTCCAGTAATCTCATTAAACGGCTTTGTGTATTGATTTGCATAGCTCAGAAAACAAGTCAGTTGGCCAACACTTAAGCTTCCACTAATGACGGCGAGCGCCCCAGTAAATCCAACTCCTGTATAGACCAGACTATTTACAAAACGGGTACAAGGATTGGTGAGCGAAGAAAAGAACGTTGCTTTTAAAGAACAGTCCTTAAGCTGTACATTGATTTCATCAAATGCTCTCACGACTTCATCTTTTCTTCCAAATGCCTGAACGATCTTCTGATTTTCAATCATTTCATCAATCAGCGCTGTCTGACGACCTCTTGCTTCTGACTGTGCTTTGAACATGGTAAATGTCCGCTTCGCAATAAAATTTGCCACAAGAAAAGAAACGGGAGTGATAAATACGACAACAATCGTAATCCTTATATTGACAGAAAGCATGAAGCCTAAAGTTCCAACAATCGTTGCCAGCGCTGTAAAGAACTGGGTAAATCCCATCAAAAGACCATCCGCAAACTGATCTACATCCGCAATGACCCGGCTCACAATCTCCCCATGCTGATGCTGATCCACATATTTTAATGGAAGAATTTCAATTTTCTGAAACACTTCATTTCGGATGTCCTGTACCACCTGATAGGTCATCTTATTATTACAGATACTCATGCTCCATTGAAAGAAAGCAATGATGATCGTACAGACTGCAATTTTAAAAAGAATGATAAATATTTTCTGAAAATCTACATTTTCCGGGCCTAAAATATAGTCTACCGCTTCTCCTGTCAGCATCGGAACATAGAGCGTAAGCCCTACGGTGGCAGCGGCAAGAACCATGGAAATCACAACAAAGATGCGGTATCTTCCCAAATAGTGAAATACTTTCTTCAGTGTCTGGATTTGACTCTTATTTCTCATCTTCTGTCTCCTCCTTTGGAAATTGTGAATAATAAATTTCCTGATAAGTCTTACACGTACCAAGTAATTTTTCATGTGTTCCTTTTCCAACAATTTCACCATCATCAAGTACGAAAATCTGATTCGCATGCATCAGGGAAGCTGCTCTCTGCGAAACGATAAAGAGCGTCGGTTTCTTTTCCATCGTTTCAATCGCCCTGCGAAGCTTCGCGTCCGTTGCGAAATCAAGTGCAGATGCACTGTCATCCAGAATCAGGATTTCCGGCTGTTTGACCAGTGCTCTTGCAATTGTAAGTCTCTGCCTTTGGCCTCCAGAAAGATTTTTTCCTCCCTGCTCTACCTGCGTCTGTAGTTTATATTCTTTCGCTTCCACAAATTCTTTGGCCTGTGAAATTTCAAGTGCTTTTGCCATCTCTTCTTCTGTGGCATCTTCAAGACCCCATTTTAAATTTTCTTCGATTGTCCCTTTGAACAGAACTGCCTTTTGTGGTACGATTCCAATTTTCTTACGCAGCTCCTTCAGATCATAATTTTTCACCGGTCTTCCTGCAATCCGAACTTCCCCTTTTGTCGCATCGTAAAACCTTGGAATCAAATTTACCAGCGAAGATTTTCCTGATCCGGTACCTCCAATAATTCCTATTGTCTCTCCAGGTCTTACTGTAAAGGTAAGATCAGAAAGAGAAGGTTCTCCTGCACCCTGATAAGTCAGTGAAACATGGTCAAATTCTACCTCAAATGCATCCTCTTCTATTTCCCAGTTTTCGGTGCCTGACTTCATGGATGGCTGTTCTTTTAGAATTGCTGCAATCCTATTTCCACAGGCAATAGCTTTCGTCATCGAAACAATCAGATTTGCCAGCTTCAAAAGTTCCACCAGAATCTGAGACATATAATTGATCAGCGCCACAACCTCTCCCTGTGTCAGGATTCCAGTTTCCACACGAACGGCTCCTATGTAAATAAGTAAAATAATGGACCCATTTACAACTATATAAGTCATTGGATTCATGAGTCCTGAAATCCTTCCGACAAATTTTTGAGCCTTTGTCAGCGACTGGTTGCTCTCTTCAAAACGCTTCTGCTCTTCCTTTTCTTTATTAAATGCCCGGATGACACGAATCCCTGTCAGATTCTCTCTTGTCGTCAGAAGCACTTTGTCCAGATTTTCCTGTACTTTTCGATAAAGAGGAATGGTCCAAAGCATAATTCCAAATACAATCAGGGATAATAGTGGAATCGCGACCACAAAGACCATGGCACCTTTTTTATCTACAGTAAATGCCATGATCATCGCTCCAACTACAATAAACGGAGAACGCATGAACAGGCGCAGTACAAGATTTACACCTGTCTGCACCTGATTGATATCACTCGTCATCCTTGTGATCAGCGTGGAAGTTCCAAATTTATCGATTTCTGTATAAGAAAAACTCTGAATGTGGGAAAATAATGCATGTCGGAGCTCTGTCGCAAATCCGGTCGCAGCCTTGGCCGCATAGAATTGGGCAGTGACGGAGCATATCAGTCCGATGATTCCTAGCGCCACCATAACAAGGCACATCTTGACCACATACCTGTTATCTCCACCAGCAATTCCCACATCAATAATCGCCGCCATCACAAGTGGAATAAATAATTCGAAAGAAGCCTCCAACATCTTGAACAGAGGTGCCAGAATGCTTTCTTTCTTATAATCTTTTAAATATGTCAATAAAGATTTCATTCTCTTTTGTCCCTTTCTTCACGTGATAGAAAACATATTTTTCATCTTAGCACGTTAGCCTGACAGCTGCAAGGAACATTTTATCCTATTTTTCATACATAAACCGTTCTGGCAAAGTTACCTTAAAATCTTTCGCCAGATGAGGGAAGTATTTTGCTCTTTGATATTTTAATAAGGCTTTCCCGTGCTGCCATCCGGGGCGGAATATCGGAAGAAATTTGAATAAAGAATACAATCCAGATTACTCCATCTGTTTTCCAAGGAAAGAAGATGCGCAGGAAGCCATCTTAAGTTCTGCTTCTCCCATCTTTTTCTTTGCTTCTTTCGTCAATAAAATGACACTTCCAATTACGTCTCCTTCACTGATGACAGGACTGATGACCTGATTTTGGAAAGAATCATCCTGTTCTGCAATGATTTTGATGTATCTTTTTTCGCCTGCACTTGCAACATATGATTCCCTTCTCAGCAGTGCTTCCCGCACATTTTTTGTGATCATCTTCTCCATAAACTCTTTCCTGCCAACACCTGCTGATGCAATGATCTGCTCTGTATCAGTGATGCACACCAGTACACCTGCTGTCTGTGCAAGACTTTCTGCATAAATCTGGGCCAGATTTCCAAGCTCACCAAGAGGGGAATATTTTTTTAGGATGATCTGCCCTTCCCGATCGGTAAAAATCTCAAGCGGGTCACTCTCCCGGATACGGAGTGTCCTTCGGATTTCCTTCGGGATAACGACACGTCCAAGATCATCTATACGTCTGACAATTCCTGTTGCTTTCATGTAAAAAACCTCCATTTACAGTACCTTTTGACTTATCTTTCCTTTTTTGGAAATAGTATCTGTAAATCAAAGAATTTTATTCGCTTTTTTCTTGATGTCTATTCTTTATATAAAGAACCATTTTCTCTAATGATTTATTCCAGTTCCATTTCATAAAAAAGCTCCTAGAGTAACTCATCTGCCAGTGCATTGATTTGTGCAATACTTTCTTCATTCAATGCAGACATGATCTTCACTGTCGTAACTGTATAATTGATATTTTTACTCTTTTCAAACATTCCTTTCATCACTCTTGCAGCCATCGGTGCCCAGCTTCCATTTTCGATAAATGCCACTGTACGGTTACCAAAATTGCGTTCTGTAAGATGTTGGATGAATTCTCTCATAAATGGGAATATCTCTCCATTATAGGTTGTCGTTGCAAATACAATTTTACTGTAGCGGAATGCATCTTCGACTGCCTCCGCCATGTCACAGCGCGCCAGATCATTTATCACAACTTTGATATTTCCTTTTGTCTTCAATTGTTCTGCAAGAAGCAAAGCTGCTTTCTTTGTGTTTCCATAAACAGAAGTATATGCGATCATGATACCCTCTTCTTCCGGCTGATATCCTGACCATACCTGATATAAATTGAAATAATATTCAAGATTCTCACTCAGTACCGGACCATGAAGCGGGCAGATAGTCTGTACATCAAGTTTGCTCACTTTTTTCAACACATTCTGCACCTGAACCCCATATTTTCCGACAATACCTATATAGTATCTTCTGGCTTCGCACGCCCAGTCTTCCTCTACATCCAGTGCACCGAATTTTCCAAATGCATCTGCAGAAAACAGCACTTTATCTGCACTGTCATAAGTCATCATAACTTCCGGCCAGTGCACCATCGGTGCCATCAGAAATGTAAGTTGATGTTTTCCAAGGGAAAGAATATCTCCCTCGCCAACTACCATCTGTTTTTCTGCAAAATCAATTCCAAAAAAGTTATTCATCATCGTAAATGCTCTGGCAGACGCAACAATTTTCACATCTGGATATTGGTTTATAAAATTCACAATATTTGCTGAATGATCCGGTTCCATATGATGCACGATCAGGTAGTCCGGAGTTCTCCCGCCGAGTACATTCTGAATATTTTCCATCCATTCCTTTGTAAAGCCGGTTTCCACACTGTCCATGACTGCAATTTTTTCATCCATAATTACATAAGAATTATAGGCCATACCGTTTGGTACTATGTACTGTCCTTCGAATAAATCAATCTGATGATCATTCACTCCAATGTATTTGATATCATTTGTTACTTTCATTTCGAGCCTCCTGTTTCATCTTAAAAAAATATATTTCATTATACCATAAATTTTTAGGATAGTTACAAAATTGAAATATTTCATATATTCTATTTATACCATCATTTTGTATATTCCAACATGTTAAATATGGTCAATTTTCATATTGACTTATTTTACGTTTTTTAATAGAATTGGAGTATTAAAATATTTTTTTACGACAGGGAGTTATTATGAATACAAAATCAAATTTTTCAAATCGTATCGGATTCGTGCTTTCAGCAGCAGGCTCTGCAGTGGGTCTTGGTAATCTCTGGAGATTTCCGTATCTTGCTGCAAAATATGGTGGTGGAACCTTTCTTTTTATTTATTTGGTGTTCGCCCTTACCTTCGGGTTCACAATGATGATGACAGAAGTTGCCATCGGGCGTAAGACAGGAAAAAGTGTAATTGGAGCTTTCACCGAACTTGACAAGAGGTTTGCCTTTCTTGGATACCTTTCGGCAATGATTCCACTCATTATCTTTCCATATTACTGTGTCATCGGTGGATGGGTCATCAAATATATGCTTTTGTATGCAACAAATCAAAGTGCATATGCTGCAACCGATGGAGCATTTGGCACATTTATTGAAGGTACAACAGAACCACTGCTTCTCTTCATTATTTTTATTGTTCTTTCTGCGGTCATCGTAAGATTAGGTGTTCAGAAAGGTGTTGAAAAGTTCAGCAAACTTTTAATGCCGGCTTTAGTTCTTCTTTCTATCGGAATCGCAATCTACGGGTTGACCGTTGAGGGTGCCATGGCAGGAGTTAAATATTATCTGACACCTGATTTTTCCAAATTATCAATCAGTGCTGTCTGTGCAGCACTTGGACAGCTGTTCTATTCACTCTCCATTTCTATGGGAATTCTGGTAACATACGGATCATACCTTAAGAAAGAAGACGACCTTGGAAAGAGCATTACGCAAATCGAATTTTTTGACACTGGAATCGCATTCTTATCAGCGCTGATCATAATTCCTGCTGTATTTGCCTTCTCAGGCGGAGATCCTGCTACTTTGGGTGCCGGTCCATCGCTGATGTTCATTGCACTTCCAAAGGTATTTGACAACATGGCAATGAGTACGATCATCGGATTTGCCTTCTTTGTACTGGTGTTTTTTGCAGCACTAACTTCAGCTGTTTCTCTTTTCGAGACAATTGTTTCGATTTTTATGGAAAAATTTAACTGGACACGTAAGAAAGCCTGCATCATTGGACTTGTAATTTCATTGATTATGGGTGTGCCATCTGCACTCGGATATGGCACCTGGGGCAATGTTACGATCATTGGCATGCAATTCCTTGATTTCTTCGATTTCATCAGTAATACGATATTGATGCCGATTGCTGCACTTTGTACCTGTATTATTGTTGGACACATTTTAAAACCACAGGTAATCTATGATGAAGTATCATGTTCCGGCAAGTTCAGCCGCTATAAAATGTACTGTGTGATGATAAAATATCTCGGGCCATTATTATTAGGTATGATTCTTGTTTCATCTATATTAAATACCTTTGGTATTATCACTCTGTAAAATTCAAAAAGAGGAAATTTTCATCAGCGAAATTTCCTCTTTTTTCTTATTCTAAACGTGTTTCTTTATTTTCCCATGTTTCTTCCTGTTCAAGATTACATTTCTCAACCACAGATTTTCTTCCCATCTTAATGTGAAGTTCCTGGTTCTTAATACTGACACGGGCACCTGCTTCAATAGAATTTGTAATGAACACGTTACTTCCAATGACAGCATCTTCGTGGATAATTGTATTCCCACCAAGAATCGAAGCACCGGCATAAATCGTAACACGATCTTCAATCTTCGGATGTCTCTTCTTGCCTCTGAGGCTCTGGCCTCCTCTTGTAGAAAGCGCACCAAGGGTAACACCCTGATAAATCTTTACATGTTCTCCAATCTCCGTCGTCTCCCCGATTACAATACCGGTTCCGTGGTCGATAAAGAAATACTTTCCGATCGTGGCACCCGGATGAATATCGATTCCGGTAATACTGTGGGCATGTTCTGTCATGATTCGCGGAATCAACGGAACTTTTAACATGTAAAGTTCATGTGCGATCCGATTGACTGTGATGGCATAGAAACCAGGGTATGACAACACGATCTCATCTTTATAGTAAGCCGCAGGATCACCGTCAAAAGCAGCCTGCAGATCCGTATCCAGATATTCCCGTATCTTTGGTATTTTCTCAAAAAAAGCTACGATAAGCTTCTCTGCCTTTTCTTGAAAATATGCCTCATCTTTTCCTTCATTTTCCGGATCGAACCGGAGTGCAATCACGATCTGCTTATTCAGACGGTACATCACATCTTCCAGCAGAAGCATGGTATGACTTTTCATATTATATGTTTTGAACGCCTTATTTCTGAAATATCCAGGGTACATGATCTTAAAAAGTTTATTGATAATATCAATGATAGCCTCTTTGTCCGGGCGATTTCCTATATTATCCATTTTGTCGATTTCTCTGCCCTGATCATAATCATTCATGATCGACTCTATGATTTTTTCCATTTCATGCTCAATTTTCATTGACATTCGTATGTCCCTCCTTTGTCGTTAGGATTCCACAAAAAGTGGGGTTGAATAATATCTGTCTCCATGGTCTGGAAGCAGTACAACTATGGTCTTTCCTTTATTTTCATCCTTCTTTGCGAGTTCGATTCCTGCATGAAGTGCAGCCCCGGACGAAATCCCAACTAAGATTCCTTCCTCTTTCGCAAGAAGCTTTGCTGCTGCAAATGCGTCATCATTTGCAACCGGCATAATCGCATCATATATCTTATCATTCAAAAGCTCTGGTTTAAATCCGGCCCCGATTCCCTGAATCTTATGTGATCCTGACACTCCTTTTGATAAATATGGAGAGTCTTCCGGTTCTACGGCAATAACTTTCACCTGATCGTTCTGTACTTTCAGGTACTCACCTACCCCGGTGATTGTTCCGCCGGTACCAACACCTGCCACAAAATAATCGATATTTCCATCTGTATCACGCCAGATTTCCGGTCCTGTAGTCGCTCTGTGGGAATCTGCATTTGCCGGATTCTCGAACTGTCCCGGAATAAAACTATTTTGAAATTCTCTTGCCAGTTCATCTGCCTTTGCAATTGCTCCGCTCATTCCAAGGGCCCCTTCCGTCAGTACGATTTCCGCTCCATATGCCTTCAATATATTGATTCTTTCAACACTCATCGTCTCTGGCATGGTAAAAATACATCGATATCCTTTCACAGCAGCAATTGCCGCAAGACCAATCCCTGTGTTTCCCGATGTCGGCTCGATAATGACAGCGCCTTCTTTTAAAATGCCTTTCTTTTCGGCATCATCGATCATGAACTTTGCAGCGCGGTCTTTCGCACTCCCTGCCGGGTTCAGTCCTTCAAGTTTTACTAAGATCCTGCCTTTGAGTCCAAGTTTTTCCTGAATATGATTCACTTCCATTAATGGAGTATTTCCAATGATTTCTGTCATATTATGATAAATATGATCCTTCTTCTTTGCCAGTTCTGCTACTTCTGAGAATTTTGACAATACATATTCATATCCACCTTTGGAATGTGGCAGTGTACAATTCGTACAGTCCTTGATTCCTTTCTCTGTGTAACTATAATTTCCACCGCAGTCCGGTCCCAGCGCATATAGCGGACAGTAACAGAAAAGACAGTTAAAATCTTCTTCCTTCTTTACTTTGTGACATGGAAAATATTCACATTCTCTGTGCTGGAAAAAGGAATATTTCTTTTCCTGATTCTTTCCTTCCATAAATTCTCCTTCTAAAGTCTGATATTTTTCTTATCATACCACAAAAAAGAGGAGTAAAACAACTCCTCTACAAAATACATTTATTTTTCCTCCATCACACTCATATATGCCGGACGAATAATTTTATCTGTACAAATAAGTTCTTCTATACGGTGCGCACTCCAACCTACAATTCTTGCAACTGCAAAAATTGCCGTATATAATTCCTGTGGTATTCCAAGCATATCATACACAAAACCACTGTAGAAATCCACATTCGGACTTACCCCTTTAAAAATATGACGCTTCTGTACAATAAGCTGTGGCGCGATTTTTTCCACATTTTCATAAAGCATCAGATCTTCTTCTCTTCCCTTTTCATTTGCCAGTTGTTCCACATAGCTTTTTAGTACTTTTTCTCTTGGGTCTGATAAGGAGTATACCGCATGTCCCATTCCATAGATGAGTCCGGTTTGATCAAATGCCTCTTTATTGAGAATTTTACTTAAATATACCATAATTTCTTCCTGGTCAGAATAATCCTTTACATTTTCCCGGATATTCTCCATCATTTCCATTACTTTTATATTAGCACCACCATGTTTTGGCCCTTTTAAAGAGGACATTGCTGCCGCTATTGTGGAATAAGTATCCGAACCAGAAGAAGTTACAACTCTGGTCGTAAATGTGGAATTGTTTCCACCTCCATGCTCCATATGCAAAATCAGCGCAGTGTCTAGAACCTTTGCCTCCACTGGCGTATATTTCTGATCTGGCCTGAGCATCATAAGAAGATTCTCTGCGGTCGAAAGTTTCGGATCCGGATTATGAATGAACATACTCTGATTCTTTTCATAATGATTATAAGCATTATATCCATACACGGCAAGAAGTGGGAACTCACTGATCAGCTGTATGCACTGACGAAGAGAATTGCTCACTCTGATATCTTTAGCATTTTTATCATAGGAAGCCAAGGTCAGGATGCTTCTTGTCATAGAATTCATAATATCCTCAGATGGGGCTTTCATAATGACATCCCTGGTAAAGTTTGTTGGAAGAGATCTGCATTTTCCAATAAAATCTTTAAACTCTTGTTCCTCTTGAGCGGAAGGCATTTCTCCCATCAATAAAAGATATGCAATTTTTTCAAATCCAAGTTCATCCTCACCCAGGCTGCTGATTAATTCCTCTACTTTGTATCCCCTATACCATAATTCACCTTCGCAAGACAATTTCTTTCCATTGATGTTTTTTGATGAAACAATCTTAGATATTTTGGTAAGACCTGTGAGAACTCCTTTCCCTTTTTCATCACGAAGTCCTCTGTTTACCCCATATTCTTCATAGAGGCGGAGATCAATACTGTCATTTTTACGGCAGATCTTTTCCTGCTGCATCAAATAATTATTCGTCGTTTCGATCCAATCTTTCATCTCGCTTAGTCGCCTCCATCTCTTCTATTTCACTGCTCATAACCGTTTCCAGTTGTTTCATTAACTGAAGAAGTTTAATCATATTTTCTTTTCCGAATTTTCCGATAACTTTTCCATAATATTTTTTCAGAATCTGTTCCTGATCCTCCAAAAGTTTTCTTCCCATTTCTGTGATTGTGACATAGGTTCCTTCACTGCCATTTCCATCGTGTGACCAGAGAATCAGGCCCCGGTCTCTCAATTCACCGACCATTTTTGATGTCTGTCTGATTGTCAGTTGCATTTTCTCTGATAACTCTTTTAAATATGTTCTTCCACCATAAATCACCGTACTTTCACTTTCCAGTACGATCATATGTAAAGCGATATATTCAGGAATTGTCATTTTCTGAAAAAGTTCATGAATGATTCCTTTATCCATCAAATAATGTCGATAGGTCAATTCATTTGAGAGTTCTACAACTTCATTTTTTTCCATCCGGTCATACTCCTTATCTTTTTTAATACATTTCCGGCTGTGGTGCTGCCATTGGCGCTGCTTCTTTGATATCTACAACTGCTGCTTCTGTTGTAAGAAGTGTAGCAGCCACACTGACTGCATTCATAAGTGCATTCTTTGTTACTTTGACTGGATCAATGATTCCTTCTTTCATCATATCAACATAAGTTTCACTTACTGCGTCAAATCCTGTTCCTGGTGTGCTTTCTTTCACTTTGTTTACAATGACTGCCCCTTCCAGACCTGCATTTTCAGCGATTGCAAAGAGTGGTGCTTCCAATGCTTTTTCGACGATCTGTGCTCCGGTCTTTTCATCTCCGGTTAAAGAAGCTGCAAGTTCATTTACCTTTTTCTGTGCATGAATGTAAGCAGATCCACCACCACTTACGATGCCTTCTGAGACAGCTGCTCTTGTTGCATTCATTGCGTCTTCCATACGGTATTTTGCTTCTTTCATCTCAGTTTCTGTGGCTGCTCCCACACGAATCACTGCTACACCGCCGCCTAATTTTGCAATACGTTCAAATAATTTTTCTCGGTCAAAATCTGATGTTGTTTCTGCTGCTTTTCGCTTAAGACTTCCGATACGTGCCACAATATCTTCACTGGAACCAGCACCATCTACAATTGTAGTTGTTTCTTTTGTAACCTTGACTGATTTTGCCTGACCAAGCATTTCCATCGTTGTATCCTTCAACTGAAGTCCCAGATCATCCGTTACTACCTGACCTCCGGTAAGTGTCGCAATATCCTGAAGCATTTCTTTCCGGTTATCACCATAACCAGGTGCTTTTACTGCAACGACTTTGAGTGTTCCTCTTAATCTGTTCACGATTAAAGTTGTAAGTGCTTCGCCTTCTATATCGTCAGCAATGATCAGAAGTACTTTTCCTGTTCTCATGACATTTTCCAAAATCGGAAGAATATCCTGGATATTGGAAATTTTCTTATCAGTCATAAGAATGTATGGATTTTCCATATTTGCGACCATCTTTTCCTGATCATCACACATATATCCTGATAGATATCCTTTTTCGAACTGCATACCTTCTACGACATCAATTTCTGTCTTCATTGTCTTTGATTCTTCGATTGTGATAACACCGTTTTCTCCAACCTTTTCCATAGCATCTGCGATCATACGCCCCACTTCTTCATTTCCTGCGGAAATAGCGGCTACCTTTGCGATATGTTCTTTGCCTGTTACTGGCTGGCTCATTTCTTCTAACGCTTGAACTGCCATATCAGATGCTTTCTTCATTCCCTTTCTCAAAATGATCGGGTTGGCTCCTGCCGCAATATTCTTCATTCCCTGATTTACAAGTGCCTGTGCAAGAACGGTCGCCGTTGTTGTCCCATCTCCGGCAATGTCATTTGTCTTTGTTGCAACTTCTTTTACCAGCTGGGCACCCATATTTTCATAGTGGTCTTCTAGTTCAATTTCTTTTGCAATCGTAACACCATCGTTGGTGATTAGTGGTGCACCATAAGATTTATCAAGAACCACGTTTCTTCCTTTCGGACCGATTGTCACTTTCACGGTGTCTGCCAGTTTGTTTACACCATTCTCCATTTTCTTTCTAGCATCAATATCAAAACAAATTTCTTTTGCCATCTTCATTTCCTTCTTTCTAAATACTATTTTGATTAAAAATTATTCTACAACTGCCATAATGTCATTCTGGCTTACAATAATGAATTCTTCTCCATCAAGCTTGATTTCTGTTCCTGCATATTTGGAATAAATGACTTTATCTCCTTCCTTTACCTGCATCTTGAAATCTTCGCCTCCAGTCTTTCCCGGTCCGACTGCAACAACTACAGCCTCCTGTGGTTTCTCTTTGGCACTGTCTGGCAGGATAATTCCAGATGGTGTCTTTTCCTCTGCTTCCTGATACTTCAAAACAACTCTGTTTCCCAATGGTTTTAATTTCATAATAATACCTGCCTTTCTTTTTGCTAGCACTCCTTTTAGCTGAGTGCCATCTTAGAGTTTAAAAAATATGCATTTCTTCTGAAATGCTTTCATTTAATTTTAAACTATTTATTTTTAAATGATTATAGCACTGGAACAGGAATTGTCAATAGGCTTTATATTTTTTTTAGAAATATAAAAATACAAAGCATGCATTAAACATACTTTGTATTTTTAATTATCCTATATCAGTTTTTCTATATTTTTCTTTATTTTTGCTGACACTTCACGGAATACCCTCATCTCTTCTTCTGATATTCCATCCAAAATTAATTTGTTCATTTCTTCTCTTTGCTTTGTGATTTCCGCTACAAGTTCCTGTGCCGGTTCCAAAATCTGATAATGAACATATCTGCGGTCATGCTGATCCGGAATTGCTGCAATATAACTCCGTCTGCAAAGGCTGTCTACTGCCTGGGAAATATGTCCTCTCGTCATCATCAGCTGATGATGAATATCGGTAGAAGTATTCTGCTCTCCACAATGAGACAAAAAATATAAGATTTCCAACTCTGCTTTTTTTACATCATATTTCTGTCGCAGCTGCGCATTACGCTCTTCGATTAACTTTTTAAATTTTCCGCCCTGAAGGAATGATTCTGTCTGAATGTCCATAGTCTCACCTGTATTATTCTTTTTCATAAAGTTTGTTATTCTATTGCATCATGCTCCAATTTATCTTTTATATATCTTTTCTTGACATCAAACACACAGTTTCTATATGATATGTGTTTGGAAATAAATCAACACATGCAATCTTTTCTACCTTGTACCCTCTGCCCTGAAGCATTTCCAAATCCCGCGCAAGGCTCGTTGGTTTACACGCAATATATACAAGTCTGTCTACTCCAAAATCAATAATCTTTTCCAATGCTTTTGGATTTACCCCATCTCTTGGTGGGTCCAGCATGATAAGATCAGGAACTTCGTGCAGTTCATCAATCACTTTGAGCACATCACCTGCCCAAAAGGTACAGTTATCGAGTCCGTTGAGCTTCGCATTTTCTTTGGCAGCTTCTACGGCTTCTTCGATAATTTCCACGCCAACAACCTTCTTTGCGACTGGTGCGAGAATCTGGGCGATGGTTCCGGTTCCGCTGTAAAGATCGAAGATTACTTTATCTTTGGTCTCACCTATATAATTTCTTGCTGTCTCATAGAGGACTTCTGCCCCCAGTGAGTTGGTCTGGAAGAAAGAAAATGGAGTGATCTTGAATTTTAATCCAAGTAATTCTTCATAGAAATAATCCTGTCCGTAAAGAACTTCTGTTCCTTCATCTTTTACGACATCTGCCAGACTGTCATTTTTTGTGTGAAGAATTCCGGCAATGGTCCCTTCCAGTTCTAATGCCAGAATTGCATCCACCAGACCTTTTTTGTCTAATTCGTACTCTGTAGAAGTAACAATATCAATCAGGATTTCCCCTGTCTTTACTGCTTTACGAACCAGCAAATGACGATAGAATCCGGTGTGGCGCATTCTGTGATAATATGGAAGTCCCGTATTCTGTGCAAAAGTAAGTACCGCTGTCAAGATCTTTCTGTAGTCAGCATCCACGATCTGACATTCTGATACATTTACAATATCATGAAAACTTCCTCTCTTATGCATTCCAAGCGCCAGTGGACCATCTTTGTATTCATCACCGAATGAGAATTCCATTTTATTGCGGTATGCCATCTGGACCGGACTTGGTTTCACACCTTCCCAGATGTAATCACCATTTACCGCCTCATCCATCATTTCTTTGATCTGGCGTTCTTTCATCTTAAGCTGCTCTTCGTATGGCAGATTCTGGTAGGTGCACCCACCACACATTCCAAAGTGCGGACACGGTGATTCTATTTCCACAGGGGACTTCTCTACCACTTCCAAAAGTCTTCCTTCTGCTTTTCCTTTCCTCATTTTATTTACGGCAAAAGATACCTTCTGACCTTCTACTGCATTCTTAACGACTACTGTCTTTTCTTCGCCATCGACCACAGCAATCCCTTTATTCGGGAAATTCACTTTTTCAATCTTTCCCTCTAAAATCTGTCCTTTTTTCATATTCAACCTCTATTCATGAAGAGAGACAGGAATCGATAAATCCCTGCCTCACTTTCTACTTGTTACTTACTGTACTTCATCTTCATCACTGAAGAAATCATCATCAAATTCATCTTCAAAATCATCATCTTCAAAATCTTCAAGATAATCTTTTCCAAAGAAGCGATATACTGCGTAAGCGATTCCTGCGATTGCTGCAACAGCTCCGATAATTGCAAGTCCCCAAAGAATTGCTTTCTTCATCTTTTCGTCGTCATCTCTTTTTGCTACAAGTTCATTTAATTTTGTTGCTGCGAGCACTTCTTCGAACTTTGTCATATTGCCACGCCCTCTCTTTCTTTATTCAGGTCAGTCCTGTAAGTACTTTAATATTATTTGTAATTATATCATTTTTAACCTTAAATATCTACTATATTTTCTGAAGTTTCGCAAACATGGCAAACATTTTTTTGACACCTGCATGATCGAACGAAACCGTTACTTCAAAGTCTCTTCCGCCAGATACAATCTGTGTCACCGTTCCTTCACCGAATTTCATATGACGCACTCTGTCGCCGACTTCATAATCAATCGTGCCTGCCTGTTTGCTGCCGAACTGCTGCACTGGTTTTGTCTGGGCAAATGTCTGGGCAAACGGCTTTGCCATGAAATTCTGTTTTGCCTGCTCATATGCGGATGTCTTTAGTTCTTCTTTTTCTTTTTCAAATACGATTCCACTTGCAAGAAGATCATCCGGAATTTCTTTTAAGAAACGGGAAATTCTATTGTACTGTGTCTCACCGTGAACCATTCTTCTTCTCGCGCATGTCAGGGTCAGTTCTTTCTGCGCTCTTGTGATTCCCACATAGCAGAGCCGGCGTTCTTCTTCAATCTCCATCGGGTCATCGGAAGTGATTGTCATATAGCTTGGAAAAAGTCCGTCTTCCATTCCAGCAAGATATACATGAGGAAATTCCAGACCTTTTGCACTATGTAAGGTCATTAAAATCACATAATCCGTATTTTCATCCAAAGAGTCAATATCAGCCACCAGTGCAACTTCTTCCAAAAATCCGGAAAGTGTCGCACGCTCTCCAGTATCCTCACAGGATTCTTCATAAGCTTTCATCTTATTCTTTAATTCTTCGATATTCTCCAGTCTGCTCTCAGCCTCTTCATCCGTTTCTGACTGTTCTCTCACTTCGTCAAGATATCCTGTCTTTTCCAGCACATCATCCAGAAGTTCTGAGACTGTCATCTGCGTGATTTCTGTCTTAAAGTGTTCGATAAGAGCCGCAAAGCCGTCCAATTTACCAACGCTTCTTCCAAGCCCCGGAATGCCGGAAGCTGCAAGGATTGCATCGTAAAATCCAATTTCATTTACAAGAGCATAATCCTGGATTCTACCTATGGTCGTTAGACCGATTCCACGTTTTGGAACATTGATGATCCGGCGCACCGCGAGATCGTCTTTTCCGTTGTCAATGGTCTTCAAATATGCGAGAACATCTTTAATTTCCTTTCTTGAATAAAAGTTGATTCCTCCTACGATCTTATATGGAATGTTCGCTACCACCAGCTTTTCTTCGAACATACGCGACTGGGCATTGGTGCGGTACAAGATGGCATGATCGTTATATTTTGCCCCTTTCACCAACACAGCCCTTTTTATATCATTTACAATATATTCTGCCTCATCATATGCCTGGTCGAACTGGCGGAACTGAATCTTTGATCCTTCTCCATTCTCGGTCCAGAGAGACTTTTCTTTTCTTCCTCTATTATTGCGGATCACAGCATTGGCTGCCTCCAGAATATTCTCTGTCGATCGGTAATTCTGCTCCAGTTTGATGACTTTTGTATTAGAAAACACCTGTTCAAAGTTCAGGATGTTCTTAATATTGGCTCCGCGGAATTTGTAAATAGACTGGTCATCGTCCCCTACAACACAGAGATTCTTGTATTTTCCAGCCAAAATACTTACCAGCATGAACTGCACCGTATTCGTATCCTGATACTCATCCACCATAATATAGCGGAAACGTTCCTGATAATAATCAAGCACATCGGGCTGTGTCTGAAGAAGCTGCACCGTTTTCACAAGCAGATCATCAAAATCCATGGCATTATTTGCCTTCATCTGTTTCTCATATTCCTGATAGACTTCCGCAATTTTCTTCTTATGATAATCTCCTTCCGCCTGAATCATAAATTCTTCCGGTGTGATCATCTCATCCTTTGCAGAAGAAATCGCGCCAAGAAGGGAGCGCTCTCTATAGACCTTTGTATCGATCTGAAGGAATTTGCACACATCTTTCATCATAGTCTTCTGGTCATCTGTATCGTAAATCGTAAAATTCGTGTCATATCCAAGTCGGTCTGCATAGCGTCTCAAAATTCTCACACACATAGAATGGAAGGTACTTACCCAGATGCTTTCCGATCCCATCCCCACGATTTTATCCACACGCTCCCGCATTTCCCCTGCTGCTTTATTGGTAAATGTGATTGCCAGAATATTCCATGGATTCACATGCATTTCTTCAATTAAGTAGGCTATACGGTGGGTCAACACACGGGTCTTTCCTGACCCGGCTCCCGCAAGGATCAGAAGTGGTCCTTCTGTATGGAAAACTGCCTCTTTCTGAGGTGTATTTAAAGTTTCATAAATGCTCATAATTTCTTTTCCTTTTTCTTTTCTGTCGGTGAATTATAGAATACCACATTTTCTTAAAAATGAAAAATGGAATCAACTCTTTTTTTTATTTTGTTTACTTTACGAATTTACTATGTTAAAATGTAAGAGCAAATAAACGACGGAGGTATTCAGAATGAGTAAAAAAATCAGAACCGAGGCAGTTGACTTCTTGTTTGATGCCATCCTGCTTCTTGAGAATAAAGAAGAATGTTATAAGTTTTTCGAGGACATTTGTACAATCAACGAACTTCTGTCTTTATCTCAGCGTTTTGAAGTTGCAAAGATGTTACGCAATCAGAACACATATTTGGAAATCGCGGAGAAAACAGGCGCTTCAACAGCTACGATCAGCCGTGTTAATCGTTCACTCAACTATGGAAATGATGGTTATGATATGATCTTTGAACGTATGCCAAAGACAACAGATGAAGCATAATTCAAATAAAATATGGGTGTAATCAGAAAGAGCCTGCAAGTGCAGACTCTTTTCTTATTTGTAATTGTTCAGAGCCAAGAAGATTTGTCAAAAAAGAGCGATGAATGCTCACATTCAAGAGCACTTATTTCTTCTTTTTCCCAGTGTCCACAGGTGTTATCTCATCCACCAGTTTCTCGATCAAAAGCTTCTTCACATATACGTCAAAGCTTAAACTACAGATAAAGGCAAAAATCTGTAAATAATCCCTATCCTCTTCTGGAAGATCCGGATACAGCTCATCAGCTGCATCATAACAACGCTTTATTTCATCCTGAAGTTCATTCACACGTCCCTTTTCCAACATGCAGATATCTTCATAGATCTGTTCCATATCAATCTCTTCCTTTGATGAGAAGAACTTCTCAGTCATAGGTCCCAGCAGAGACTCGATATCTTTGATGGATAAAATATTTTTAAAATAATAAATAAATATAAGCACGAAAATATGCTGCTTTGAATATTTCTTCTTCACTGGTGGCGGAAGAAGGTTATTTTTCGCGTAATTATTGATCATGGTCTTAGTCATGACTTTATCTTCCGGATAACGTTTGCTGCTTCTGAGCTGTTCTTCCATAAACGTAGTGACCTGATCCATATACAAATCAATATTTGGAATCTCATCAGCATGAATATAATCGATTCTGCCTAAACTTTCCATGATACTATTTAATAAATCTTTTGAATCTATTGTCATTTTCCTCACCTCAATATGTTCATTATAAATTATTAAAAAATATATCGCAAGCGTTCTTTGCTTATATTTTTCTATAAAAAATACATAAACACAAGACTTATTGATGCTTCATATGTTATACTATTAAAATACAAAAGAAACGACGAGGTGCCTATATGAATGTAAAAGACGCACTACGAAGTGTACATTTATTTCAGAAAAAGGAAATACCCTCAGCCCTTTCTACCATTTGGGGTGAACAGCTTGATCCTGAACATGTTCTCGAAGAATATCCCCGCCCACAAATGGTACGAAATAGTTATATCAATCTAAATGGATACTGGGATTACAAAATAAGAAACAATAACAAAAAAAAGCCATTTGAAATGCATGGCAAGATTCTGGTACCATTTTCACCAGAGGCTTCTCTTTCGGGAGTCGGTCATCAACTTCTGCCTGGAGAAGAGCTTATCTGCGAACGAACACTTCCGGCAGAAGAACCTCCATTTGAACATGCCCACTGTGTTCTTCACTTTGGTGCTGTTGATCAGTTATGTCATATTTACATAAATGGAACACTTGCCCTGACTCATCTTGGCGGATATCTTCCATTTTCTCTTGATATTACAGAATATCTTACAGAGTGTGAAAATAAATTATCCGTCCATATTGAAGATTCTTCAGACACTTCTTTCCACAGCGTTGGAAAGCAGAAATTAAAACGAGGAGGTATGTTCTACACGGCTCAGAGTGGTATCTGGCAGACAGTCTGGATGGAATGGGTCCCTCCGGTTCATATAGCGAATCTACGGATCATTCCTTCTATTGATAAAGAAACAATCCACGTCACAGTAAATGTAAGCGCACCCCATAAGAACTGCTGCATGAGTGCACCTGTCACATGTTATGTATATGACCAAAAGGAATTGCTGGTATCCAAGAGCGTCTGTACGAATTCTTCCAGTGGAATCTGCCAGTATTCGTGTTACTGTGATATCAACGATATGCATTTATGGTCTCCGGATGACCCATATTTATATACCTTAAAAGTATCAGCCGGAACAGATGAGGTTACAGGCTATTTTGCTATGAGAGAATTTTCCATTGAGCATGATGAAAAGGGACTTCCCCGCTTCTGTTTGAACCACGAACCACTCTTCTTACAAGGTGTGCTTGATCAGGGTTACTGGCCGGATGGACTTTACACCGCACCATCGGATGAAGCCTTGATCTATGATATTCAGACGATGAAGAAGCTTGGATTTAACATGCTGAGAAAACACGCGAAAATAGAACCTGCACGCTGGTATTACCACTGTGACCGTCTGGGGATGATCGTATGGCAGGATATGGTAAATGGCGGCAGGTACAATGCACCTGTTATGACATGGTTTCCAACGATGGCGGCATCTGCCCGCACCAGATTTCCAGACCGTATCCACCCACTTTTAGGACGTCGCAATTGCTTTGGCCGCGAACAGTTTCTGCGAGAATGTAAGCTTACGATTCAGACACTTGGATGCTTTCCGTGCATCAGCACCTGGGTCATTTTCAATGAAGGATGGGGACAGTTCGATTCGAAGAAACTTACCAAGATGTTCCGCGAATTAGACAGTACGCGGACCATTGACACTGCCAGCGGATGGTTCGATAAAGGATATGGGGACTTTAAAAGCGAACATATTTATTTCACCAGACAATACGTTGTTCCTGACCCACGGGCTTACATCATCTCCGAATTTGGCGGATATACCTGCCCTGTCAAAGGTCATACAACGACCTCTGCTGTACATGGATATAAGGTCTTTAAGACGATTCCTGAATTCCAGAAAGCATACCACAATTTGATTCAGGAAGAAATCGAACCACTGAAAGAGCAGGGACTGTGTGGAACCGTCTACACACAGGTATCGGATATTGAAGATGAAATCAATGGTATTCTGACCTATGACAGGAAAATCTGTAAATTATAATCTATCAAAGAAGCTCGCCTTATGGACGAGCTTCTGCTTATTCTATCTTTTATTTACTCATGTCTAAGCGCTTCAATTGGATTCAGCTTCGACGCCTTCACCGCCGGCACAAGTCCAAATACAATTCCGATTGCCATAGAAAATACTACTGCAATCACACAGGCCGGTATACTGTATACGACCGGAACTCCCATGACTTTTGACAGCATCTGGGCGAGTCCGATTCCACAGATCACACCTAAAAATCCTCCAAGACTGGTCAGCACTGCTGCTTCTGTCAGGAACTGTCCTAAAATGACTTTCTGTCTTGCACCAAGCGCCATCTTAAGTCCGATTTCTTTCGTACGTTCTGTCACAGACACCAGCATGATATTCATGACTCCGATACCTCCGACCAAAAGGGAGATTCCTGCAATCCAGATCAGCTGTGTATTGGTAGATTCAGAAAGACTCTGTAAATGTGCCGCCTGTTCCAGAATATCATTTGCCTTATAAGCATACATCGTATTCTGAATCTGCGTCGCATTCAGACTTTCTGCCACATTATTGCCTGCCGCCGTCATGTCATCGGTCGAAGTGGCCTGTACCGCCACATACTGCGGCTCATCATAACGGTAAATGATCGGCCATGTGCTATCAGGAACAAAAATGGCACCAGCGGAAGTATCCATGTACATCCAGTAATCTTCTACTGTCTGTATATTCGGCTCCGCCGTATTGGACTGTGATACCACACCCACGACCGTAAATGGTTCTCCATTCATCTCAAGGACCTCTCCGATCGGATTCTTCCCTTCAAACAATTTTGTTGCTGTCTTCATATCGACAATAACTACTTTCCGGAAATTCTCATAATCTGACTCCAGAAAATTCCGCCCGTAATTGAGGCGATATCCATTGATAGAAAAATAATTTTCATCAATACCATACAGTTCTCCATTAAAGGCACTGTTCTTGTAATATACAGATTCCACCCATGAGCGCTGGTGATATAATGAAGTTGCTTCTACACTTTCCAGCTCATCCAAGGCGGCTCTTGTCTCTTCTGTGATGACAGATACCCCCTCCGGCAGAGGTGCATACTGCATGTCGACCTCATATCCATCCTGCATAAGCTTCACTGTAACCACGTTATTTCCAGCACCAATCAGAT
The DNA here is from genome assembly GCA_029227655.1 of bacterium. Lineage (GTDB taxonomy): Bacteria > Bacillota > Clostridia > Lachnospirales > Lachnospiraceae > Allocoprococcus. The sequence continues at coordinate 6,222 of JAQYAI010000176.1, read as the reverse complement.
TTTCTTTAATCTGCTCGTTCGTTCCTTTAATGGTCGATACGATGGTAATAATCGAAGAAATCCCGATGATGATTCCAAGCATGGTAAGGAAAGACCGGAACTTGTGACTCCAAAGCCCCTGAAAAGATAAAACAATATTTTCAACCATATCTGTTCCTCCTTAATAGTTGTAAAATTCATCCATCGTTGCATCTTTTGTCTTCGCACCATCTGAAACATCTTTTCCATAAGGAAATGCAACATAATCCTCAGTCGTAATGCCACCTAAAATCTGTGTATAAGAACCATACAGATCGCGTCCGGTCTGAATATCCCGTTTTTCGAGAACACCTTTTTCGTTTTTAACATAAACATAGCTCTTTCCATTCTCTGTCCGGACGAACATATTTTCAAGATAAAGGCTGTTTCCTGACTGCTCCTGATTCTGGTATGTAATATTCACATAATCGCCTTCCTGAAGCTGGGCACTTTCATCAACAAACACGCGGAATGGATAGTATGATACGTTATTATTTCCGTCCGACCATGAATTACTGTTGGTCGTAGGATAAGACAAAATCTCAATGATTTCCCCTTCGCAGGATGTTCCTGTCATCCATGAATTGATCTGAACCATCTGTCCTGCTTTCACGGAATCTAACTCCAGTTCACTCATGGCACCTTCAATATAATAACCTCCACCGCCGGAAACCTCCACCACAGCCTCGCCATTCTTATAGGCTTCGTCCGGATCACGTACTACTTTTACGGTTCCAGTCACTGTACTTTTTACCATGCCATCTTCTGTTTCACTTTGCATCTTCTTAAATTCTAATTCTGCAATCTTGATAGAAACTTTTAAATCAGCGATTTCCTGTGCTTTCTCATCCCGCAGCTGTTTCAGCTCTGCTGCTGTGTAGTCTGAACCTGATTCTTCATAATATGGTTCTTTCTCTGCATCATATTTTAAAATGCTATCCGGCAGATCCGGCTGATAAAGCTGCATGGAAATCTTTTCCCCATTCTTTATCAGATGCAGTCCATAGCTTTCCAGGACTTCTCCATTCAGTGCATTCTGGTCTCTTATGAGCAGCACCACATAACACTCCCGTCCTTCTGTTTCCCCTGCTTCTACGTTATCTGTATCTGTTTCACTAAAAAGAACCGAGAACATCTCTTCATCGATCATTTCGTCCATGCTCCAGAGATAGTAATATGGATCTGCCGTTGTTCCGCTTCCTTGAATCAGGAACGGCGGAGTCTGGATTAAATAATCAATATTATTAGATGGTGTAACCAGTGTACTGGAATGTGGTTTCATTGCATTTAAGTCTTTCAGCTCTTTTTCTGCCATTGTAAGCTGAAGTTTCAGGCGCTGAAGCTCAATTTCTGCCTTCTTCACTTCCAATGTAGAAAGCGTGGTATCAAAACTTAACAGCGGATCTCCTTCATTCACCATCTGACCTTCCTGCACATAAATCTCACTTACCTTCTGTGTATCGGAAATCATAATTTTCTGAAGCTTATCCGTCGTGACCATGCCATATGTCTCTGAGCTGTCTCCCCAGTAATCTGTCATGGCAAAATCGGTTACCGCGTAAACCTTTACCGGCTCTTTCTGTGCATTCCGAAGCAATACCATCCCTCCCCAGATAGCTGCGATGCCAAGTACTGTACCACCTGCAATCATCAGGATTTTCTTTGCTTTCTTATTCATTATCTGCTTCATTATCTGCACCTCCCTCTGACAGGACGCCGTCTTTAATGAATTTGACTGATTCTGCATAATCAGCAATATTTTGGTCATGGGTAATCATAATAATGGTAGACCCGTTCTCGTGAAGCTGCGCAAATAATTCCATGACCTGTTTTCCAGATGCAGAGTCCAATGCTCCAGTCGGCTCATCCGCCAGCAGAAGCTTTGGATTTCCAACGATTGCTCTTGCAATCGCCACCCTCTGACACTGCCCGCCGGAAAGCTGATCCGGTCTGTAATCGACTCTTTCTGCAAGCCCGACGGTCTCTAATGCTTTTTTCGCAAGTTCTCTGCGATCTTCTTTTTTCATTCCACGGTATACCAGTGGAAGTGCAACATTATCCAGAGCCGTCAGTTTTGGCAAAAGATTAAAGGACTGGAACACGAATCCGATTTCCTGATTTCTCACATCTGCCAGCTGATTTCCATTGCAGGTCGTAATATCTTTGTCTCCGAGAATATAGGATCCTGATGTCGGTGTATCCAGACAGCCGATCAGATTCATAAGCGTCGTTTTCCCAGATCCTGATGGTCCCATAATTGCCAGATAATCACCTTCATTTACCGTCAGACTGACATTATTTAACACTTTGGTAACACCTTTTCCCATTGGAAACTCTTTACAGATATCTTTCATTTCCAAAATCATTCTGTCACCTCCGTTTCATCCACAGTAACAGGTTCATCTGTAATTACAGATTCTTCCGGCATCACACCACCTTCGATGCTTTCTCCGCCCTCTTCAAAGGAAGCTTCATCGTAGGTCACACATGTCATGCCCTCTTCTAAAGTATCTTCCGGGAACGTAATATAATCAGTGATTTCAAGTCCGTCCTCTATGTAATAAGTATCCATCTCTTCCTGATATTCACCCAAGACCACTTCTCGTTTTTCCAGTTTTCCATTTTTACCTTGAGCCCATACCCAAGGTTCTCCCTCTACGTCATTCAGATAATAGGATGGCAACTGGATTCCAGAACCTGCTTCCATACCGTCCCCGTATTGCATTTCCAGATACACATGCTGTCCCATCATCAGGTTTTCATCATTTTCAAGCTCTACATAAAATGCATATTTGCTGGAAGCGGTAGTATCCTGTTCCGCATAATACCTGTTATCCTGCTGTACCGGGTTCTGCCAGTCAATCGTACTCACCGTCCCCTTCCATACCAGATCATCGACACGAGAATGTACAAGGACCGGGGTTCCCTCAGCAATTGCAGATGCATTGCTTTCATTTACATATCCTTTGACCTTATAAGCACCTGTTTCCACAATTGTAATATATGGACGTGGATTTCCATAATCATCGGTCTCTCCATTTTCATTGATGCTCTGTACAATTCCATTAATTGGAGACTTCACTTCCAGCGAATTCAAAGTCTCGTTCATTTTCTCAATCTCTTTTTCTTTTGCAGAAATATTATACTGTGTCTCCAGAATCGTTGCATCCGCTTCCTGAATCTCTAATGTGTATTGCAGTTTCTGGTCCGAACTTGCCTGATTCTTCTCTTTTTCCAAATTAGCCTTTTCTTTCTGCTTTACAGAAATGGTATTCTTCATCTGCTCCAGTTCCAGCTTTGCCTTTTCCAGGTTAAGCGTTATCTGCTCTGTATCATAAGTAAATAAAACCTGATCTGCTTTCACTTCATCTCCGACCGCAACCAACAGTTCTGCCACAGCCTCTTCTCCTGATTTCTGAATCTCTTTTTCACTTTGCGGAGTAACCACGCCGGCAAATGTATCAGTAAGTCCCACCGGTCCGATTCCACAGATCATCCCGACGGATTCCACATATGCTACTTCTTCGCTTTGGCTGCCACATCCTGCTATTGCTGAAACAGTCAATCCTAACACTAGTATCGTTGAAATTTTTCTCATGATTCTCCTCCTCGCTCTTGCTTTATCACGAAAATAGTATAGCATACTTACTATTTCCTGTCCCTGTATTATGAAAATTCTGTAAATTCTTTAAGATTTCTTAAGATTTAAAAAGGTCAATGTACCAAAAGACACATTGACCCTGTATAAATAACCGCTATTTATTTGATTGAGCTTTAAAATTGAATCAGACTTGCTTCTGAACCATCCCATGTCTGTTACAATAAGCATAAATCATCCCATGGCCTTTCCTCCTGAACCTGACAGATATATCCTGTTCCGGATAAAGCTTTATCACTTCGCAACTATCAGAAGTAACATAGGCAACAAAAGATATATAATGCTTCTTATCCATAGGATGATTCATGGAGACATGGTATTCATTATCCACCGTTTCAAGATTGATCCAGTGCGCATCGTCACATTTATCCGGTTCTGCTGCGTAAAGTGTAATACCACAACAAGAAAACACGCCTTGACCGACAGCCGTTATTACATTTCCACAGATAGGACACACAAAAAAGTGTATTTTCTTCATATTTCCAGAAATATTTTCATTTTCCCGCAAATCACCTGTCAACAGCTCCGTAATCGACGTTCCTAATGCTTTTGCCAATTCTTCGATAATTGCTACATCCGGAAGTCCTTTTTCGGTCTCCCATTTTGAAATGGTCTTATCACTTACATTTATTTTTTCTGCAAGTTCTTTTTGTGTGATTTTCTGTTTTTCCCTTAATTGTTTTATCGTTTTTCCAGTTACATATCCCATCATTTTCACCTCTAATTTCATTTGATACAATGATTCTAAATCCCTGTATCAAATATAACAACCTACGGAACGTAGAATGGGCCGGGAAACGGAAACTAAAAATGTAACACTTGAATCAGTAAAAACCAGGCCAGTCCATAGTAGGTAACAACCGCAACAAGGTCATTAATTGTCGTGATCAACGGGCCTGATGCAACCGCCGGGTCAATATGAAGCTTTTTGAAAAGAATAGGAATCAGTGTTCCTGCTATACTTGCTAACAGCATTGCCACTCCAAGTGCAATCCCAGTACAGAGTGATACCGAAAAAGCCATCAAAGCCGTCTGACCTTTCAACAGCATCAAATACAGACCTATAAAGAAAAATGACAACACTCCAAGAATCATACCATTTACGGCTCCGATACGTGCTTCTTTTCCAATAAGATGAAGCTTCTGTTTCCCACTGATCTGTTCATCCATCAGTACACGAATCGTAACCGCCAGAGACTGTGTACCTACATTTCCAGCCATATCAAGCACAAGAGACTGAAAACATACAATCAATGCTAAATGTGCAACAACATGTTCGAATAATCCTACAACGCTGGACACAAGGATTCCCAGACCAAGAAGCACGATCAGCCATGGCATTCTCTTAGCAATACTCTTTTTCAAAGGCTCCTTTAAATCTTCCTCAGCTGTAAGACCGGCAAGCTTTGCGTAATCATCACTCATCTCATCGTCAATGAGCTGTGCAATATCTTGAGCAGTGAGTACGCCTTTTAATCTGTTATTTGCATCCAGTACCGGGATGGAATCCTCCGAATAATCTTTGATGCGTTCCATACAGTCCTCTATCTGCTCATTCGCATACACATAAGGATATGATGTCATGACAATTGATTCCAGCTCTGTATTTTCTCTCGCTATGATCAGATCTTTCAAATCAATAGCACCCATCAAAGTTTTATCTTCATCAATGACATAAATCGTTGAAATATTATCATGAAATGCAGCTTGTGCAATCAGTTCTTTCATTGCTTGTCTTACACTAATGTGAAATGGAATTTCTACATAGTTCGTTGTCATTCTGCTTCCAATTTCATCTTCATCAAAGGAATTCACCAGATTGATTTTATGCTGTAATTCCTCATCCATCAGTTCAATCAGTGTATTACGTTCCTCCTTTTCAAGATTGCGAAGATACTCTACTACGGTTGATATCTCAAGATATTTTAAGATCATTACTCTTTTTCTGATATTCAGTTCTTCCATATACTCCTGAAAATGTTCGGAATAATCCAGAATTCCAGCTAAGCACTCAACATCCAAAATACTGTAAATTCTTTGACGCTCCTCTTTTTTCAAAAAATCCATCGCTGCTGCAATATCATTTTCATGATACTCGAGAAGTCGTTTTTGCATCATTTTAGGTGTGAGATTTCCTTTCATGATTGCAAGGATTTCTGTCGTATAATCCGGATGCTGAATCTGCATGCCATGTTCCATTAATAATTCTTTATTTCTTTCCATTGCCTTGTACCTCCTTTATTCATCTTTTATTATGCAAATGATTCATTTGAATAATAAAGGTGGGAGTATTCATTGATTTACACAAAAAAAGGGCACAAAAATACCACTGTCCATGTAAATAACTCTCCCTACACTTGCGCCTTACGCTTATGTAGTGCAGTTTTCGAACCGGACAATGGTAATCACATATTATCTAGTATAAAAATGAAAGCAAAATTAGTATACGGACAGGACAGTGTCGTATACTTCTGGATAACATATGAATACCTTGTCTGTACTTCGACTACAACTACTGCCTTCCATAATCTCACCTCACAAAATTT
>JAQYAI010000175.1 GCA_029227655.1 bacterium | reverse complement strand
TAAGGGATTTTATATCATCGGGGATGGAAGTGGAGTGACACATTCCTTATCGCATGCATCAGCTAGTGGAGTACATGTAGCAAGAAGAATTATAGAGACAAAATAAAAGAAGTTAGGGCTATCTTTTTTGAAGATGGTCCTTTTTTCTTTCCTTTGAAGCGCATGGCTGAACTGGTACAAAAATATTATAAAAATATAAAATATGTGGACGTCTGATTGACATTCATACGTTGGATGAATACAATAACCGTTAGATATCTAACTAAATGGAGGTGAATTAAATGACTGAACATAATTCAGTGTTTGATGAAGAATGTATGAATCCGATAAATATGCCACTGCATGTACTCTTTCATCAGGTCATTCATATGCAGATGCAGTATATGAGCAGGCTGATGCAGCCAATGGATATGAAACCCGGGCAGGCAGCAATTTTATTTGTTTTATTGAAAAAAGGTGCTGTTTCTCAAAGAGAACTTGCAGATATCATGCAAATCAAACCGCCATCAATTACAGCAGCTCTTCAAAAGTTAGAGAAGCGGGGGCTGATTGAACGAAAACTGGATGAAAAGGATCAAAGAGTTCTTCGAATTCAAATTTCAGAAAAAGGCCGGGAATGCCTGATGAGTATGAAATCTATTGAAAATATAGTAAAGACACAATTGTATAAAGGCATGTCTCAGGAAGAAGTGTTATTGTTTCGCAGGTTAATGATACAGATGCGGGAAAATATGTTAGAAGTGGAGAGGTTTGAACCTCCAAAAGATTAGAAAGCTAAATAAAGAAAGGAGAGATTGCAAGAATGAAAAAATTGCTTCAATTTTTAAAACCTTATGCAACAACAGTTGCAGTCATTTTCTGTGTTCTAATGATTCAGGCGTACAGTGATCTGTCTTTACCGTCTTATACATCTGATATTGTAAATGTGGGAATTCAACAAGGTGGAATTGATGAAACGATACCGGATGCTATATCAGAAAGTAAGATGGAACAGCTGATGCTGCTAATGAAGGAAGAAGACGCACGAATAGTAAAAGAAGCGTATTCTTTGAGCACAGTGGATACAGGATACTCTTATGAAGGAGCTGTTTATGAACTGAAAGAATCTGTGAAAAAAGATGATGAACAGATGAAATTACTTTCCGAAAAAATGGAACTGCCTATGTTTCTCTGCTTAAGTGCGGCTGGTGGCAGTGAGATGGGACAGAAGCTGGAACTATTTGCGATGATGCCGGATGAGCAAAAAAGTGTGGCAATGGAAGAGATATCAGAACAGATGAAAGATGTTCCGGAAATGGTAATTTCACAGAGTATACCGGTTTATATAAAAGGTGCATATGAAGAATTAGGAATCAATACTGATGAGATTCAGACGCATTATATTATCAATACTGGTGTGAAAATGATTGGGCTTGCGCTTTTGGGAATGCTGGCAAGTATTACGGTAGGATTTCTTGCTTCTAGAGTTGCAGCCAGTACAGGGCGTGATCTTCGTTCGAAAGTATTTACTAAGGTCGTAGGATTTTCAAATACGGAATTTGATAAATTTTCAACCGCTTCTTTGATTACTCGGAGTACGAATGATATTCAACAGATCCAGATGCTCACGGTCATGCTTCTTAGAATCGTACTTTACGCACCGATTCAGGCGGTAGGTGGAATTCTGAAAGTATTTAACACGAATGTGGATATGCTTTGGATCATTGCGCTGGGCGTCGCTCTGGTTCTAATGATTGTTATTGTTCTTTTCCTTGTAGTAATGCCAAGATTTAAGATTCTGCAAAGTCTTGTGGACCGCTTGAATCTCGTAATGAGAGAAATATTATCCGGACTTCCGGTAATCCGTGCATTTAGTACAGAGAAACACGAAGAGGAACGATTTGATAAGGCGAACAGAGATCTGACAAGAACCAACCTGTTTGTAAATCGTGCCATGACATTTATGAGTCCTCTTATGATGCTTGTTATGAATGGAATCACAGTTCTGATTGTATGGAATGGAGCGATCGGAGTCGATCAAGGACAGATGCAGGTCGGTGATATGATGGCCTTTATTCAGTACACCATGCAGATCATTATGTCCTTCCTGATGATTTGTATGATTTCTATCATGCTTCCAAGGGCAGCAGTTGCCGCAGAACGTGTGGATGAAGTTTTACGAAGTGAAACTGCGATTTCCGATCCGGAACATCCAAAACAGCTTTCACAGAATGGAAAGGGAGAGGTGGTATTTGAACATGTATCTTTCCGTTATCCGGAAGCAGAACAGGATATTTTACATGATTTGAATTTCACGGCCAGACCAGGGCAGACGACGGCGATTATCGGAAGTACTGGCTGTGGGAAATCAACAATGATCAATCTGATTCCACGATTTTATGATGTGACGGAAGGGAAAATCATGATTGATGGAACGGATATTCGTGAGATTACACAGCACGATTTGAGAGATAAAATTGGATATGTTCCACAAAAAGGTGTATTGTTCTCTGGAACGATTGCTTCAAATATTTTATATGGAAATCCAGAAGGAACCGAAGAAGAAATGAAGGAAGCAGCGGCTATTGCACAGGCAACCGATTTCATCGAAGAAAAATATAAGAAATTTGACAGTCCAATCGCACAGGGAGGAACGAATGTTTCTGGTGGACAGAAACAGAGACTTTCTATTGCAAGGGCAGTTGCAAAGAAACCGGATATTTTTATTTTTGATGACAGCTTTTCAGCACTGGATTATAAAACTGATGTAGTGCTAAGAGCGGCACTGAAAGAGAAAACACAGGAGAGTACAGTGATCATTGTGGCACAGCGAATCAGTACCATCCTGCATGCAGAACAGATCATTGTATTGGATGAAGGAAAGATTGCAGGAATCGGAACGCATAAAGAATTGTTAAAGTCCTGCGATGCGTATTATCAGATTGCTTCCTCACAGCTTTCAGAAGAAGAGTTAAAGCGTGACTTGGAAGAATCAAAAGGAAAGGAGGAATGTTAAATGAGCGGTCAAGGACATGGAAAACGTGGACCAATGGGACATGGGCCAATGGGAGCTGGAGAAAAAGCAAAAGATTTTAAAGGGACCATGAAAAAATTATGGGTCTATATCAATGAGTACAAAATAGGTCTTTTGTTTGTAATTATCTTTGCGATAGGAAGTACGGTTTTTAGTATTGTGGGTCCAAAGATTCTAGGAAAAGCGACGACGGAGATTTTCAATGGACTTGTGGGAAAAATCTCTGGTGGCAGTGGAATTGATTTTGAAAAAATTGCTAAAATTTTAATTGGACTTCTCTGCTTGTATGCGACAAGCGCTTTGTTCTCCTTTATTCAGGGATATATCATGACTGGTATTTCGCAGAAACTGACTTACCGGTTGAGAAAAGAGATATCAGAAAAAATACATCGTATGCCAATGAATTATTTTGACAAAGTAACTCATGGCGAGGTATTATCGCGAGTAACAAATGACGTAGATACATTGAGTCAGAGTCTGAATCAGAGTGCAACTCAAATGATTACTTCTGTGACCACCCTGATTGGAGTACTCATTATGATGCTCAGTATCAGTCCGCTTATGACTGTTGTTGCACTTTTGATACTTCCTATTTCATTGTCAATGATTTCTGCGATTGTGAAACATTCACAGAAATTCTTTCGTGATCAGCAAAGCTATTTAGGACATGTAAATGGTCAAGTAGAAGAAGTGTATGGTGGACATAACATTGTAAAAGCATTTAACAAAGAAGAAGATGTAATCAAAACATTTAACGAAACAAATGAAATTCTATATCAGTCTGCATGGAAATCACAGTTCCTTTCCGGTATGATGATGCCAATTATGCAGTTCGTAGGAAATCTTGGATATGTAGGAGTATCTATTTTAGGCGGATATCTTGCCATAAAAGGAAGTATCGAAGTCGGAGATATTCAGTCATTTATCCAGTATGTAAGAAACTTCACACAGCCAATCCAACAGATGGCACAGGTCGCCAATATGCTTCAGTCAACAGCGGCAGCTTCCGAACGAGTATTTGAATTCCTTGATGAAGAAGAGGAAGACCAGACAGTGCCAAATCCGGTTTCGATTGAAGGATTAAAAGGAAATGTAGAATTCGAACACGTTCACTTTGGATATAACCCAGAACACATTATCATTAATGACTTCTCTGTAAATGTAAAGCATGGACAGAAAATAGCTATTGTAGGACCAACCGGTGCCGGAAAAACAACCATGATAAAACTGCTTATGAGGTTTTATGATGTAAATTCAGGGGCAATCTATGTGGACGGTCATAATATCAAAGATTTCAATCGAAGTGAATTACGTGAAATGTTCGGAATGGTATTACAGGATACATGGCTCTTTAATGGAACCATAGAAGACAATATCAAATATGGTAAATTAGATGCAACCCATGAAGAAGTTGTAGAAGCGGCAAAAGCTGCCTATGTACATCAGTTTGTACAGACCCTGCCAAATGGATACAATATGGTACTCAACGAAGAAGCCAGCAACGTATCCCAGGGACAAAAACAGCTGCTCACAATTGCCAGAGCAATCCTTGCCGATCCGAAGATACTCATTCTGGACGAAGCAACCAGCTCTGTAGATACCAGAACAGAAATCCGAATCCAAAAAGCCATGGATAACCTCATGGAAGGACGAACCAGTTTCATCATCGCCCATAGATTATCCACCATCCGAGATGCGGACCTCATCCTCGTCATGAAAGACGGAGACATCATCGAACAAGGAAAACACCAAGAACTCCTTGCCCAAAACGGCTTCTATGCCGAATTGTATAATTCACAATTTGAATCAGCTACAAGCTGTGCATAAATGGAAACAGCCGGGGCCCACTCAAATATGCTTGCATAATTTGAAGTGGGCCCCGGCTGTTTTTATTTATATACGGCGCCAGCCGTCAGCCATAATGAGCAAAGCGAATTAGGGCTGAGCACAGCAAAAGCGGAAATTGACTTTCATCTTTTTTTATTCTACAATTAGTGAAAAATAGAAGAGGTGCAGATTGTTATGAATATAGAAAAAGCCCGAGAATTTATATATAGAAATGCAAGGCCTCTTGATCTTGCCAGATGGAATTATTTATTTGAAAATGGAAATAAAGAAAACGTTCTGAGGATTTTAGCATCTTACCAGAATGAAGATGGTGGGTTTGGACATGGCCTTGAACCAGATTGTTGGAATCCCAATTCCTCGCCAGTGCAGACATGGGTGGCTACTGAAATCATCAAAGAAGTTGGACTGGAGGATGCAAGTCATCCTATTATAAAAGGAATATTAAGTTATCTTTCTTCAAACAAAGATTTTAATGGACATACATGGCTGAATACCATTTCTTCCAATAATGATTTTCCGCATGCACCATGGTGGACATATGATCCTTCACAGGAACAGTCATATAATCCAACGGCCTGCCTGATAGGATTTATTTTAAAATATGCAGAGCAAAATAGTGAATTGTATCAGACGGCAATATGTCTTACGAAAGAGGCATATGCATATTTTAAAACGAATTTTCCGATGGAATCTATGCATACAGTTTCTTGTTTTGTGGAATTGTATGAGTATTTAAAAGAGAGTCACAATGAGAATTTATTGGATATGCGGGAATATGAAGATTTACTTCAAAAACAGATCCGGCATATTCTGACATATGACACATCTGTATGGGCTGTTGAGTATATATGCAAACCATCTCTTTTCATAAGTTCGAAAAACAGTATTTTCCACGATGAAAACAAAGATATTTGTCAGTTTGAATGTGATTTCATTTCGTCTACACAGGAAGCGGACGGAACATGGAACATCACTTGGGCATGGGATGAGTATCCGGAGCAGTGGTGTATCAGTAAAAATTGGTGGAAATCTGATTTGATTATTAAAAATCTAAAATTCTACAATGCAATAAGAGGACAATAATGTTTTTCTAATGTCAACAATTTGATTTTCTTATCAATTCCACCAGCATAACCTGTTAGGTTGCCATTTGATCCAATGACACGGTGGCAAGGCACAAGAATGGAGATAGGATTGTGACCGACTGCGCCACCGACTGCTTGTGCAGACATATGTTTCAGACCTCTTTTAAAAGCGATTTTTTCAGCAATTTCACCATAAGTCATCGTTTTTCCATAAGGAATAGAACAAAGGATTTCCCACACTTCCTTTTGAAAATCCGTTCCCATGAAATGAAGTGGAACTGTAAAATCAGGTTCTTTTCCAGAAAAGTAAATGTCAAGCCAGCGTTTTGTTTCCGTAAAAACAGGCAAGTCTTTTTCTTGATGTTCTTTATCCAAATGGAGAGCAAAATATTTCTGCCCTTCAAACCATAGTCCAGTCAGGCCTATATCATCTGCGGCTAAAAGAATATCACCAATTGGTGAATGATAATGACTAATGTATTGCATTTTGAATCTCACTTTCTTATGTTTCGGGTTCCAAAGTTATGCTTTCATTCAAGCATGAAAAGTATGACTCTTTGACCCAGGCATCATATTTTGATTTTAACATAATAAAATTATGAAGGGAATAGATCATTGAACTATTTTTCTTCCCGTGTTCGGGGATTTTTCGAGAAAAAATATAAATTAATAAATATCAAATAAACAGTACATGCATTGTCTGTGATTTCTTTTTTTGTTATATTAAAAGTAGGTAGTTTCTTTATATAGTTTTACAGAAAGGATACTATATGGAGAAAAAAGAATTTGTTGCACAGCAGCATGAAGATGCAATTTTAAAGACATCTATGCAATTTTTTGCGGAAGAAATTCTTCCTTATTTTGGGATTGGAGGGCAAGTGGCATCATTTGCTCCGACAGAACTGGTACATCTTGAAATAAAAAAGCAGTATCAGGATTTTAATTTTGTTATGGATGATGGAAGTTGGAAACACTTTGAATTTCAAAGTACAAATGAAGGACTGGACGGACTAAAGCGTTTTCGCGTATATGAGGCATTAACCAGCTATCAGCACAAAGTTGAGGTAAAAACATATGTCTTGTATTCGGGAAATATTCGGAATCCCATGACAGAATTTACGGAAGGATTTAATACGTATCGAGTATATCCGATTATTATGAAGGATAAAAATGCAGATGAAGTAATTGGAAAAATACAAGAAAAGAATTATTGAAGCATATAAAATCACACAAAGAACAACAGCTGTTGAAGTAACAGATATCAAAAAGATTGAAGCAATGATATATGCAATGGCTGACAAATTTTTGGAATTAGAAGAATTAAAGGAGTTAAAGGAGGAAATCAGGATGACAAGATTGGGACAGATGTTAAGAGAAGATGGACTTGCGGAAGGACTTGCAGAAGGACTTGCAAAGGGCATCCGCGCATTAATCGTGACTTGTCAGCAGTTAGGTGCGAGTAAAGATGTTACAAGTGAAAAATTGATGCAGGAATTTGAGCTTTCAAAAGAGGAAGCTGACAGAAGTGTAGAAGAATATTGGAAATAGAGAAAAGCAGGAGGATTTATAGATGAAACGAGGGATGACGCGTCGTGAGCGTGAGGTAACAGACAGGGATGAAATATTACATATTCTGGATGAAAGTAAAATTGTTCATTTAGGATTGGTGGACGAAGATGAACCGTACATTGTGCCAATGAATTATGGATATACAATGGATGATGGAATGACCATTTATCTTCATTCAGCAACAAAAGGGTATAAGCTGGATTTGATTCGCAAGAATCCGAAGGTATTTATCGAGATGGTATGTGATTGTGCCCTAATTGAAGGGAAAATGGCATGCCAGTACGGGATGGCATATCGCTCGCTGATGGCAAAAGGAACAGCAGAAATTATAGAAGATGTGGAAGAAAAGAAACGGGCACTGTCGATTCTTATGAAGACTCAGACAGGGAAAGAGTTTGCATTTAATGATAAGCTTGTTTCAATCGTGAGTGTTATTAAAATTGAGGTTACAGAATATACAGCAAAAGCAAGACATTTATCAGAGGAGGAATCCTAAGATGACAGGTATAGAACTAAAAGAGAAAATCTTAGAACTGGTAGTGGAATACGTGAAAGCTTATCCGGTAAATAATGGGACACCGGACATGTGGAGAATGCCGCTTGTGGGATTTGCGGACGTAAATGATCCGTATATTCGTGCGTTGCCAGAGGTTGTTGCCAAAGGACATCAGATGCCGGAAGATTTTATGGAACATCCAACCGTTGTGATTTCTTATTTTATACCATTTACGAAAGAACTTGCGGATGGAAATATTGGAATTGCAGATCATGCAGCATCGGAAAGCTGGGCAGATGCTTATAAGATTACCAATGCAATGATGGCAAAGCTGAATGAGTATCTGGTGGAGGAACTTAAAGGAATGGGATACCGTGCGGCTGTTCCGACGAATGCAGGAATGCACACCGATATTTTAAAGAGTTTCTGGTCACAGAGGCATATTGCCTATGCGGCAGGACTTGGAACTTTTGGAATCAACAATATGCTGATTACGAAAGATGGCTGCTGCGGAAGATATAATTCAATCGTAGCCGATATTCCAGTGGAAGCAGATAAGCATCTGGAACAGGAAAACTGCTTATATAAGAGCAAAGGCCTTTGCAAAAAATGCGTACAGAACTGTTTTTCCGGAGCACTTACGACAGAAGGTTTTGATCGAAGAAGATGCTATGAGACCTGTGAGAAAAATATGGAACGTTATGGAGTAGATGTGTGTGGTAAATGTGTGACAAATATTCCATGTGCATTTATTGCACCTAAAGCAAAAAAATAGATTGACATTAACGCTTCGTAATAGTTTATCCTGTATTCGTGAGGTGATGATAGATGGAATACACGGTAAGTCAATTGGCAAAAATGTCGGGAGTAAGTACACGGACACTGCGGTATTATGATGAGATTGGTCTGCTAAGTCCGGTCAGAATAGAACATAATAAATACCGCATTTATGGGAAGAAAGAAGTTGATCTGCTCCAACAGATTTTGTTTTATCGTGAACTCGGAGTGCCGCTTGAAAGAATTGATCAGATCATAAAGGCGCCGGATTTTGACAAAGAAATGGCACTGGAGGAGCATTTATCAGCATTACTACAACGAAAAGATCAAATCGAATCTTTGATTGACAATGTCACCAAGACTATTCGAACATTGAAAGGAGAAACTATAATGACTGATAAGGAAAAATTTGAAGGTTTCAAGAAAGAAATGATTTCAAAAAATGAGGCACAATATGGAAAAGAAATCCGGGAGAAATACGGAGATGATGCCATTGATGCTTCTTATGAAAATATAAAGGGAATGAGCAAAGAAAAGTGGGAGGAATCACAGAAACTAAGCGGACAGATTAATGAATTGTTACAAATGGCATTTGAAGAAGGAGATTCGGCTGGACCTACGGCTCGGAAAGTATGTGAATTACATGGAAAGTGGCTGTGCATGTTCTGGAAGGAAGGTACTTTTTCTGAGGAAGCACATAAAGCACTTGCTGATGGCTATGTGGCTGACGAACGCTTTACTGCATATTATGATAAAATTGCACCGGGATGTACCAGATTTTTGCGGGATGCCATTTATTCTTATTATAAAAAATAGAAATTTTTTATAAAGGGCTGTTGTAAAAGTAGATGAATAATCTACTGGAGCAATAGCTCTTTTTGGCAATTTAAGTAAAAGTTTATCCTCGAGAGTACCCATACAGAATAATTTTTTATATATAGACACTAGGATAAAAAAGTGAGTAGCTGGGAAAGTGATTTTTCTGCATAGATACTTTTGATAAAAAATAGGGTGGCTGACAAAAAGTTTTTCTCCCATAGATACGCCAGCCGAAATCCAAGGTCACTAGTGAGAAGATTTTCCTGCATAGACACGCAACTCCCCATTAAACATATTGAAAGAGCTGTTGCTCACAGTAGTAGATTCATTTACTTTTGCAACAGCTGCTTCTTCATTTTTAAAAAGATTCTACGTTTATCTTGGAACGGTTTCATTACCATATCCTAATTTTTTAAATATGATAGAGCCTATAAATCCGGCAAGTAAGCCGCCGGCTGCTGCGAGGAGCAAAGCGAGAATTACAGTTCCCGGAGCATTAAATGCAAACGGTGCAAGCATACCCGGAATAGGAGAAGCTGTTCCCGGCGCATTATTTATAATTCCTAAGACGGCGGCAATCATACCTGCAAAAGCTCCGCCAAAGAAATTACTTCCGTAAATGGGAATCGGATTCTTTGTAATAATAGGTGCCTGTGTAAGCGGTTCAAGCATTACTGCAATTACCTTGCCGTTATCGCCAAGTTTCAGTCTTTTGAAGATCAATGCATTTGTAAAACTTCCTCCGAAACATGCAATTGCAGCGATACCCATTGGGAGGCCTGTCAGTCCGAGCATTGCAGTAAGTGCCATAGAACTTAGTGGTGAGGTACAGATCATCTTCATTAACCCACCAAGTACAAAGCCCATGATAACAGGTGACTGTGCCGTGGCAACCGAAATGGAATCACCGATAATCGAGATGACTTGATTGACAAACGGGTCAACAAAAACAGCAATTCCACGTCCAGCTCCAGCTGCTAGTAATGTACCGATAATTACGTCCAATCCCGCTGGCAGATATTTTACGGTATATTTGAGAAGAAAATGCAAAAAATATGCGGCAATAAAGCCTGGAAGGATTCCAAATCCACTGATTGCTGCTGCAGAAGCGATCGCAAAGACAGGATTTGTTTCCATTGCCAGTCCGACCAGGCCTGCCGCTGCAGCTCCGCTCATTCCACCTGAAGCGTTTCCGACTTCTTCTAAAAAACGAATTCCGATAAAATCACCAAAAATATATTTAAAGATAGCCTCTACTAAAAAAGTAGCCACAGCAGCATCTGCAAGACCGCTCATGGCTTTATCACCTTTTGGAAGTTTTAGGCTAAATAATGAAAATGCAGCCAGTGTCAATAACAATGCTCCAATTCCTTTAAAAAACATCATGTTTTGTTTACCTCCATTCAGTCTCTTTTTGTTTTATTTCAATATTTTGGCATAATCTGCATGAAATTATGCTTAAATTGAAAGAGATAGATGGAGGAAACGTTTTTATAACTGAATTCTTTTTAGTGTTTCGAAGAAATCTGGATAGGATACATCCACACACTGGCTGTTTTCAATGGTGGTAATTCCATCTGCGGCAAGTCCCGCAATGGCAAATGCCATAGCAATGCGGTGGTCAAGATAGCTGTTGATGATACCGCCATGTAAAGCTTTTCCACCATGAATAATCATGCCATCTTCTGTAGGAATGATATCAGTGCCCATTGCCCTAAGTCCTTCACAGGTCGTCTGGATGCGGTCAGTTTCTTTTACTTTCAGTTCGGCAGCATCTTTGATGACCGTGGTACCTTCTGCAAAAGCAGCCATAACTGCAATCATTGGAATCTCATCGATCAGGGTCGGAATGATTGCTCCTTCTATGGTGGTTCCATGCAGGGTGCTGGTCTTTACAAGTAAGTCTGCTGTCGGTTCTCCGCTGTCGGTTTTTTCGTTCAAATAAGTAATGTCTGCGCCCATTGCCTTGCATACTTCTAAAATACCTGCACGGGTAGGGTTAATTCCCACATTTTTAATCAGTAATTCTGAATCTGGGACGAGAAGGCCTGCGGCAATAAAATAAGCAGCAGAAGAAATATCCCCTGGAACATGAATGTTCTGTCCAAATAATTCTTCACAGGGGGCAATAGCAATTGTTGCACTGCTATCGTCATGGATCTTAGTGGTAATCTGTGCACCAAATCCATTTAACATCAATTCCGTATGGTTTCTCGAAAGTACCGGTTCAGTTACTTTTGTGATACCATCCGCATAGAGTCCGGCAAGTAAAATCGCTGATTTTACCTGGGCAGAAGCGACTTTGGAATGATAATGAATGCCGGTCAGAGATGGTTTATCACCGTTTTTTAGATGGGAGTTAATGATAAGTGGCGCACATCCATTTCCAGATTTGCTTTCAATATCAGCGCCCATCAGTTGAAGCGGTTCCATGATTCGTTTCATTGGACGAGAGTTTAAAGAAGCATCACCAGAAAGAATCGTTGGAAAAGGCTGGCCGGATAAAATACCGGAAATCAGCCTGGTAGTTGTGCCGCTGTTACCTACATCCAGTATGGTAGAAGGGGATGAAAGGCCATGAAGCCCTTTGCCGTGTACCAGAATTTTCTCGGGTCTATTTTCAATTTCAATTCCCATTTCCCTGAAGCAGCCGATGGTAGAAAGACAGTCAGCCCCCTGAAGAAAATGCGTGATTTCAGTTGTACCTTTTGCAAGAGCACCGAACATAATCGAGCGGTGTGAAATGGATTTATCTCCGGGAACACATATTTCTCCACGGAGTCCTTTGGTTGCTTTTATTTCCATAATAAGTTACCTCATTTTTATAAAGTGATCTTTTAACGTTCATAAATAATGTAGCGATGGCGCTGGAGCAGTGCAGAGGCACGTTCGAGGGAATCACCATCATAGAATTCGATGCGGAGAACGCCTTCCTCAAATTCGCGGTTATGGATAATTCCTATATTTTTTATATTGATCGCATTTGATGCCAGAATGGTGGCAATTGTAGCGATGGCGCCAGATTCATCCGGAATATCGCAGTAGATACAGAAGGATTTCTTGATTGGACCAGCAGAACTATCCGGCATGGAATTGCGGTAATTCCTGGAATGTTCGAACATATCATAGATGTTTTGCTCATCTCCATGATCCACATATTCTTTTGCTGTTTTCAATGCTTCGATATAATTTCCCAGAATGTGTGAAATATTTTCTTTGTTCTGTGCACAGACATGCTGCCACATGGTTGGGGATGAGGATGCGATTCTGGTAATGTCCTTGAATCCGCCTGCGGCAAGATGCTTCATCAGTTCATTTTCCGTATCGGTATCTTTTACAAAATTAACAAGCGAGGCTGCAATAATATGTGGAAGATGACTGATGGTTCCAGTTACATAATCATGTTCTTTATAATCCAGTACCAGAGGAATTGCATGTAAAGATTCCACAAAGTCATGGTAGGATGTCACCTGTTCTTCAGAAACGGAAGCGGAAGGTGTAAGAATAAAGTATGCATTTTCAATCAGCAGAGCTTTGGAATTTGCAAATCCGCTCTTTTCAGAACCGGCCATTGGATGTCCGCCGATAAAATATTTTTCCAGACCAAGACGGATAATTTCTTCATGAATTGGTGTTTTTACACTTCCCACGTCTGTAAGAATCAGGGAATCATGAAGATATGGGATCATCTGTTTTAAATATGCGGTATTAAATGCGACTGGAGCACACAGGAAAATGTAATCACATTTCTGGAAATTGTCATCAATCGATGTGCATGCCACATTGATAATGGATTCCTGCGTAGCCAGTGCCAGAGTTTCTTTATTTTTATCGAAAGCGACAATCTCATAATCGGGATAATACTGGCGAATTGCCTTTGCAATAGATCCACCAATAAGTCCAAGTCCGATAAAGCCGATTTTATTGTATTTCATAGTAATCCTGTCCTTTCGTTAGATTCAATCATGTTTTACGGGGCCCAAAGTCATTCTTTTTCATGCAAGCATGAAAATCATGACCTTTTGCCCCTGGCATCATATATTTTACGAGATAAAAAAGAATCTGTCAATGAATCGTTGCTTTAAAGTGAAAAAGCAAGAAATGCAAAATCGCACAGACAAGAGCTGAAAAAAACTGCTTTTGTTGTCAAAAATCAATAAAATAGTTGTAAATTGATAGATTATTTAGTACAATAGACCCATGAGATTTTTTCGAAACAAGGAGGCAGACAAATGAAAGTTTATAGAACGGACGAGATTAGGAACGTTGTTCTCTTAGGACACGGAGGAAGTGGAAAGACAAGCCTTGTAGAAGCAATGGCATATATTTCAGGAGCAACAACTCGCCTTGGAAGTATTAGCGCTGGAAGCACGATCAGTGATTTTGATAAAGAGGAACAGAAAAGACAGTTTTCAATCAGCACAAGTCTTGTACCAATCGAATGGGAAAAAGCGAAAATCAATATCTTAGACACACCTGGATTCTTCGACTTTGTTGGTGAAGTAGAAGAAGCTGTCAGCGTAGCAGATGCTGCGGTCATCGTTGTTTCTGGTAAAGCCGGTGTACAGGTCGGTACAGAAAAAGCATGGGAATTATGTGATAAATACAATCTTCCACGTATGGTCTATGTAACAGAAATGGACGTTGATGATGCAAGTTTCCGTCAGGTAGTAGCGGATTTGACAGAAAGATATGGAAAGGTCATTGCACCGCATTTTGCACCAATCAGAGAAAATGAAAAATTAGTTGGTTATGTGAACGTAATCAAAAATGCAGCAAGAAGATATACAGGAATGGGACAGAAGATTGAATGTGATATTCCTGAATATTCAAAACCAAATCTTGCAATTTATCGTGAAAAATTATTAGAAGCTGTTGCTGAGACAAGTGAAGCATTTATGGAACGTTACTTCGAGGGCGATGAGTTCTCTGTAGAAGAGATTCGTTCTGCAATGAGAACAGAGGTTATGAACGGTGATATCGTTCCAGTAGCTATGGGTTCTAACATTCAGGCACAGGGTGTTGCAAACTTACTTTCAGACATCGTACGTTTCTTCCCAAGCCCGGAATACAGCGAATGTAATGGTATCAATCGTAAGACAAACGCTATTTTTGAAGCAAACTATGATTTCTCTAAACAGAAGAGTGCTTATGTCTTCAAGACAATGGTTGACCCATTCATCGGAAAGTATTCATTTGTTAAAGTATGCTCTGGTGTATTAAAAGGTGATGATGTTCTTTTCAATGCTGACAATGATACAGAAGCCAAGCTTGGAAAGATCTATACATTGGTTGGTAACAAACCGGTAGAAGTTGAAGAACTTTTCGCAGGTGATATTGGAGCAATTGCGAAACTTGGTGATGTTAAGACTGGTGATACATTATCAACAAAGAATACTCCGGTATTATACGCTAAGACAGAATATTCTAAACCATATACATATATGAAATATGTAGTGGCAAACAAAGGTGATGAAGATAAAGTTTCACAGGCACTTGCAAGAATGATGGCAGAAGATGTCACTCTTAAAGTTGTCAATGACAGTGAAAACCGTCAGGCGCTTCTCTATGGTATGGGTGATCAGCATCTTGACGTGGTGGTAAGTAAACTTGAAGAGCGTTACAAAGTTAAAATTACTCTGGAACAGCCAAAGGTTGCGTTCCGTGAAACAATCCGTAAGAATTCAGACGTAGATACAAAATATAAGAAACAGTCTGGTGGACATGGACAGTATGGACACGTTAAGATGCGTTTTGAACCATCAGGAGATCTTGAAACACCTTATGTATTTGAAGAAGAAGTTGTTGGTGGAGCAGTTCCAAAGAACTACTTCCCAGCTGTAGAAAAAGGTCTTCAGGAATCCGTTCTGAAAGGGCCTGTTGCCGGATATCCAGTAGTTGGTGTGAAAGCGGTATTATACGATGGATCTTACCATCCGGTAGACTCTTCCGAAATGGCATTCAAGACAGCTACTATTCAGGCATTTAAGAAAGGTTTCATGGAAGCTGGACCAGTTCTTCTTGAACCAATCGCTACACTGAAAGTTAAAGTTCCGGACGATTATACAGGAGATGTTATGGGTGATCTGAATAAGCGTCGTGGACGCGTACTTGGAATGGATCCGGTTGCAGGTGGATATCAGATTGTTACAGCAGATATCCCTATGACAGGGTTATTTGGATATTGCACCACACTTCGTTCTATGACTGGTGGACGTGGAACATACGAATATGAATTCGCACGTTACGAACAGGCTCCAGCAGACGTTCAGGAAAAAGAAATCAAAGCACGCGCGGAAGAAGAATAAAAGAGAGATCAGAGCCGGGAATACTCCTGGCTCTGTTTTACTTGAGAAGACAGTGTAAACGTGGTATGCTGTTTCAAAAGA
>JAQYAI010000174.1 GCA_029227655.1 bacterium | reverse complement strand
TTAACATTTCCACACATGATAATGATCCGCCTGGATGTCCTGACTGAGCAGTAAATAACATTTTCAAAATTTCCCTGCGCAATTCCTTTGCTTTGTTTTCGTAACTCATCTTTTTTCCTCCTTATATTAACCTTTAACAGCACCTGCTGTTAATCCTTCAACTAATCTCTTCTGTGCAAAGAAGAACATAATACATACTGGAATAATTGTTATAATTCCACCAGCGGTAAGAAGTCCCCAGTCAACTCCGAGCTGACCGATCAGACTCTTCAGTGCAACAGGAATCGTTCTTGATGCATTGTTCGTAAACATTACTGCGAATGTATACTCATTCCATGATGTCATAAAAATATATACGCCTGTAGCAACAAGGGAAGGCCCTAAGATTGGCAAAATGATTTTGAAAAAAGCCATTCTTCGATTACATCCATCAACCAGTGCTGCTTCTTCAAGTGACATTGGCAAGTCGTTAAAAAATCCATTCAACAGCCACACTGAGAAAGGCAGTGTAAATGTCGTATATGCAAGCACTAATGCCCATGGTGTATAAAGTAATTTTAAATTTCTCATAATCGAATACAAAGGAATCAGCAACAATACTGTAGGGAACATGTTATTGCTCAGGAATAATGCCATCATAAACTTTCTTCCTTTGAATCTGTAACGTGAGAATGCATATGCTGCAAGTGTAGATGCCGTTAATGACACTACCGTTGTGATTGATGCTACGATAAAACTGTTCTTCATCGCTTTCAGGAAGTCTACCGTTGTCGTGAAGAGTTTTTTGTAATTATCCCAGATTACTGCCGATGGCCAGTATGTTACTGCACCATATAATTCTGCTTCCGGTTTGATTGAGGTCAGAAACGTCCAGTAAAATGGAAATAAAATAAAAATTAACAATGCAATCAGCGGAAGATATGTCATTAAGAACCGTTTACCAATAGACTGTTTTCTCATTCTAATTATCCTCCTCTTTAAATGTGAATATCAGATATGGTATTGCTACCGTACATAAAACAAGGGCCAGTATAATAGCCATCGCTGATGCATATCCCATATCCAGCGTGTTTGCTTTGTTGAAAATATATACACTTAAAGTCTGTGTCGAATACGCTGGTCCTCCTTCTGTCATGTTAAAGATAACATCAACAGAGTTTGCGACCCAGATCACACGCAAGAGTGCTGTAATCATAATTGTATTTTTAATACTTGGAATCGTGATTCGGAATAACTTCTGAATTCCCGTAGCTCCATCTATGTCTGCCGCCTCATATAATTCGCCAGGTATTCCCTGAAGCCCTGCCAGAATCATAAGTGCAAAGAATGGGATTCCCTGCCATATGATGGTGGTGACAACTGCCGGAAAGGCAGTACTCGTCTGCGACAAAAACGGAATGTTATCTGTGATCAAATGCAATTTTCTAAAAATATCATTGAGCACACCATAATTTCCATCGTACATCCATCTCCACATAAGACCGATCAGCACACCTGGGGTTACCCATGGAATAAGACTGACCGCACGAACAAGTCCTCTACCCTTAAAACTTTTGTTAAGCAATAAAGCTAAAATAAATCCAAATACGAACTGAAGTCCTACACCAAACACAACCCAAAGAATTGTTTTCCAAAGTGACTGCCAGAAGAGAGGGTCCTGGAAAATTTCGATATAGTTTGCCAGCCCGATAAATGCAATATCTTTCGGTCTTCGAAGGTCATAACTCTGAAAGCTCATTCCGATTGCATTTACAACAGGAATAAAAACTACGCACATGATAATCAGCATTGCCGGTGCAACCAGTAAATATGGATAAACATTAAATTTTTTCTTTTTCATTCTTTCTCCTTTCAGGATAAGTGCTTATCCGGAAGTTTTTATTCATGAAAATTCTAATTTCTTTCAAATCATAAAAACTGCCTTGCCTTTAAAGGCAAGGCAGTTTCTTAAATTATTTACTGATATAAAGTTTTCTGCATTGTTTCCATACATTCAGCAGCTGTCTTATCGCCTGTCAAACCTTGCTGAACAACATCTTTCCAGCTTGTGATCCATTCTGTTGTTGTATCAAGAATTGGAACGATACCTGCAAAATCCATTCCTTCGAAAGAAACTTTCATAAATGGATCGTTCTGGAAGTAATCTAACTTCTGTACTCTCTGGCTAACTGGAACCTGTCCTGTTCCTTCACACCACATTTCCTGTCCGTCATATGCTGCAAGATATTTCATCCATTCGAATGCTGCTTCTTTGTTTTCACATGATTCGAACATAACAGTTTCTGTATCACCCATTGATGTCCAACGTCCCTTGTCACTTGCAGGGAATGCAAATGCTCCAACGTCATCGCCAAGTTCTTCTACCATACCTTTGGAAGATCCGATGTGGTGAATGAACATTGCTGTGAGACCAGATTTAAAGTTAGCAACTGTTTCCTGGAATCCATCACTTGGTGCTGATGGAGGACACCAGCCATTTGTGTAGATATCGATGAAATCCTGCATACCAGCTACAGATTCGTCTGTTGTGAAATCATCAAAGGATCCGCCATTTGCATAAATGAAGCTTCCCCATGGTTCCTGTCCACCAGATGATCCACGCATACCCCATCCATATACGTCTGTCTTTCCATCGCCATCTGTGTCCATTGTACATTTTTCAATTGCTGTCATGAGTTCATCGTATGTTTTTGGAACTTCAACACCAGCTTTTTCAAAGATGGATGGTCTGTAGTAAACGTAAAGAATCTGTGTATTCCATGGCATTACGTACATTGCCTTATCGTCTCCACCAGCTTTTCTCATAACACTGTAAATGTTATCAGAAATATCATCTTTGTCTTCCCACGCATCTACAAGTGGTGTTAAGTCAGCAAGTAAATCATTGTTTACGAACATTGGTGTTGCAGATAATTTGAATGTTGCAACGTCTGTTGAGCCGCCACCCATTGCTGTGTTGAACAGTGTGTTAGAATATCCACCACCATCCCATGGAATTTCTTCACCAACAACTTCGATACCATATTCATTCTCTTCATTGAATTTCTTAATGATATCCTGCATGAGTGCTGAGTAATCTGTGTTGTCTGCCCAGTATGTAAAATTAATGGTACATGGTTCAATTTTACTTTCTTCAGTAGTATCGTCGGTCTTTTCATCTGCTGCTTCTTTTCCACCGCCGCACGCTACCAGACTGGCTACCATCACAGTTGAGAGTAAGAGTGCTAATAATCTCTTCTTCATATTTGTTCCTCCTTTTTTTAGTACTTTACAAGAATGCCAAACAACGTCTTATCATTTATGTAAACGCTTACATTTTCTTCCAAAAAAAATGATTTGTTGTTGTTTTGCACTTTTGTAAGCACTTACATTTTTATTTCATTATATACTTGTCACAAAAACTAGTCAATATAAGACTTTGCCAAAAACAGAACTAAACTTTTGTAATATTTCACTAAGCACTTTTTTCAGTCTGCAAATTGTTCGAAAAGACAGTTTTTTCGAACAATTTTAACATAGCATTTTCATTCACTAAAATACTATTTTCTTTTAAAAAAATGCCCTCCCGCAACAACTTGCAGCGGAAGGGCTCATCTAACACATAATTAATGATTATTTAAAGTATTTTACACCTGATTCAAAGATCTTCAGATCCTGTTCACCATAAATATTGATCGCAACACCGTCTGCACGACGTTCAGAGTGAGCCATCTTACCAAGTACTCTTCCGTCCGGACTTGTGATACCTTCGATCGCACGGTAAGAACCATTCACATTCCATTCCTCGTTCATGGAAACATTTCCGTTAAGATCACAGTACTGAGTAGCTACCTGTCCATTTGCAAAGAGCTTGTCTAACCATTCTTCACTTGCAACGAAACGTCCTTCCCCGTGTGATGCCGGATTTGTATATACCCCTCCAAGCTCAGCCCCCTGAAGCCATGGTGATTTGTTTGTTACAACTTTTGTATATACCATCTTAGAGATATGACGTCCAATTGTATTGTAAGTAAGTGTCGGTGAATCTGCTGTCTGTCCAACGATTTCTCCATATGGTACGAGACCAAGTTTTACAAGTGTCTGGAAACCATTACAGATACCAAGTACAAGACCATCTCTTTCGTTCAATAATTTTTCTACAGCCTCTTTTAATTTTGCATTCTGGAATGCAGTAGCAAAGAATTTAGCAGAACCGTCCGGTTCATCACCGGCTGAGAATCCGCCTGGGAACATAATGATCTGTGATTTTTCAATTTCTTTTTCGAACAATTCCACAGAACTTCTGATGTCTTCTGCGCTCATGTTCTTAAATACTTTTGTTGTTACCGTTGCACCAGCTCTTTCAAACGCTTTTGTACTGTCATATTCGCAGTTCGTACCTGGGAATACTGGAATAAATACATGCGGCTGTGCAATCTTATGATTGCAGATATAGATATCTTTCGTATCGTATACTGGTGATTCTACTTCTTTGTCAGAATTCTCATCTGAAGCTGTACGGAATACTTCTTCTAAAGTTTCTGTCCATGCTTTTTCAGCTTCTGCAAGTGTGATAACTGTATCCCCATATCTGAATGTCTCATCTGCTGTTACTTCACCGATTACAGTTGCGCAAATTGCAAGTTCATCTACCTTATCAGCTGGAACTTCTGCAATAATGTCACCGAATGCAGGTGCAAATAACTTCCCTGCTTCTACGCATCCGCAAAGCTTCACGCCCATCTTGTTACCAAAGGCCATCTTACTTACAGCAGAAACTACACCATGACGATCAAGTGCATATGCTGATACAATCTTTCCTGCATGAATATCATCCGTAAACTTAGCATACTGTTCCATAACTTTTTCATATACAGGAAGATCATATTCATCTTTCGCGATCTTCATCCATACTAACTTATTGCCGGCAGCCTTCAGCTCTGGTGTGATGATATCTCCCTGTTTTGCAATATCAACAGCAAATGATACCAGTGTTGGTGGTACATCAATATGTTCAAATGTTCCAGACATACTGTCTTTTCCACCGATTGATGGAAGGCCGAATCCCATCTGTGCATTGTATGCACCAAGAAGTGCCGCAAATGGCTGACTCCATCTTGAAGGATCTTCTGTCATACGACGGAAGTATTCCTGGAAAGTAAATCTGATCTTACTATAATCTCCACCAGCTGCAACAATCTTGGCAACTGATTCTGTCACTGCATAAATCGCTCCATGATATGGACTCCAGCTGGATAAATATGGATCAAATCCATAACTCATCATAGTTACAGTGTCACATTTTCCTTTTAATACCGGAAGCTTGGCTACCATAGTCTGTGTTTCTGTCATCTGATATTTTCCACCGTGTGGCATAAATACGGATCCAACACCAATAGAACCGTCAAACATTTCTACGAGACCTTTCTGTGAACATACGTTAAGATCTGCTAATGTTTCCAGCCATTTCGCTTTTACATCAGTTACTTCTACTTCTTCTGTAAGAATGCTGTCAGCTTTTGACGGAATGTCTACTTTAACTGTTGTTTCCTGATGTGCACCGTTTGTATCGAAGAATGCACGGGAAATATTAACGATTTCTTTTCCTCTCCATAGAAGCACAAGTCTTGGACTTTCTGTAACTACCGCTACTTTTACAGCTTCAAGGTTTTCTTCATTTGCATATGCAAGGAACTGCTCTACATCTTCTGGAGCAACTACAACTGCCATTCTTTCCTGTGATTCTGAAATTGCTAGTTCTGTTCCGTCAAGACCTTCGTATTTCTTTGGAACTTTATCAAGATCTACTCTAAGTCCATCTGCAAGTTCCCCAATAGCAACAGAAACTCCACCTGCACCGAAGTCATTACATTTCTTGATTAACTTACTAACTTCTTCTCTTCTGAACAGACGCTGAATCTTACGTTCTGTAGGTGGATTACCTTTCTGTACTTCTGCTCCGCATGTTTCGATAGATTCTTCTGTATGTACTTTCGAAGACCCTGTTGCCCCACCACAGCCGTCACGTCCTGTACGACCGCCAAGTAAGATAATGATATCTCCTGGATCAGATGTTTCACGAATAACTGCTCTTCTTGGAGCTGCACCTAATACTGCTCCAATTTCCATACGTTTTGCAACATAGTCTGGATGGTAGATTTCTTTTACCATACCTGTTGCAAGACCGATCTGGTTACCGTATGAACTATAACCATGAGCTGCACTACGTACAAGTTTCTTCTGTGAAAGTTTCCCTTTCATTGTTTCTTTTACAGAAACTGTCGGATCTGCGGCACCTGTCACACGCATTGCCTGATATACGTAAGTACGTCCTGAAAGTGGGTCACGGATTGCGCCTCCAAGACATGTAGCAGCACCACCAAATGGTTCAATTTCAGTTGGGTGGTTATGCGTTTCGTTCTTGAAGTTTACGAGCCATTCTTCTTCTACTCCATCGACTTCGACTGGAACAACAATACTACATGCGTTGATTTCGTCTGATTCTTCCTGATCCTGAAGTTTTCCTTCTTTTTTCAGTTTTCTCATAGCCATAAGCGCCAAATCCATCAGGCAGACAAATTTATCTTCACGTCCTTTGAAAATTTCACTATGAGTCTGCAAATATTCTTTGTATGTATCTTCAATTGGAGCTTTGTAATCACCTTCTCCGAAAGTTACTTCTGTAAGTTCTGTAGAGAACGTTGTATGACGGCAGTGATCTGACCAGTATGTATCCAATACGCGGATTTCTGTCATAGAAGGATCTCTGTCTTCTTCTCCTTTGAAATAATTCTGAATATGCTGGAAATCTTTGAATGTCATCGCAAGTCCTAAAGAGCTATAAAGCGCTTTTAAGTCTTCTTCTGACATATCTTTGAAACCATCAAAGATCTTAACATCTTCTGGTTCCTCAAATTTTGTCACAAGGGTTTCAGGCTTTTCCATTCCTGTTTCTCTTGAATCTACAGGGTTAATACAATGGGCTTTAATTGCCTCTAAATCTTCGTCAGATACACCACCTTCAATTACATATGTAGTAGCTGTCTTAATAACTGGAAGTTCATCTTCTTTAATGAACTGTACACACTGAACAGCAGAATCTGCTCTCTGATCGAACTGTCCAGGTAAATATTCTACAGAGAAAATTTTGTCTGTCTCCGCATATGGAAATTCTTCGTGATACAATACATCAACTGGTGGTTCTGAAAATACGCCATTACAAGCTCTTTCAAATGTTGCTTCCGAAAGATTTTCAATATCGTAACGAATCAATACTCTGATATTTGTTACGCTTTTTACTCCCAGATAACTTTTTACTTCATTTAAAAGTTCTTTGGCCTGTACTGCAAATTCTGGTTTTTTCTCTACGTATACACGTCTTACACTGTTCATAGTTTCCTCCATTATTTGTATTTTATTATAAGCACAAGGTGCATAACACTTTGTGCTATATTGCTATATAGTATCTTAGCACATTTTGTTTATTAGCACAATAAATATATTGCTCTGTTTTTATAAGTTTTACTTATCTTTAACCTTCTTTTTTAAGAAAACACTTCCAACAAACAACAATACCAGACTAATAATAAAAATCACGCCAATCCGTATGACCATATCGTAGAAAAAGCCTTCCGGCAGCATACGGATCATAAAATCTGTTCTTGAATCAAAAATCCAGAGATCATTGTCGAAAAAGATTTCATGAAAGATCACAAAGCATTCGGAGAAATTCATTGTAATCACAGCACCCAGGAACAGAACTAGGATACAGAATATACCCAACGTCTTCTGAAACATCCCCGAAAGCATGACCTGCCATTTTTTCTCCGTTGCAAAGAGAATGACACATAACACGATCAGAAGAATGCACGCCATTCTCCGCAGCGCAATTCCTCCCAAAAACAGCTCCCGCACTTCCCCCATATGGAACCGGTCCTGTTCATTAAAGAAATCCTGCACTTCTCCTTCAATCGTCTTTTCAATACTGAGCACGTTTTCTCCACCTCTTAAATACGACATCATATAAACTGTGACATCCATCACATCTTCCATTTCCATATCCAGACGGTCAAGAACATGATATTTTTCATATTCTTTCTGATAAAACCCAAAATCACTATATGCAGCTATCTCAAAACTGGTTATCAGGCATATAAAGATTGCCAATATCGAAATTATTACACATAAGACAGGATGCAACCATTTCTTCATAATACAAATTTTCCTCTTTTCTTTTTATTTTTCATTCTATCAAGATAGATTTTTTTGTCAAAAAAGTATTTTTTATCTTGTTTTTTTCTTTACTAACTCTTATAATGCATATAGTTTTATTAGGAGGACTAATAATGGACATCAATTATGAATTATATAAAGTATTTTATTATGTAGCAGATACTTTAAGCTTTTCTGAGGCATCGAAAAAACTTTTCATTTCCCAGTCTGCCGTCAGTCAATCGGTAAAGACATTAGAAAAGAAAATGAATCAGACCCTTTTTATTCGTAATACAAAAAAAGTACAGTTAACTCCAGAAGGAGAAATCCTTCTCAGGCATATTGAACCCGCCATCAATCTTATAAAACGCGGAGAAGCCCAAATTCTTGAAGCCTCCTCTACCGGTGGTCAGATTCGTATCGGCGCCAGTGACACGATCTGCAGATACTTTCTTGTTCCATATTTGGAAAGGTTTCATAAAGAATTTCCAAATGCACATATTAAAGTTATGAATGCAACTTCCATAAAATGTGTTGAGCTTCTGGAAAATGGTCAGGTCGATTTTATTGTGACGAATCTTCCTAACGCCTATTTGGGAAGTTCCTTCTCTACAAAGAAGATCAAAGACTTCCATGATGTTTTTATTGCCAATAACGCTTTTTCTCATTTAAAGGGGCAGATTCTTTCTTTGAAAGAATTATTGGAATATCCACTCCTGATGCTGGACAAAAAAAGTACAACGAGCGAATTCCTTCATGCACTATTCCAGCAGCATCAGCTTGATCTTGTTCCAGAAATCGAACTAAGCAGTAATGATCTTCTGATCGATCTTGCAAAAATCGGTCTTGGAATTGCTTTTATTCCAGACTACTGTGTATCAGAATCCTCTGATGATTTCTTTATCATTAACACAACGGAGCAGCTTCCGCCAAGACATCTGGCAATTTCATACAATGAACGTGTCCCACTTTCGCATGTGACAAAAGAATTCCTGAACTATTTTACAGAAAACTAATCTTATGCCGGACGATGATTTCACCATCCATTGTCCGGCAACTTTATGTCTCCATATTATTCCAGAATGTGGTTATCTTTTCTTCGATATTGTTCAGATTACACACCTCACAGTCCGACCATTCTTTTGGAAAACTTTCCCGACATCTTCTCTCTCTGAAACGATCATCCAAAAGCAGAATCATTCCTTTATCTTCCTCCGTCCGTATTACCCTTCCGGCTGCTTGAAGAACTTTATTCATTCCCGGATACATATAAGCATAGTCAAATCCCTGCATACCCTCTTTGTCAAAATACTGTTTTAAAATCTCCCGTTCATTGCACACCTGCGGAAGTCCAGTCCCTATGATAAACGCCCCAATCAGCTTTTCCGCTGTCAGATCAATTCCTTCAGAAAAAATTCCACCAAGAACACAAAATCCCACCAGGCTTTCGGTTCGTTCTTCCTCAAAGTTTTCCAGGAAAATTTCTCTCGCCTCCTCATTCATGTAATGAGACTGAAGAATGCACTCTATCTCGTGCCCGGTTTCCGAAAGCAGCGTCTGGAATTCGTCATACACCTTTTCCATAAAATGATAAGATGGAAAAAATGCAATATAATTTCCTTTTTTCACACCCGCCGCACGCAAAATATACTGTGCATACCGCCGATACATATCAGGCGTCCGCTTCGTGTACTTGGTGCTCACATCTGTTCCATTTACCAGAAGCCTTTTCTTCGTCTCAAAAGCAGACTCTGCATAAACAGCATAGTCATCCATCTGTCCACTCAAAAGCCTTTTGTAATATTGAACCGGAAGCAGAGTAGCTGAAAAGAAAATAGTGCTGTTACCCATATCGAGAAAAGTGCGCAGCTTTGCTGCCGGATTTACACAGAATAATTTCAACATAAATCTTCCATCGTCCTGATATTCACAATAAATCTCGTAATTTTCATCTATGCCCTCATAGATATTCAGAAAATGCCTGACAGCAAAATACAGCTCCAGCACATTTTCTCTGATTTCTTTTTTATTACACTCCTCCAGATACTTCTCCATTTCCCCCATTGTATTCAGAAGTTTTAAATAAATATGTGAAATATTGTCCAAAATCTGATAGGATTCACACTCTTTCTTCAAAGCAAGAAACATCTTATTGCATTCTTCCAACCGCTTATAAAGCTTTAGATTGTCATTCTTTACTATTCTCTTTAATGCCAGAAAATCTTCTTTATAAAGCTCTGCACTGTACATCTTTCTTCCGCGCTCTACAAGATTATGTGCTTCATCGATCAAGAATAAATATCCTCCCGAAGTGCCCTCTGAAAAGAAACGTTTTAAATGAACATTTGGATCAAAGACATAATTATAATCACAAATGACTGCATCCACCCAGAGTGATACATCAAGCGCCATCTCAAATGGGCATACTTTGTATAATTCTGCCTGTTTTTCAATCACATCTCTTGTTATCTCATCTGTCGAAATCAGAAGTTCATATACTGCTTCATTTACTCTGTCAAAATGTCCTTTGGCATAAGGACATGCTTCTGGATTACACTCTGTCTCCTCACAAAAACAGATTTTCTCTTTTGCGGTGAGTGTAATTGCCTTCAGACGCATCTCCTGCTCTCGCAATTTCTGAAATGCCTGTTCCGCAACCGTTCTGGTAATCGTCTTTGCTGTCAGATAAAAAATCTTTTCTCCCAGTTCTTCTCCAATGGCTTTTACCGCAGGGAATATGGTCGATATTGTCTTCCCAACTCCAGTCGGTGCCTGAATAAATAATCTCTTTTTTCTTAAAATTGTTTTATAGACAGACACTGCCAGCTCTTTCTGACCTTTTCTGTATGCAAACGGAAACTGTATCTGCTTAATAGAAGCATTTCTGACTTTTCTCCACTCTATCTGAAATCTGGCCCATTTTTCGTATTTTACAATCACATCATTGAACCAGCTGCCTAGTTCATCTGTCGTATACTCATAACGGAATCTTTCAATCTCTTCTGTCTCCATCTGGCAATAAGTCATCTGCACCCCGATCTTGGGACATCCATTTTGCTGTGCATAAATAAATGCATAACATTTTGCCTGTGCCAGATGCACCTTCACCGGTTCTTTCAGTTGCTCAAGATCAGACAGAATTCCTTTTATCTCGTCAATGACAGGATATTCTTCCTCGCTGATAATACCATCAGCCCTGCCTTCTACACTTAGAACAAACCCATCAAGTGGTATCTGAAATTTTAATGGCACTTCCGCATGATAGTCAGATCCCATTCTCCTTTGAATCTTCCGGTGTATTCTGCTGCCAAGCTGCATCGCATCCAGATTCATCCCGCCACTGATTCTATTGTCTATATCTCCTTCCCGCAATATGAACTCTACGAGGCTTCGCACGGAAATCCTGATTACCGGCAATTCTAATTCCATAAGACCGCTCCTGTTTCATTACTATTCTAGTATCATAACACGAATCTCGTTCTTAATCATTCAAATTCTACCATATTTTTACGATATTTAAGTGGCAGCATCCGCTTCTGCCTTATATCACTTTCTCTCTCTTTCACTGATATATCATGAAAGAACTGTTTCCATAATCTCTGAATTTCTCTCTCTGCTTCAGATACATCCTTTAATAATTCCTCATCTACCGGAACATCTGATACCAGTATCCATTTCTTCCCGGCCTCATGTAGTGCAAATTCCTGATGTCTCGCATCGTAGATCAGCCAGTTTTCCAAAGGAAGTCTATTCTCAAAATGTGGTGCAATTCCTTCAACAATTCGATGCCTGGGTTCAATCCGTGCATACAAGATTCCATTTTTCAATTCTTTGAACCGTAGAATCTCTTTAAAAAAATGTTGTTCATTTCCCACTGTTTTACTAAGATCATGTACCTTTTTTACCGCTGGATTGGTCAGATGGTCCATAATCTTATTGCTCTGTTCTATGTTTCTGGCCGCCACCATCGTCTGAAAAATGGCAGTTCCTTTCTCAGGATCCGTTGACTTCGACGCCTGATAAATCCTTCCATAGGCTTCACTCCCCATATTCTTCCATATCATCCGCTCTACTGCATTTACCTTCTGGGTACTTGGTATCGTCTCAACGTATTCACAGAATAATTCCGCTTCTAGATTCCCATAAAATGCAATCCCTGCCTCCCCCGTCTCTCTGCGCTCTTTCCATGCATCATAAAGTGCTGAAAAAAGCCCTTCTCTTGTATCATGACAAATATAGATTCTTTTGACCATCCTCCACCACTCCCTGCACAGTATCGTCAAACAATGACAATTGTTGATAGTTCATATTCCTCACAGAATCGGGCAGTTTTTCTTTCGCATCCAACAGATTACGAACAATATAATCCTGCTCCATCTTTGTTGGATACATCATCTTCCCATTACAAGTAATAAAATAAAGTGCCCGTTTCAGCACAACTCCCATCTTCTTCAAATCCGCAAAATCAACCTTCCCCATTCTTCTTGCCTTCACGATCCGCCCTGCTGAGAGATATCCGATCCCCGGCACTCTAAGCAAGGCATCATAACTTGCCGTATTGATTTCTACCGGAAATCTCTCCAAGTGCTGCACAGCCCAGTTACACTTTGGATCCATTAATACATTGAAATTTGGATTCTTTTCATCCAGAAGTTCGTCTATTTTAAATCGGTAATAGCGCAGAAGCCAGTCAGCCTGATACAGGCGATGTTCCCGCAAAAGTGGTGGGCCCTGTTCAATCTGCATCGGTAAAGTCGTATCTTCATTCACATTCACAAATGCCGAATAAAACACTCGTTTCAATCCAAACTTCTCATAAAGTGCCTCTGATACCTTCATGATCTGATAATCTGTCTCAGGCGTTGCTCCGATAATCATCTGTGTACTCTGTCCTGCTGGAACAAATTTGGGCACATGTTTGTATACCGTAAGTTCTTGCTTATTTTCATTCCTTTTATTCTGCACATATCTCATAGGTGCCAGAATATTTTTCCGACTCTTATGAGGCGCCAGAAGATGCAGACTTTCCTTCGTTGGAAGTTCCAGATTCACACTCATTCTGTCTGCCAGAAATCCCACTTTCTGAATCAGTTCCTGACTTGCTCCCGGAATCACCTTCACATGAATATAGCCTTGAAAGCGGCATTCTACTCTCAATTTATAAATAGCAGTATAAATAAGTTCCATTGTATAATTCGGACTTTTCAGAATTCCAGAACTAAGAAACAGCCCCTCAATATAATTTCTCCTATAAAAATCCATCGTTAGCTGACAAATCTCATCCGGAGTAAAAGTTGCTCGGACCACATCATTTGAGGATCGGTTGATACAGTATTTGCAATCATAGATGCATTCATTTGTAAATAGAATTTTCAAAAGGGACACACATCTTCCATCCGCTGAAAAGCTATGACAGATTCCAGCTTTTTCACAATTTCCCGTTCCGGTTCCATCCCCACGGCGGTCTACCCCGCTGGATGTGCAGGCCACATCATACTTGGCTGCATCCGTAAGAATATGAAGTTTTTCATAAACGTCCATCGTTTTCACCGATACATTCACATTTTCCGGCCATTCTTTTTCCATAATATCAGCCACCTTTGTCGAACATTTGTTTGTTTTATTTATAGTACCACATATTTCTTTGTTTTTCAAGAACGTATGTTCTTTTTATTGCCTTTCTCACAAAAAAAGAACGCATGATTTCTCATACGCTCCAATTTTCCAATCAGATTTTACTGAATTTTTTCGATTGCATTTTCCAAATATTTATTCGATGCTTCATAGAATCTTTCCTGCTCAACAATTTCTGCAAGCTTTGGATCGATTGGCATCTTTCCAAGGATTTCTACGTCAAGCTCATTTGCTATTTCGTCGATATGACTTTCACCGAATACAGAAATCTTCTTTCCACAGTCAGGACATTCAAGATAACTATAGTTCTCTACGATTCCCAATACCGGAATGTTCATCTTTTTCGCCATATTATAAGCTTTCTTTACGATCATCTGTACCAGATCCTGTGGCGATGTTACGATTACAACTCCATCTACCGGAAGAGACTGGAATACAGTAAGCGGAACATCACCCGTTCCCGGAGGCATATCTACAAATAAGAAATCAAGATCTCCCCACATTACATCTGTCCAGAACTGTTTTACAACACCAGCGATTACCGGTCCTCTCCAGATGACCGGGTCTGTCTCATCTTCTAAAAGAAGATTGACTGACATGATCTTTGTTCCATCTTTTGCTTCTCGCGGGAGCATTCCTTCTTCATTTCCCATTGCACCACCATGCACTCCATACATTTTAGGAATCGATGGTCCTGTGATATCAGCATCTAAAATTCCTGCTGTATATCCTTTTTCAATTGCCATTCTCGCTAAAGATGCTGTGACAAGAGATTTTCCCACTCCACCTTTACCACTGACAACTCCAATTACTTTCTTGACATGTGAATGTGGATTCGCTGGTTCCCTGAAATCCACTTTCTTACTTGGACATGATCCTGCGTGTGCACAAGATGCACAAGCCTCTGGAGCACATCCGCTCTGCTGTTCTTCTGCCATCACTATACCTCCTGTTTCTGTCTGTTACCTAATGATTGCATCAGTGAATAGGGGGCACATGTTGTCCCCTGTTCACTGATACTAACATCGGTGAACAAAGGGCTGACTGCCTCTTGTCCACCGATGTTACTATGGTTTACTGCCACTTTATTATTCTTGTAATCTCTTATTCTTCAACAACAGCGATAACTTCTACTTCACAAAGCACATTCTTAGGAAGAGTCTTTACTGCCACGCAGCTTCTTGCCGGTTTCGATGTGAAATATTTTGCATATACTTCATTAAATGCAGCGAAATCACCCATATCTGCCACAAAACATGTTGTCTTAACAACTTTGTCAAATCCTGTTCCTGCTGCTTCTAATACAGCTCCAAGATTCTTACAAACCTGTTCTGTCTGTTCTTCAATTGTTGTTGCTTCAATTGTGTCTGTTTCCGGGTTGATTGGAATCTGTCCTGCTGAATAGAACATTCCATTATGAATGTATCCCTGTGAATATGGTCCTAATGCTTTTGGTGCTTTTTCTGTTGATACAACTTTCATTTTTCCGATCTCCTTTACAAGATATAGTTATCACAATACAATTCTACGCTGTTTTGCTTACCTTCTGCGTATATTATTAGAATAACACAGCTTTTCCCAAAATCCAATTCCTATTTTACTCATTCTTCACAAGATTTATAGTTATAAATGATAATTGTCTTATTTTTTTCATTTTTCTCTGTATTATTCAAAAAAAATATGTTATAATAGCCACAGCGTAAAGAAAGGGAGGTGCCATAATGGGCATTTTAGTAATGATTATCTCACTTTGTATCGTCACAGCAGTCGTTGTTGCTTCTGTTACAGCTGTCATTGGTGGTATCGCTGGTTCAGAATTGGACGAGGAAGAATAGATTCTTCAAAACTTCTAAGGGCATTAAAAAACTGTCACACTTACGATAAACTCGTTCATGTGGCAGCTTTTTTATTTACTTAATCTTCCAGATCTTCGAATGTTTCTTTTATTTTTTCCATAAATCCCTTTTTCTTGGATTTCGATTTTCCTTCTGAATCTGAAGTTTCCTGATTTAATGTATTTCCTGTAAGTTCATCAAATTTACGGAGTGCTTCTTTGGCTTCCGGACTTAATTTTTCCGGTGTCTGAATCACAAGTGTCACATAATGATCCCCTCGAAGCTGTGGATTACGAAGTGATGGAATACCTTTTCCTTTCAAACGTACTTTTGTGTCCGTCTTTGTTCCCGGTTTTACAGTATAAATCACATCACCGTCCACCGTCTTGATTCTTACATCTCCGCCGAGTGCAGCCTGTGCAAATGAAATCGGAGCGGTTGAGAATACATGCACATCCTGTCTCTGGAAAATAGGATGTCTTGAAACGGTTACTTCTACAAGCAGATCACCTCTTGGTCCGCCATTGATGCCTGGTTCCCCTTTTTCACGAATACGAACGCTCTGTCCATCATCAATTCCAGCCGGAATTGAAACTTTAATCTTCTTACGGCTGGAAGTATATCCTGTACCACCACAATCCGGACATTTTTCACGAATAATTTTACCTGTTCCATTACACTCCGGACAAGTCTGGACATTCTGCATTGTTCCAAAAAATGATTGTGATGTATACACCACCTGTCCACGACCTCCACAACGAGAACATGTTTCTGGTGACGTACCTGGTTTTGCTCCGGTACCATTACATTTTGTACATTGATCTTTCAGAACAACATCTATTTCCTTCTCGCAGCCCGTTACCGCTTCTTCAAATGTAATACGAACTCCCTTACGGATATTGGCACCTTTCATCGGACCTGTATTGGAACGGCTGCTTCTTCTGCCGGCACCCCCAAATAAATCGCCAAAAATATCTCCAAACATATCACTGAAATCAGCACCATTGAAATCAAATCCACCGAATCCGCCTGCTCCTCCGGCACTGCCTTCAAATGCTGCATGACCAAACTGGTCATACTGACGACGTTTTTCGGCATCACTTAAAACAGCATAAGCTTCTGATGCCTCTTTAAATTTCTTCTCTGCTTCTGCATCGCCGGGATTTGAATCTGGATGGTATTTT
This sequence comes from bacterium, assembly GCA_029227655.1. GTDB lineage: Bacteria > Bacillota > Clostridia > Lachnospirales > Lachnospiraceae > Allocoprococcus. The sequence goes on along the minus strand of JAQYAI010000174.1, from coordinate 1,809 downwards.
TTGGCAAGAGCTCTGTATGCTTTTTTTAATGCTGCATCATCAGCATCTCTTGAGACCCCGAGAACTTCGTAATAATCTCTCTTCGTTTCCGCCATCTTTTTACCTCATTTCTCTGAACAAATAAAAGTGAACAAGATTCTACGGAGCCGTATAGACTCCGTAGAATTTCATTCTTGTATTATACTCTTATTATACTTCTTTGTAATCTCCGTCTACAACATCATCTGCTCCGTATCCTTCTGGTGCCGGACCTGCCTGCTGTCCGCCCTGGAATCCCTGTGCACCCTGTGCTGCCTGAGCCTGTTCGTAAACTTTAGCAAATAATTTCTGAGCACTTTCCATTAATTTTTCTTTTGCTGCTTTGATTTCTGCAACCTGTGCATCTGAAAGTTCATCTGCATTTGCTTTTGCAAGAACATCTTTTAATGCCTGAATATCAGCTTCTACTACAGTCTTATCTGCTGCATCAAGTTTATCTCCAACTTCATTCATTGCTTTTTCTGTCTGGAAGATCATTGCATCTGCATCATTCTTTGTATCGATAGCTTCTTTACGTCTCTTATCCTGTGCTTCGAATTCAGCAGCTTCTTTTACAGCACGATCGATATCTGCGTCAGACATGTTTGATCCGGCTGTGATAGTGATGTGCTGTTCTTTTCCTGTTCCAAGATCTTTTGCTGATACATTTACAATACCATTTGCATCGATGTCAAATGTAACTTCGATCTGTGGGATTCCACGTCCTGCTGGTGGGATTCCATCTAATCTGAACTGTCCGAGAGATTTGTTATCTCTTGCGAACTGTCTTTCACCCTGAACAACATTGATATCTACTGCTGTCTGGTTGTCAGCTGCTGTAGAGAAAATCTGGCTCTTCTTTGTTGGGATTGTTGTATTTCTTTCAATAAGTCTTGTTGCAATACCACCCATTGTTTCGATAGAAAGTGAAAGTGGAGTTACATCAAGAAGAAGAATATCGCCTGCGCCAGCATCTCCGGCAAGTTTACCACCCTGTACAGAAGCACCAAGTGCTACACATTCATCTGGGTTAAGAGATTTGCTTGGTTCTTTTCCTGTCAAACGTTTTACTGCTTCCTGTACAGCCGGGATACGTGTTGATCCACCAACTAAAAGTACCTGGCCCAGTTCAGAAGCTGTGATTCCGGCATCTGAAAGTGCACGTTTTACTGGTTCTGATGTTTTTTCTACTAAATCATGTGTTAATTCATCAAATTTTGCTCTTGTAAGGTTCATATCTAAGTGAAGTGGACCTGAGGCATTCATGCTGATGAATGGAAGGTTGATATTAGTTGTTGTAGCTGTTGAAAGTTCTTTTTTGGCTTTTTCTGCTGCTTCTTTTACTCGCTGCAGAGCCATCTTGTCTGCTGAAAGATCAACGCCATTTGCTGCTTTAAAATCTGCTATGATATAATCAACGATCTTCTGGTCGAAATCATCTCCACCAAGTCTGTTGTTACCAGCTGTTGATAATACTTCGATAACTCCATCACCGATTTCGATTACTGATACGTCGAATGTACCACCACCTAAATCGTATACCATGATTTTCTGTTCTTTTTCATTGTCAAGACCATAAGCAAGAGCTGCTGCTGTTGGTTCGTTGATGATACGTTTTACATCAAGACCTGCAATCTTACCAGCATCTTTTGTAGCCTGACGCTGAGCATCGTTGAAGTAAGCTGGAACTGTAATAACAGCTTCTGTTACTTTTTCTCCCAAATATCCTTCTGCATCTGCTTTTAATTTCTGAAGGATCATCGCTGAAATTTCCTGTGGAGAATATCTCTT
>JAQYAI010000173.1 GCA_029227655.1 bacterium | reverse complement strand
GTGCATTCAACTGGTTAAAGAACCACAGTGGGAACGAATAGATAACTAATATATAATGAAAATAGTTTGTCAGGCAGTCCAGGAGGACTGCCTGATTTGCGTTTTGGAGTCAATACTTTAGGAGTCTGTGTTCCGGAAACTGAGAAAGTGCTAGTTTTCGGGAAAATTGTCCTTGAGAGAACAAAAAAAAGGAAATAAAGACAGATTCCCATGCTTGCATGGACAGCAACTTAAAAAGGCAGTATAATTATTAATTGGAAAATGCTGAATGATGGTGGGAAGAGGAAGGAAGAAAAGCGTGAAAGTCAATAGGAAATATAAGAAAATGTGGATTTTAACAGGTGTTTTGGCGTTTGTTCTGGTTGTTGCATTTTCGGTGGTTGCTGTTGAAGTTGTGAGAGATATTAAGCAGGAGAAGATCGCAGCAGCAGAAGAAGAGAAGGAACGTCTGGAGCAAAAGCAGAAGGAAGAAGAGGAAGCGAAAGCCGCACAGGAGCAGAAAGAAAAAGAAGAAGCGGAGAAAGCAGCGCAGGAACAGAAAGAAAAAGAGGAGCTTCAAAACAGAGGGTATCAGGTATTGATGATCCGTGAGACGAACGATGTGAATATTTCAAATGCAGAAAGGGCCCAGCTGGCAAATGATGCGGGAGCCGATGCGTTCGTGAGGATTCATGCGAATGGTGCCTCTTCGAGCAGCGCATCGGGTATGATGACGATTTGTCAGACCGCGGGAAATCCATATAACGGAGAGCTGTATAGTCAGAGCCGGGCACTTGCAGACTGCCTGTTCCAGTCAGTTGCGGTATCGACCGGCGCCCGTCAGGAACGTGTTTGGGAGATGGATACGATGAGTGGAATTAACTGGGCACAGGTACCATGTACGATTCTGGAAATGGGATATATGACGAACCCGGAAGAGGATCAGCGGATGGCGACAGAAGAATATCAGTATAAGATTGTGGATGGAATCGCGAATGGAATTGACCAGTTTTTTGAAATAGAGTAAGAAGTGAAGCGTATAGCTGAACTGTTACGAGAATTTCACAAAATAAATAGAAGAATGAGTTGACAATTCGCTGCATTAGTGATAATATTATGCAGTGAACGCGGAAGTGTCGGAATGGCAGACGAGCTAGATTCAGGTTCTAGTAGGCATTAGCCTGTGAGGGTTCAAGTCCCTTCTTCCGCATTTGTAGCATAGCGAGAAATGTTGATTTTACAGCATTTCTCGTTTTTTTGTTTTGGGGCAGACTGAAAATTCAAGACTCGCTTGCGAGTTTTTGCGCGGGAGTCATCTCCCATCGGATATGATTCTGACCGAACCAATTTCCTCGGTATCTTTTGCTTTCCAATATATCTGTCATATGTTATGATAAGTAAAAATAGTCAGATTATTTTACAAGAGAGAAGGTGGAAGGATGTTCCAAAGAAAAAATCTTTTTGAAAAACTGAAAAACGATAAAAGGGCAGAGCAGCCAGAGACAGAAGCAGTTGATTCCCAGATGGGAGTGCCAGTGGGAGACAGGCAGGATAAAACGAAAAAAGTCAGTCTGTTTGTGGTTATAGCGGTATTTGTAGTTCTTACAATTTTTAATACGGTCTATACACTTGAAGAAGACGAATATGCACTGGTTCAGACGTTTGGAGCAGTACAGATCGTGGAAACTCCGGGTATCAAATTTAAGATTCCATATGTCCAAAAGGTATATAAGGTAAGTAAAGCATCAAAGCAATTTACGGTAGGATATGAACTGGATAGTGATCAATCTGTTTATAAAGAATCGTTCATGATCACAAGTGATTATAATTTTGTAAATGTTGATTTTTATTTTGAATATCAGATCACGGATCCGGTGAAATATTTTTATGCATCAGAAGAACCGGAGATCATTGTGAAGAATCTGGCGCAGAGTTATATTCGTGATACGGTTGGAAGCCATGGAGTTGATGAAGTCCTTACCACTGGAAAGTATGAAATACAGACGCAAATCAAAGAAAAACTGCAAAAGCGTTTAGAAGTGGAAGACATCGGGATTCAGGTGACAAATGCAGTTATTCAGGATGCTGAAGTTCCGACGGCAGAAGTAGCACAGGCGTTTAAGAATGTAGAAGATGCGAAGCAAAGCATGGAGACCGCTATTAATAATGCAAATGCCGATGCAAATACAAGAATTCCGGAGGCGAATGCACAAGCGGATAAGATTGTCAAAGATGCACAGGCAAAAAAGGCTGCTTTAGTCGCCGAAGCGGAAGGACAGGCAGCGAGATTTATATCATTATATGAGGAATATGCGAAATTTCCATTGATTACAAAAGAAAGAATGTTCTACGAGACGATGGAGGATGTTCTTCCTAATATGAAAATTTATATTACAGATGGTTCTACCCAGACATTGCTTCCATTAGAGTCATTTAATACATACTACGGATCAGAAAGGGAGGATTAGATATGAAAAAAATCAATAAAAAAATATTTATGATTCCATGTTTGATTTTGGGACTGCTTCTTTTAAATTCTGCTATGGTCGTAACGCAACCGGGAGAGTATCGTGTGATCAAGCAGTTCGGTAAAATTGTGCGTGTGGAAACCAATGATGGATCGACAGCAGGAATCAGTTGGAGAATTCCTTTTCTTCAGACAGAGACATCGATTACTTCCAAGGTCATCATAAGTGACCTGGCTGCAAGTGATGTTATGACTTCAGATAAGAAATCTATGATTTCCGACTGCTTTGTCTTGTGGAAAATAGAAGATCCGATAAAATTTATACAGAAGCTCAGTGGTTCACAGCAGAATGCAGAGTCACGAATCAGTTCCAATGTATATAATGCACTGAAAAATGTAATCAGCAGCCTGACGCAGGAAGAGCTGATTTCTGGAAGAGATGGTGAACTCGCGGAATTACTCACAAAGAAGCTGGGAACGAATCTCGAAGCGTATGGAATTAAAGTAGAGAAGATTGAGACAAAAATGCTGGATCTGCCGGATGAAAATAAGACAGCAGTGTATAACCGTATGATTTCAGAAAGAAATAATATTGCCGCATCATTTACAGCGCAGGGGGAACAGCAGGCACAGGAAATTAAGAATGCGACAGATGAAGAGGTTACTATTTTATTAGCACAGGCACAGAAAGAGGCCGATACGATCATTGCTGAGGGCGAGGCAGAACACATGAGAATCTTAAGTCAGGCATACAATACTCCTAGCAAAGCAGAATTTTATACGTTTGTCAGACAGTTAGATGCTGTGAAAGCAACACTTGCGAATGGGGAAAATACAATCGTTTTAGATAAAGATTCTCCAATTGCAGAACTATTTTATTAAGAGATTGGAAAAACTCCTTGATTTACAAAAATTCAAGGAGTTTTCCATTAGTTTGATATTACACACTGATTTGTTCCATTACTTTTCCGATTGGTTCTCGGATCACCAGATCTGCCATGGAATCTCTTCCTGTTTCACCCATGTTAATGACAACTAAATATTTGCCATGGAAATAATCGATGAAGCTGGCAGCAGGATACACAACGAGTGATGTGCCGCCGATAATGAGCATGTCTGCGTCCTGAATTGCCTGAATGCTCTTACGGATAATGTCGGAATCAAGGCCTTCTTCATAAAGCACCACATCCGGGCGGACAATCCCACCACATTCACACCTCGGGATTCCCGGGGCATTTTTAACATAATGGGCATCGTAAGTTTTATGGCATTTCATGCAGTAGTTTCTTAAAATACTTCCATGGAGCTCCAGTACATTTTTGCTGCCGGCAGCCTGATGGAGTCCGTCAATGTTCTGAGTGACAACGGCGGTTAATTTTCCCGCCCGCTCTAGTTCTGCAAGTTTCAGGTGAGCGGGATTCGGTTTTGCATCCAGGAACATCATCTTTTCTTTATAAAAGTCATAAAATGCTTCGGTCTGCTTCATAAAAAAACTATGGCTTACGATCTGCTCCGGAGAATATTTGTATTTCTGATGATAAATTCCGTCTGCGCTTCGGAAGTCAGGAATGTTACTTTCTGTTGAGACACCTGCTCCTCCGAAGAAAACGATACGGCTGCTTTCGTCAATCATTTGCTGAAGCTTTGAGATTTGGTTCATAGAAACACCCCTTTTTGGAAAATTACTAGTTTAATAGTATTATAACAGAGAAAAAGGTCTTGTTCAAAAGAAAAATTGTGGTATACTGGAATTTACGGTTTAAAGTGTGAAAGTGGGGGAATAAGGTGAAAAAACTGAATTTTAAACATTTATTTTTAATTTTTCTTGGAAACACAATTTATGCGTTATCTGTTGTGATGTTTCTGTTGCCGAATGGACTGATTACAGGGGGAACGACTGGTCTTGGAATTGCAATGGCACATTATTTTGGAATCAATCTTTCAAGTTTTGTCATGGTATTTAATGTGGTCATGTTTTTGGTGGGAGCGTATGTTCTCGGAAAGAAATTTGCGCTTACAACTTTAGTAAGTACATTTTATTATCCATTTATTCTGGGCATTTTTGAGAGGCTTCCAGCGCTTCAGAATATAACAACGGATAAAATGCTTGCGACGGTCTGCACAGGGGTGATGATTGGTGTAGGGATTGGAATTGTGATTCGTGCCGGGGCATCGACTGGTGGTATGGACATCCCGCCGCTCGTGCTGAATAAGAAGTTTGGAATTCCGGTATCCGTTTCAATGTACGCGTTTGATTTTACCATACTGATCCTTCAGATGTTGTTTACATCAAAGGAGGATTGTATATATGGTATTTTACTTGTCATGATCTATACGCTGGTACTTGATAAGACACTGTTCGTAGGAACACAGAGAACGGAAGTGAAGATTGTTTCAGATAAGTATGAGGAAATCACGAAAATGGTTCAGGAAAAGCTGGACAGAGGGGTGACACTTCTACAGGCGGAGACGGGATATTTGAGAAAAGGTCAGAAAATGGTCATGACAGTTATTTCTAATCGTGAGCTTGTGACATTAAAGCAAGAAATCGGACGGATCGATCCGCAGGCATTTATCGTAGTAGGACTTGTAAATGAGGTCCGTGGACGTGGATTTTCACTGGAAAAAGAATATAAGAAAATACGGTAACAGTTCAGCTATGCGGCGAATTCGAGCTGCATGGCTGAACTGTTACATTCTCTTTACATACAACTCATGAAGTGCTCTTGTGGCACAAATATATAAAAACTGACGATAAAATGGATGGGATGGATCTTTCCCCACAACAAATACCTGATCAAATTC
>JAQYAI010000172.1 GCA_029227655.1 bacterium | reverse complement strand
CCACCGATTGCAAATCACGTCCCAGCACCTTCTGAAGCTTCTGCCCACTCTTGATTCTATTTAAATACTCTTTCCATTTTCGAAATAGAATCTGATAAAATTCTTCTTCTGACTTCACAACTCCCACTTTCGTCATGATTTCCGGATTCAGAAAATAATTTTCAAACGAATAGTATTTCAAAATCAATACATTGCGCGGCAACACACGTGGAAGTGAATCAAGCGTCTCTTCCTTGTTGCGGTCCTCATAGTATTTGCAGAGCTGACGCTTTAATTCCTCCGGATTCTTCCCATCGCCATCACGAATCATCAGAAAACGGTCTTTCAGATATAACTGATTGATGTATTTCAAATTCGCATAAGCCTTGATATTGGTACAGCTGTTGGTCGCAATGATTGCAACTCTTGAGAGCTGTCCATTCTTATCATAAACTTCTGAATAATATTTCTGAAGCAAAAGCGGCAGACGGTTCTTGTCCTGTTTTCCTTCTACAATAAACACAAAATCCACGTTCATCAGATCCGCTGCCGAATAGCCCAGATCATCCAGCACTCTGCTGATACTCGTATTCTTAAGCGCGAAAGATGCCCCATCCTCATCCAACATGATCTGCCTAATCTGCTTCGTGTTGAAATTCGAAAGCATATTGGCCGAATGTGTGGTAAACATGACTTGATTCTTCTTTGACAAACGATACAGAATCTCTCCCGCTACCGTCTGCATCTGCGGATGCAAATAAATTTCCGGCTCTTCAATGATAATGATTCCCGGATACTGCTGCCCTGCTTCCGCATAAGTCTCCAGCAGAGAAAGCAGATACACACTCCGCATCCCTTTCGCCAGCTTCGTAATCGGCTGCTTGTAATTCTGCTGCGGCGCATACGTTTCCGCCTTTACACTTAAGAGCTGGTTCCAATCTGAATTCATCGAATAAATGATTTCTTCTGTTCCACCATTCTTTCGATAATTTTCATTCACTTTCTTCGCAAATTCATCCAGGTTCAATTGATACATTTTATAGTCCAACAGCCTTGCCGTCTCCAGAACATTCAACGCACAAGCCGCTTTCTTTTCCAGAACCGGAATACATTCAAAACAATGATTACAGCTCCTTCGACAGTCAAACACACAGACATTTTCCCGCATCTGCTTCAGAAGATCACTCTCAATATAAGAAAGCATCCCCTCCTGAAAATCTTCCAGATTCCGCTGGGCATCCAGATAAAATATCTGTGGAAATACCTCTTTGATCCACGGATTGTTCTTGCGAACTCCATCATTATAATAGACATGGCTCTGCCACTTTGCGTAAAAAGTAAAGCTCAGCACACCATCCCGAAAGGACGGTAGCTTTTTCCGAAAATCCTGCAGCCACACATCATATTTGCGAAACTTACTCACCTTCCCGCACATGTGCAGAAAACGCAGATCCTCTTCCGAAAGCTCCAGCTCCACTGCAACCGAAATTGCCGGATGCCCTTCACGGAAATCACTTTCTTCTATCCTATAATCTCCCCCAACTGCTCTTACCCCATCCAGCACTGCTGTTTTTCCGGTACTATTCTTTCCGACCAGGATCAAAGCCTGTTCCAGGTCATCAAGTATCATATTTTCAATGGATTTAAAATTCCTGATCTGAAGTCGCCTGATCTTCAAGATGGTCACCTGCCTTTTCTTCTGAACTCTCTAAATTCTATTTTATTTCATCATAAATCAAAAAGAAAGCTATTCTAATAAATTATCTACCAGAATACCTTTCTTTTCTTCATTTTCTTAAGCGATTATCTCCGAAAAAGCCGAATGATCCAATGAACGATCGCTCTGCACACTGCAAAGATGAAAAACATCACCAAAAATCCAGCCACGCCAAACATGATATCTGCAAATTCCATTGAGCCCGTGTTGCTGACTTTCTGTCCAATCTCAATCGCAAAGGTCAGGACGATAATCAAAGTAAATACATAGATCCATGTAATCGTCATAATAAAATCATTTTCAGCTAGCCATTTGAATATCGGATAAATCACAAAAATCATGACCATACCTATGATTCCAATAATTAGAAAATGCAATTCTTTGTCTGTAAAATTATACTCATAGGCATCATTCAAACTCAGTAACTTTTCATGACATTTGAAAATAATTTCAATAATGAAATATAAAAACTCTGTCATATCTCTTCACCTTTCTTTATCCATTGTAATTTCCAATTAATTTCAATCGATCAGTAGGTAAATTGTAACGTACGTGCTTTTTTAGCAAAATTCAAGCATTTCTCTTAATTTTTTTCGATACTCCACCGTCAGCACTTCTTTCGCACTTCCTATAAAATCATCATATACACATGGCTGCAAGTTTGACGCAAATGCTTCTAACTTCTCTTTCATTTTCTACAGATCAAATAGTGAAACTAACCGTCGTATCCTTGATGTGTAAACGTCAAATCGTACGCTTACCGATAAATTAATGCCGCTAGATTAGCGGCGTGGTTTCCTACATTCTTTCGGGAGTTCTGTTGACCAAGGCAACAGATGATCCAGTTTTGTAGAATCTATATTTCCTTCATCATCACAGAGCTTTGGAAGTTCTGTAAGCAGGTGTTTGAAATAATGATACGGTCTTAGGTTGTTGAGTTTTGCTGTTTCAGACAGGCTGTAGATTACAGCACTTGCTTGTGCTCCTTTTACAGAATCATGGAACATCCAGTTCTTCTTTTTATGTGCTTAAGAACATAAAAAGAAGAATTGGCTCTTTGCAGATACCCCTGCAGGAGCAGAAGCAAGTGCAGTTACTTACACAATGGTAGAAATGGCAAAGTTAAATGTAATAAACGTCTATCACTATTTA
>JAQYAI010000171.1 GCA_029227655.1 bacterium | reverse complement strand
AAGAGAGCACGCGATTGCTCACAGCGTCTCTAAAAGCAGTAAAGTGACGAAAATCTACTGTGCACCAGGGAATGCAGGTATTGCGGAACTTGCAGAATGTGTTCCGATTGGAGCCATGGAATTTGACAAGCTGGTTGATTTCGCAAAAGAAACAGAAATCGACCTAGTAATTGTAGGAATGGATGACCCATTAGTGGGCGGCCTTATTGATATTTTTGAAGATGCGGGAATCCGTGCATTTGGTCCGAGAAGGAATGCAGCAATCCTGGAAGGAAGCAAAGCATTTTCAAAAGATTTAATGAAAAAATACGATATTCCGACAGCTGCCTATGAGAACTTTGACAAACCGGAAGAAGCACTTATCTATCTTGCGAATGCAAAGTATCCAATCGTATTGAAGGCAGATGGACTTGCACTTGGGAAAGGGGTTCTTATCTGTAATACGTTTGAAGAAGCACAGGCTGGTGTAAAAGAGATCATGCTGGATAAGAAGTTCGGTGCTTCTGGAAATACAATGGTCGTGGAAGAATTCATGATGGGACGTGAAGTATCTGTACTTTCGTTTGTAGATGGAAAAACAATCAAGACCATGACAAGTGCACAGGATCATAAGCGTGCAAAAGATGGCGATCAGGGACTGAACACCGGTGGTATGGGAACATTTTCTCCAAGCCCATTCTACACAGAAGAAGTGGACAAATTCTGTAAAGAGCACATTTATCAGAAGACCGTTGACGCCATGAATGCAGAAGGAAGAGAATTCAAGGGAATCATTTTCTTCGGACTGATGCTCACACCAGATGGACCGAAAGTGCTTGAATATAACGCACGTTTTGGTGATCCGGAAGCGCAGGTCGTTCTTCCGAGAATGAAGACAGACCTTATTGAAGTAATCGAAGCATGTATCGATGGACGGCTTGATGAAATTGAATTAGAATTTGAAGACAATGCAGCTGTGTGCGTAGTTTTAGCATCCGATGGATATCCACTTGCATATCAGAAAGGACTTCCAATCAGCGGTCTGGATGAATTCAAGAAACACGATGGATATTACTGCTTCCATGCAGGAACAAAATTCGATGGCGACCAGATCGTAACAAATGGTGGACGTGTACTTGGTGTAACAGCAAAAGGTGCTACACTCAAAGAGGCGCGTGCGAATGCATATGAAGCTACAAAATGGGTATCATTTGCCAATAAGTATATGAGAAATGATATCGGAAAAGCGATTGATGAAGCATAGAAAAGAGAATATATTAAAAATCTCCATTCACCTCAGTGTTTGGGGATTTTTTGATTAAAAACCATTATTTTGATTGTTTTATATATTTACAAACCATCAAAATGATGGTTTAATATCTATAAGAAATGGGAATACTAAAAATGATGGTGGTATAAAGATGGATAATAAAAGGAAAGAAAGATTATTTGTGACGCCAGAATCTATAACAGCACAGGAGATACAGGAAATACGGAAAAAGCTCCAGTTTACGCAGGCTGAATTTGCACAGCTTGTGGGGTGCTCGAAACCCACTATAGAACGTTGGGAGCGAAGTGAAGAAAATATATCAGGTCTGATTTGTCTGATTGTGAAGATGCTTGAGAAATATCCGGAATATGTCAGTGCTATAAAGGTACCAGATAAAAAAATGCCTTTGAGATTATGGTATATGCATAATCAGACTGTATGTACAATTATTGATGTGAATGAACTTACGCGGCAGGTTCAAATAACAAATTATGTGGATAATATCATGTTCCGGGCATTTGGAACAAATGAAAATCCGAATTTTGAGGAGTATCAGGAGTTTTTAGAATCACGGTGTTTTCCAAGAAGCAGGGATAAAATGAAACTGGTATTGAGGGATTTGGATTTACCATTTTATGATCCATTTCTGATCATAGAAAAAACAGAAGGACGTATGGCTGAAGATGATTTTTGGATTAAAATAGAGAGGTAGCCGAATGGTAGAATTATTTGAACAGGATGAAAAGAAATTTGACAGACAGTCATCAAAGGGAAATCAGATAAAATGGGAAAATAATGGAATGTGGTATAAGGCAGATTATATGGGATATGAAGGGCTGGCTGAATACATGATTTCTCATTTGCTGGCAAAATCTACACTCTCAGAAAAGGAATATGTATTGTATGAGCCAGAAGAAATAAAGTATAAAGCTAATGTTTATGTAGGAGTAAAAAGTAAATCATTCCTGGAAAAAGACTGGCAGATCATTACAATTGAAAGACTGTTTAAAAATGTTTTTGGGGAAAGTCTGTATCTTTCTGTATACAAAATTCGAGATTACGAAGAGAGAATGTCTTTTTTAGTAAATCAAATAGAGAGAATGACTGGATTAAAAGAATTTGGCATTTATCTAAATAAACTATTTACAATAGATGCATTTTTTTTGAATGAAGATCGTCATATGCACAATATTGCTGTATTGATGAATGGAACGGGTGAATTTAAGTATTGTCCAATTTTTGATAATGGTGCAGGATTGTTGGCTGATACAAAAATGGATTACCCATTGTCAGGAGATGTGTATGAATTAATGAAAGAATCACATTCAAAGACAATATGTGCAGATTATGATGAACAATTAGATATTTCTGAAAAGATGTTTGGGACAAATTTGAAATTTCATTTTTCTAAGAAGGATGTGAAAACGTTATTACAGGCGGTCACGGAATATTCAGCCGAGGAAAAGAACAGAGTGGAAACCATTATATATGAACAAATGAGGAGATATTCGTATTTATTTTCTTAAAAGTGAAAAAGATTGCATCAAGTGAGTTTATGGTACCTGTCCCCGAGTTGTACCCAGAAGATATGGTGAGGAATATGGTTTGGGCTTAGTGACAAGAAATATACGATACATGCCCAGATAAATGCAGAAATATCTTGCTTGAAGGGATATTTTGGGTACATAGATGAAAATGTTTTGTTATAGTGCCCATTGTTAGATAGAAATCAAGGGAAAAAGCATAAGAAGGATGTAAAGTGTGGGTATTATTGGAAGAGAATAATTGTATTCGCCCAATATACTTTCTGGAAAGCCGGGGAGTGTTGAAAAAACGGGTATGTTGGATGGTAATATAAGCTATACGCCCAATTAGTATAACGTGTATGTAGCAGGAAGTGTACAAACAGTTACGGAATATTCAGATGAGGAATACCTTTTCCACCGGGTTCAACATAAATTCAAAAACTGCTATTTTTTGTAAAAAAAGTAGTGGTTTCACGTACCTGGGGCTAGCAAGTGAATAAAAAATCACTCCTTGTGCTTTGGGGGGTGTGCTTTATAATGAGATTATCTAAAATATTGCGTTGCTGATGGCGTTTGAGGAGGCTTGCGTTGTGAATATAGTGAAGAAACTTAACAAAAGGATACGGCGTGTACAATTGCCAAAAGATGAAGAACTTTTTCCCGAGCTTTTTAATGGTACAGCGAAGAGCGGGCTTTGGAAAGAATTTGAAGAATTAATTGGTCCATGCACAGAAACTGATAATATTCCCCAGTCTCTCAGAAAAGGTAAGTATGGTTTAGATAAGCAAATACTTGCATATATCGGGGAAGAAGTGGATTGTGAGCTCGAGAAGAATCTGCTTCAATGCGGGGCAAGAACGGATGTGCCGGACAAAGAATATTTGGCGTTCGGATTGGAGGTTGCCCCTGTTGATGAGCATTCAGTGGAACATATTGGCTGTGACCTGGTTTATAATTATTTTGACAGAGATGCAACTATTATAGAAGATGAGTTGAATACTCGTGATAATGCGCATCGACTGGAAATACATACTTTGAATGTAGTGGAGGATGTATTTGGAGGATATGCAAGGCGACAGTTAAATTATTTAGATGGGCTGAGTGAGACGTTGGCAGTAAAACGACCATGGTATATACTGCTCCTTATTCCAATATTTCTGGCAGGTATCTATGAATTGCTCTGTATGCTTTTTCCCTCATGGCCAAATTTTCAAAATATCATGGGGCTGGCTGCCATCGTGATTTCTGCGCTTACGCTTTTCATATTTGGGATAAGTGTTCAATTGTATTGGGAAGAAGGAAGGGCCACGTTTAAACAGTACAAACGTGAGGGAATTCCAGTGGAAGAAATTATGATAGGGATACATCGTTCCATTCGTTACAGACGGATATTACTGAATAGAATGGGTATGAAAAGTCAGGCTTTGGATATTCAGGAGAAACGGTTTCAAAGGTTACGCGAGAATGGACTGTAAGTGAATTTAATTCAAGTGGAGTGTGGTTAGGTTCTTCTACAAGTCCGGGACAATAGAAAGAATAAACATAATTTCACAAATCATAAAGTGAAGACCAAACAGAGCTTGTTCAGGTGTTTTACAAAAATTACCCTGGACGGGCTCTTTTCTTTTACTAGGTCAAAGTAGATTGAGATTATAAATCACATTTTTTATCTATCATTTCACATAATTAGATTGAAAAAGAATGAGCAAGAGGCATATACTCTATACAGTACAAGAATGATATGAATATATTGATGAGATGTATTTACTAAAAGCTACGATTGAAAAGCTTAGTTTGACAGGAGAATAATATTATGGCGAAGATTAGAGCGTTTAAAGCAGTAAGACCCAAGGAAGTATTAGTAGACAAAATAGCAGCACTGCCATATGACGTATACAGCAGTAGGGAAGCTAGAAACATTGTGGAAGAAAATCCATATTCTTTCTTGAAGATTGACCGGGCAGAGACACAGTTTCCAGAAAATGTAGATATGTATTCCAAGCAGGTGTATGAGAAAGCTGCATCTACGTTAAGAGAAATGAAAGAGAATGGCGAATTCATTCAGGATGAAGCAGATTGCCTTTATATCTATGAGCTGACCATGGATGGAAGAAGTCAAAGAGGGCTGGTGTGTCTGGCTTTCATTGATGATTATTTAAATGGAATTATTCGAAAACACGAAAATACAAGAGCAGATAAAGAGCTGGACCGTATTAATCATATTGACATCTGTAGTGCGCATACGGGGCCAATTTTCCTCGCTTATCGTTCGAATGAAGACATGAAGAAAATCATTGACGAAATTGTTCAGACAAAACCACTGTATGATTTTGTAAGTGAAGACGGAATCGGACATCGAGTATGGAAAATCAGTAAGTTGGATAACATTACTTGTATCACTGAATTTGTAGGACAGATGAAGCATCTTTATATTGCAGATGGGCATCATAGGGCAGCTTCAGCTGTGAAAGTTGGGTTGAAACGAAGGGAAGAGCATCCGGATTACGATAGAACAGAGGAATTTAACTATTTTCTGTCGGTTCTGTTTGATGAATCAGAACTTAAAATATTTGACTACAACAGGGTCGTACATCGGATTGATGCACAGACGATGGAAAATCTGTTGGAGAAAATTTCACAGAATTTCGAAATAGTGAAATGTGATGATGCATCCTTGAAACCGCAGAAGAAGGGCGAAATAGGAATGTTTTTCAAGCAAAAATGGTATCTTCTGAAAGTAAGACCAGAAATAGAAAGTTCGGATGTGGTAGACAATCTGGATGTTTCTCTTTTACATAATTACATGCTCTCACCGATTTTTGGAATTGAAGATCCAAAGACAGATTCTACTCTTCAATTTGTCGGAGGAATCCGCGGACTTAAGGAATTGGAAAGAATTGTAGAGAAAGATGCGTCAGCGGTTGCCTTTGCCATGTATCCGACATCCATGGAAGAGTTACTTGCAGTAGCAGATGAAGGCAGACTTATGCCGCCAAAATCCACATGGTTCGAGCCGAAGCTCAGAAGCGGATTATTTATTCATGAGTTTTAAAACTATTTTTGTAGTTTTTTGAAGTGTTCCTAAAATGTAGATATATGTTCCGAAAATATGATAAATGAAAAAAAATAGTGCATAAATTTTGCAAAAATTTGTAAGATATATTTACAAAACAGACAACTATGTTGTATAATGCGAAAGAAGTAGTGTTCTATAATTATTCCTTAAATACTTAAGGACAACGTATAAGGAGGGGATCTTATGAACGGAGAACAATTGCTGAAAGAAGCGCTCGGATACGAGAATGAGATTACGGAAAGAAGACATTATCTGCATCGTCATGCAGAACTCGGGTTTGATTTAACTGAGACAGTTGCTTTCGTAAAATCAGAATTGACTGCAATGGGTTATGAACCAAAGGATTGCGGTAAGTCCGGAGTTGTTGTTACTGTAGGTGGGAAGAAGCCAGGTAAAGTATTCCTGATTCGTGGGGATATGGATGCACTTCCTATGAAGGAAGAAGCTGATGTGGATTTCCCTTCAGAGACAGAGTATATGCATGCCTGTGGTCATGATATGCATGCATCCATGTTGCTTGGAGCTGCAAAACTGTTGAAAGATCATGAAGATGAGATCGAAGGAACCGTAAAATTAATGTTCCAGCCGGCAGAGGAGATTTTTGCAGGTGCAAATGACATGATTGAAGCTGGTGTACTTCAGAATCCAGATGTTGATGCAGCACTTATGATTCATGTAATGGCTGGGGTTCCATTCCCAACAGGTTCTGTCATTGTAAGTGATGGAGGAATCAGTGCGCCGGGAGCCGATTATTTCGATATTCGTGTTCAGGGTAAAGGATGTCATGGCTCTATGCCAAATACTGGTGTCGATCCGGTTACAGTTGCAGCACATATCGTTACAGCGCTTCAGGAAATTCATGCAAGAGAACTTGCACTTGTAGACGAAGCAGTTCTGACAATCGGAACGATTCATGCAGGCCAGGCTGCGAATGTCATTCCAGATGTTGTGACAATGAGCGGAACGATCCGCACATATGATGAAGAAGTCAGAGCATTTTTGAAGCAGAGAATGAAAGAAATCGCGGAAGGTATTGCATTAAGTTTCCGTGCAACAGCAGAAGTCAGCTTCGGCAAAGGTTGTCCGGTTCTGAATAACAACCCTGATCTGTCAGCAGCCACAGCTGGTTATATGCGGGAACTTCTTGGTCCGACTAAAGCATTTACGGCAGGACAGATTGTTGCAATGAGCGGCGGAAGCGGAAATAAATCAGCCGGTTCTGAAGACTTTGCTTATGTAAGCCAGAAGGTACCGTCTATTATGCTTGCACTTGCAGCAGGGGAACCGAGTAAGGGATACTGTTATCCACAGCATCATCCAATGGTCAAATTTGATGATTCTGTACTCGCACAGGGAAGTGCTGTTTATGCGTATGCAGCTATGAGATGGCTGGAAGAACACAAATAACTAAAGATTCATAAAGGAAAGGGAGAAATGACTTATGAAGGAAATTATTAATAGCCCATTGTTGCTGATAATGATTATTATCGGTCTGCTTTACATCGTAGCATTTTCGCTGCTCTATTTAAAGAAGGCATATGCTCGTTGCGTGGAACTTGGAATTTCCAAGGATGCACTGAGCAAAGTTATCAAATCAAGCCTTGTTTTCTCGATTGTACCAAGCTTATCAATCGTTGTAGGTCTCTTTGCATTGATTCCGGTTCTCGGAACTGTATGGTCATGGTGGAGACTTTCTGTTATCGGTTCATTGTCTTATGAAACACTGATTTCAAGTAGTGTTGCTTCTGCAATCGGTTTTGAAACAAGTGCACAGATGATCGAAGGCGCAACAGGAAGCCAGTTCGGTGTTGTTATGATTCTTATGAGTATTGGTATGCTTAGTGGGTTCTTCGTATTAATTCCATTAGGAAAGAAGCTTTGCATGAGCGTTTCTAAGAATGAAAACGCAAGCACATGGAAATATGTATTGAGCGGATGTTTCATGTTATGTCTGTTCGCAGTATACATTCCTGTTCTTTTGATTGGTGATACCATTCAGGCAGCAGTTATGGTTACTGGTCTTATTATTGCATTAGTTCTTGGTGCACTTTCAGCAAAACCAGGACTGAAATGGCTGAATGACTTCGTTATGGCATTCTCAATGATTGGTGGTATGGCATCATCAATTCTTTGGACCAGCATTTTTAAATAGAGTTTGAATAAAGGAGGAAATTCACATGAGTAAAGATAAGAAAAACTCAGTTTCAATGGACCCATTTCAGGCGTGGTCTCATAAAGTAGGACGTATTGGAACAGTAATCGCTCTGCTCTATATGCTTTCTATTCCATTTGTTGTACTGACCGTTTACGATGCAATGCCAAGTTTCGGTGATGTAATCAACGTTTCAACCATCAGTATTTTATTAATTTATATTCCAGTAGGTATTTCAGAAGCGATCAGTTATACTCCTATTTTAGGAAGTTCATCTTACCTTACATTCCTTACAGGTAACATCATGAACCTGAAGCTTCCTTGCGCGATCAACGCAATTAAACTTACAGAAACAGAACAGAATACTCCTGAAGGAGATGCTGTTGCGTCTGTTGCAGTAGCTGTGTCATCAATTATGACAGTAGTTATTCTTGCACTTGCAGCACTCCTTAGCTCACAGATCGGATTCATTTTTGAAATTCCACAGATCAAGACAGCTTCTAACTACATCATTCCTGCTCTGTTCGGTTCATTATCACTTGGACTTGTTGCAAGTGGAAATTCAGGAAGCAAAGTAGTTAAGAATGGTATGAAGGGAGTTATTCCAGTACTTATTATTGTAACTCTTCTTTCACTCTTTGTAAGAATTACATCTGGTGGTTCTCTGTTCGGAGCAATTGGATTCCTTATTATCGCAATGCTTCCAGTAGCAATTATCACTTCTCGTGTCCTTTGGAAGAAAGGTGTTATTACTGTAGAAGATAATCCAGCTATGGAAAAGAAGAACTAGTAGTGAAATAATATTACATATAAAAAGTCAGACAGGGACGAAAAACTTGTCTGACTTTTTTGATACTCTTAAGAAAGTTTAAAGATTCAGTGAACGTCTTGACAAATATCGATTTCCCGACTATGATTATTGATAGGTTTAATATCTAAAGGCAAAGAGAAAGAGGAGTATGTGTTTAGGGCTGGAAAGAGAGAATCATTCGCAGGCTGAAAGGTGATTCACGGGAAACGGACGCAGAAGGTAGCTTTGGAGCCGGATATCTGAAAGAAAGTCAGAAAGAGTAGGATATCACGGAGTAGTTCACGTTATAGAACTAAGAGATATGAGATGATTTTATTTCATATAACTAAGGTGGTACCGCGTTAATATACGCCCTTTACGATTTTGTAAAGGGCGTTTTTATTTTATGAGAGTATATGAGAGAATTTTAGGAGGAGAACATGAGTAACAATTTAGAAAAAACTTATAATCCAAAGGAAATTGAACCAAAACTTTATGACAAATGGTGTGAAAAGAAATATTTTCACGCTGAGGTGGACAGAAGCAAGAAACCATTTACCATCGTAATGCCACCTCCGAATATCACAGGAAAGCTGCATATGGGACATGCGCTTGACAACACACTGCAGGATATCCTGATCCGTTATAAGAGGATGCAGGGATACAATGCACTCTGGATTCCTGGAACAGACCATGCTGCAATCTCAACAGAAGTTAAGGTTACAGAGGCGCTGAAAAAAGAAGGAATCGACAAGAAAGAACTTGGCCGTGAAGGTTTCCTTAAGAGAACATGGGAATGGAAAGAAGAATACGGCGGAACCATCACATCACAGCTTAAGAAATTAGGAACCTCATGTGACTGGGACAGAGAACGCTTTACGATGGACGAAGGATGTTCGAAGGCCGTAGAAGAAGTATTCATCAAACTTTACGAAGAGGGATATATTTACAAAGGATCGAGAATCATTAACTGGTGTCCGGTATGTAAGACATCCCTTTCCGACGCAGAAGTAGAGCATGAAGAACAGGCCGGACATTTCTGGCATATCAAATATCCGATCATTGGAACAGACCGTTTTCTTGAGATCGCAACCACACGTCCGGAAACGATGCTGGGTGATACAGCCATTGCGGTTCATCCGGATGACGAAAGATACAAAGATATCGTTGGAAAGAAAGCACTTCTTCCACTGGTGGGAAGAGAGATTCCAATCATCGCAGACTACTATGTAGACAAGGAATTCGGAACAGGTGCGGTTAAGATCACACCGGCACATGACCCGAACGACTTTGAAGTAGGAAAACGCAACAACCTTCCGGAAATCAATATCATGAATGACGATGCTACCATCGTAGAAGGATATGGAAGATATTCTGGCATGAGCCGTTACGATGCAAGAAAAGCAATCGTAGAGGACCTTGAAAAAGAAGGTTATCTTGTAAAAATCGAAGAGCATACACACAATGTTGGTACCCATGACCGCTGTCATACAACGGTAGAACCTCTGATCAAACAGCAGTGGTTCGTAAGAATGGAGGAACTTGCAAAGCCGGCAATCGAAGCAATCAAGACAGGTGAATTGAGATTCGTTCCGGAAAGCTATGGAAAGACATACCTTCACTGGCTGGAAAACATCAAAGACTGGTGCATTTCACGTCAGATTTGGTGGGGACATAGAATTCCTGCATATTATTGTGATAAGTGTGGCGAATTTGTCGTTGCAAGAAAAGCTCCGGAAGTATGTCCACACTGTGGATGCACACATTTTACACAGGATGAGGATACACTGGATACATGGTTCAGTTCTGCTTTATGGCCATTCTCAACACTTGGCTGGCCGGAAAAGACAGAAGAATTAGATTACTTCTATCCAACAGATGTTCTTGTTACAGGATATGATATCATCTTTTTCTGGGTAATCCGTATGGTATTCTCTGGATATGCACATACAGGAAAATCGCCATTCCATACAGTATTGATTCATGGTCTTGTACGCGACTCACAGGGACGTAAGATGAGTAAATCTCTTGGAAATGGTATCGATCCGCTGGAAATCATCGAAGATTATGGCGCAGATGCACTTCGTATGACACTTGTTACAGGGAATGCACCTGGAAATGATATGCGTTTCTATAATGAAAGAGTGGAGGCAAGCAGGAACTTTGCAAACAAGGTATGGAATGCATCACGTTTTATCATGATGAATATGGAAGGAAAAGAAGTGACTGAACCAGCAGTAGAACAGCTGCACCCGGCAGACAGATGGATCCTTTCAAAATGTAATACACTTGTAAAAGATGTAACAGAAAACATGGACAAATTCGATCTCGGAATTGCCCTTTCCAAAGTATATAATTTCTTGTGGGATGAATTCTGTGACTGGTATATTGAAATTGCAAAATATCGTATTTACCATGCTGACGAAGATGCAGAGGGAGCAAATGCAGCACTTTGGACATTAAAAGAAGTATTGAAGAATGGTCTGAAACTTCTTCATCCATTTATGCCATTTGTGACAGAAGAAATTTACAGCAAACTTGTGCCGGAAGAAGAATCACTTATGATGTCGAGCTGGCCGGTTTACACAGAGGGCAGAGAATTTGCAGTTGCTGAAAATGTTGTGGAACATTTCAAAGAAATTATCCGTGGTGTACGTAATGTCCGTGCGGAAATGAATGTACCGAACAGCCGAAAAGCAACGATTTATGTTGTGTGTGATGATGAAAAACTCTGTGCGGGATTAAAACATCTGAGTAATTCCGCAATTATGATGGCAGCAGCAAATGATTTCATTATTCAGGGAACCAAAGAAGGAATCGCAGAAGATGCAGTTTCTGTTGTAGTTCCTGATGCAACCGTGTATGTGCCACTGGAAGAACTGATTGACTTTGAGCAGGAGATAGAACGTCTTACAAAAGAAGAAGCAAGACTGACAAAAGAAATTGCACGTTCAAATGGAATGTTAAATAATGAAAAATTCCTTAGTAAAGCACCACAGGCAAAGGTAGATGAAGAAAAAGCAAAGCTTGAAAAATATACACAGATGATGGCACAGGTGAAAGAAAGACTTGCAAGTCTCAAAAAATAAGGAAGTGAAGAATGAAAATACCGAGTATAAATTGGGAGGAACGCCGGATCGTTAAAAAGGTCCGGGCGGTAAAAGCGAAGATTGCACCACATTATTCAATCATGAACCGTTTTTCGGTTCCACTGGAAGCACTTTGGTCGCTGGTCATCAATTTTATCATTGAAGTGATGTCCAGACATTCGGTTATAAAGGCCTGGACATATATGACAGAGACACCGGTCGTATTTTTGTACAATGCGCTTATGATTTTTCTGACGTTTACTTTTGTGCATTTGGTGAGGCGTCGTGTGTTTGCACGTATTATCGTCAGTGTCCTATGGTTATTTATAGGGCTGGTGAACGGAATCATGCTCATGAAACGAGTGACTCCGTTCAATGCACAGGATTTAAAAACATTTACAGAAGGATTATCTCTGTTTACGAATTATTTTAGTGTGCCGGAGCTTGTCATGATGGCGGTCGGGGTGACAGCCCTTTTGGTATGGGGCGTGGCAATGTTCAGATTTGCTGGAAAATATGCGGGGAAAATGCATCGCATCCTTGCGGTTATAGGGGTGGCAGCAACCTGTTGTATCTATAGTTTCGCAACAGAGTGGGCGATTGATAACCGCGTAATTTCTACATATTTTGGAAATATTGCATTTGCTTATGAAGACTATGGTCTTCCATATTGTTTCTGCGCAAGCTTATTTAATACAGGAATCTCACAGCCAAATGGTTATGACGAGGAAGCAATTGCAGAAATTACCAATAATGGTGAACTGACGAAGTCTACAAGTGAAGCCAAGGTCATGCCAAATGTTATTTTTGTACAGTTAGAATCCTTTTTTGATACAAGTGAATTTTTAGATTTACAGACATCGGAAGATCCGCTGCCGAATTTCCGACAGCTTTCCGAAGAATATTCTTCTGGATATTTTAAGGTACCATCCGTAGGAGCCGGAACAGCCAACACGGAGTTTGAAGTTCTGACCGGTATGAACCTTCGATACTTTGGACCGGGAGAATATCCATATAAAACGGTCCTGAAGAATCAGGTGGCAGAAAGTGCGGCAACAGCATTTACTTCATTTGGATATGGGGCGCATGCACTTCACAATAATGGCGGAAATTTCTACAGCCGTGCAAAAGTATTTAACAATATCGGTTTTGACAGTTATACAAGCAAAGAGTTCATGAATATTCTGCAGCTCACAGAAAATGGATGGGCAAAAGATGATATTTTGCTGACCCATATTGAAAATGCACTTGACAGTACTGAACAACAGGATTTTGTTTTTGCAATTACTGTGCAGGGACATGGGGATTATCCGGAAGAAAAACTGATTGAAAACCCAAGAATTACAGTGACAGGCCTGGAGAGTGAAGCGAAGAATAATGCCTGGGAATATTATGTAAATCAAGTCTATGAAATGGATCAGTTCGTTAAAAATCTGATAGAGATGATGGAAGAAAGAGGGGAACCTGCAGTTGTTGTGTTCTATGGAGATCATCTTCCAACGATGGGGCTGAAAGCAAGGGACATGAAGAGCAAGTATTTGTACAATACGAATTATCTGATATGGGATAATATTGGTCTTGAAAAGAAGGATGCCAATCTTCCAGCTTATCAGATCATGGCAGATGTGATGGAAAGGATCGGGATTCATTCAGGAACTGTATTCAATTACCATCAGCAGCGTCGCCAATCCAAGCAGTATTTAAAGGATCTGGAGCTTCTGCAGTATGATATTCTGTATGGAGAACAGTATGCATATGAGGGAGAACCTCCAATTACGGAGGGGCATATGCAGATGGGAATTCTGGATGTGACTTTGTCGGATCTAACGAGTAAGCTGGATGGTTCTTACAGTTTGTATGGAACGAACTTTACAAAATGGAGTAAGGTCTATGTAAATGGTGAGAAGCAGGAAAGCAAATTCCTGAATAATACGAGAATAGAATTGCCGGACAGCACGATCGAAGAAGGTGATATCATTACTGTCAGTCAGGTGGGATCAAGCAATACAATCTTCAGGACCTCGGCAGAATATATACTCTATGAGGGAAAACTTGCTGAATATACAGAAGAATTAAGAATAGAAATAGAGATGAAACAGGCACTTGCAGCGCAGTATGCAGATCAGGAAACTGACGATGTATCGGAAGGTGAGACTGATACAAGTGAAGAAACGCAGCAGTAGCCGGCTAAAGAGGGTAAGATATGCAGTACAATGATATGGTCAGCTATATTGCTGACATACCAAAATTTACAAAAAAGCATTCGTTAGAACATACCCGTGAGTTTATAAGAAGACTTGGAAATCCCTGCCATGACCGGAAAATCATCCATGTGGCAGGGACCAATGGAAAGGGAAGCGTCTGCGCATTTATGCAGGCGATTCTTCTTTGTGAGGGAAAAACAGTTGGTTTTTTCACTTCACCACATCTGGTCAGACTCAACGAGAGAATTCAGATGAATGGGAGGCAGATTTCAGATGAAATGCTGCTATCATGTTTTGAAAGAGTAAAAGAAGTTGTGGATCAGATGGTGAACGAAGGAATGGAACATCCTTCTTATTTTGAATTTCTCTATGGGATGGGAATGCTTGCATTTGAAGAGCGTGAGGTGGAATATGTGATTCTGGAGACCGGTCTTGGAGGGCGCCTGGATGCGACCAATTCCTTCCCACATCCGGTCATGACGATACTTACATCCATCGGACTTGATCATATGGGAATTCTGGGAAATACAGTGGCTGAAATTGCCGGAGAGAAAGCTGGTATCATAAAAAAAGGGGTGCCAGTCGTGTTTGATGGAAGTTCAGAAGAAGCAAATCAGGTGATTCAAAAGAGGACAGAAGTGCAGGGGGCACCTTGTAGAAAAATCGGGAAAGATGCGTTTAAAATTCTTGAAATTACGGATAAACAGGTTGCTTTTTCTGTTTTGAGTGAGTATGATAAAAATACCTTTTGGACGGTGCGTGGGACAGGCGTGTATCAGGCAATGAATGCTACACTTGCCCTTTATGCAGCAGAAGAGGTTTTGGGAAAGCCGATAAATGAAGAAAAATGGAAAAGTGCAATTGCAAATGTGTGCTGGCCGGGAAGAATGGAAGAAGTCCTTCCGGGAGTCATTCTCGATGGAGCACATAATCTTCCGGCAATTGAACGTTTTGTAGAGAGTCTTGGATGGCAGAAGAAAGAAGGAAAGAGAATCGTTCTGTTTTCGGCGGTAGAAGATAAGGATTATGAGCAGATGATAGCACTTCTCTGTAAAGAGTCAGATGCGGATGCATATTTTGTGACAAAACTTGCAGATGCAAGAGGGGCAGGCAAAGAAGTCATGGAAAGAATTTTTAAGGCTTATACAGATAAGCCGGTTCATGTGAGTGAATCTTTGGAAGAGATGTTTTCAGAAGCTTTACATGAAAAGGGACCAAATGGAAGACTGTATTGCCTAGGTTCCTTGTATCTGGTAGGAGAGTTAAAAGAATTGATAGGAGGCCTTTATGCTTAATTTTGAAGAAGAATTAAAAAAATTCAAACCCAGTTTGGAAATAGAAGATATTGAACAGGCTGTATACAAAGAAGACTTAGAAGATTTAACTGATATTTTACGTGAAATAATGGAACAGAATAAATAGGGGAGAACAATGAATTACGCAGAAAGATTTTTTCGTCAGTCAGATTACTGGTATAACGACGGATTAAGAAAGGCGAACATGAGGGATTTATCCGGTGCTGTTTCGTCTTTAAAACGAAGTTTACAATATAATAGGAGCAATATTGCAGCGAGAAACTTATTGGGACTGGTATATTATGGGCGTGGCGAAGTAGTGGAGGCTCTGGTAGAATGGATCATCAGTAAGAACCTGAAGTCTTACGAGAATATTGCTAATTACTACATTAAAAAAGTACAGGAATCACCAAACGAGCTGGAACAGATCAATCAGGCAATTCATAAATATAATCAGTGTCTTGTTTATGCAAGACAGCATGGAGAAGATCTGGCAATCATTCAGCTCAAAAAAGTCATTCAGGCACATCCGACATTTTTAAAAGCACATCAGCTCCTGGCTCTATTATATATAGAGACGGAGCAGTACGCAAAAGCAAGACAGCTTTTGAGACGTGCTCATAAGATGGATATTACAAATACAATCACTTTGGCATATATGCATGAACTATCACAGATGCAGAAGCAGAAAGTGACAAAATTAAAAGAAGAAAAGGAAGAAACGGTTACGTATTCCCTGGGGAATGAAACAATCATACAGCCTGTATCAGCAAGTTTAAAGGATAATGCTGCGGTACTGACAATCGTAAATATTATAATCGGTATTGTGTTGGGGGCTGCGGTCGTGTGGTTCCTGATTTCCCCAACTGTCATTCAGAATAAAACGCGGGAGACGAACAATACGATCGTGGAACTTAGTGAGGAAGTTGCAGCCAGAGATACGCAGATAAGTGTATTGAAAGACGAGCTGGAAAGTTATCGAAGCACAGATGAAGAGGCGAAAAGTGCGATTGAAAGTTCTGGAAATACACAAGAAAGTTACGAGACGGTCCTGCGGGTAAAAGAACTTTATGATGCGGGCGCGACAAGTAATGCAGATATGACAGAATTATTATTGCAGGTTCAACCGGATGCCCTTGGTGAAAGAGGAAAGGCTGTCTATGACGAAGTGGCGGGAGAGTTGTTTCCGAAAATGTGCGAGCGGTATTATCAAAGTGCTCAGGAAAAAATAGCTGCTGAAGATTATGCCGGAGCAGTTACTGATCTGGAAAAGGTAGTGCAGATGGATCTGGAATATGATGGAGGAAGTGCAAAACTTTTGTTAGAAGATACAAAGCAGAAAGTCCAATAGGGCAAAGAGTAGAATATAAGATGAGATTACGAAAGAGGATATGCAGATATGCATATCCTCTTTTATATCAGATGGGAGATGACTCCCGCCTTTTTAGGCGGCGAGTGAGTCTTGAAGTAGAAGCAGGAGGTAACAATGGATTATTTGGTTGAGGAGAACTGTCTTACTATTTTCCTTCCCCGGGAAGTGGACCACCACTATGCGGAGGAAATCAAAAAAGAAGCGGACAGGCTGATTGAAAGAAAGCATATTAAACATGTGATTTTTGATTTTAAAAATACGGACTTTATGGACAGTTCAGGAATTGGTGTGATTATGGGAAGATACCGGCAGATTCATCTTCTGGGTGGCGAAGTATGGGCTGTACATGCAAATGAGAGAATGAAAAAAATTTTAAATATGTCAGGGATGACAAAAATCATACAGCTTTTTGAGGAGGAAAAGTAAGAATGAAGACCACGAACGAAATGGAACTTTTATTTGACAGCAGATCGGAAAATGAAGGATTTGCGAGAGTGGCGGTGTCGGCATTTCTGACACAGATGAATCCCACCCTTGAGGAAGTAGAAGATGTGCGGACTGCTGTGTCAGAGGCAGTCACAAATGCCATTATTCATGGATATGAAGGTAAGGAGGGGAAAATCCGTATTTTGTCCCGTATCTGTGACGGCGTCTTTTACATAGAAATCAAAGATGACGGTGTTGGAATTCCAGATGTGGCAAAGGCGATGGAACCATTATTTACCACCAAACCAGACTTGGAACGCTCCGGACTTGGGTTTGTTTTCATGCAGTCATTTATGGATGAGGTAGAAGTAGAATCAAAATCTGGAGAGGGAACACTGGTCAAAATGAAAAAGCATATTGGAAAAGGGCAGGAAATATGGACAACACAATCGCTCTGATAGAGAAAGCTCACGAAGGGGATGAAGCGGCAAGAGCGCAGTTAGTGGAAGAAAATACAGGTCTGATCTGGTGTGTGGCAAGGAGGTTTTATGGAAGAGGGATAGAGCCGGAAGATTTATTTCAGATAGGAAGTATTGGACTTTTAAAGGCAATAGACAAGTTTGATCTTTCTTTTGAAGTGAAATTTTCGACGTATGCGGTCCCGATGATTTCTGGGGAAATCAAACGCTTTCTTCGGGATGATGGTATGATTAAAGTTAGCCGTTCGCTAAAGGAGATTGCCTACAAAGCATATTTAGCCACAGAAAAGATACGTGAAAAAGATGGCAGAGAGCCGGGAATCGAAGAAGTAGCGAAAGAGATTGGCACCACCAAGGAAGAACTGGTTCTTGCACTGGAGGCAGGCAGTGAAGTAGAATCTCTGCAGAAGACCATTTATCAGGGAGATGGGAATGAGATTCTTCTTATGGATAAAATTGTGGAAGAAGAGGAACGGGAAGAAGAAATTCTGAACCGTCTGTTCCTCAGACAATTACTAAATGAATTAGAAGAACGAGACCGTGAACTGATTTATTTAAGATATTTTGCAAATAAGACCCAGGGAGAAGTCGGAACGGTGCTTGGGATTTCTCAGGTACAGGTGTCAAGGATGGAGAAGAAAATCCTGCAGGAATTAAGAAATAGAGTTTAAATTTATTCATTACATCTATAATATTATAGAGAAAAACAATTGGACTAGGGCGTACAAAGGTTCTTACAATGAGAGAAGAGTAATTTAGAAATGAATGCCAAAGAGGAAAAGTTTATGGGAATTTTAAGTGAAAAGGAACTTCTAAAAGCCAAAATTCCGTGTGAAGAGACTGGGATTACTGTTAAGACTGGTATCTGTGGATTGTGCGGCGGATCATGCCTGGTGGATGTTTATTGCAGGGATGGCAAGGTAATCAAAGTGGAAGGAAATAAAACCATGCCGATGTCGAACGGACGTGTCTGTGTCAAAGGTGCCGCCCTAAAGCAGGCGCTTTATCATCCGGACAGACTTCTTTATCCAATGAAGCGCGTTGGAGAAAGAGGAGAAGGCAAGTTTGAGCGTATCAGCTGGGATGAGGCACTTCAGACGATTGCAGATAAGATGACTGAGACAAAAGAAATATATGGAGCCAAATCTACGATGATTTATGTGGGTCATCCAAAATGGTTCCGCCCACAGATCACGGAATTTGCAAATGGATATGGAACGCCAAATATCGGAACAGAATCCAGTACCTG